>VGEV01000082.1 GCA_016869175.1 Alphaproteobacteria bacterium
GGCGATCTTCGCCTTGAATGCCGCATCAAACTTCCGTCTTGTCTTCGCCATCGCTCCCTCCGTCACAATGACGGATCAGAACGCGGCTCCACTCAAGCCCCTGGTCCCAAAACCGGGGTCCACTTCTCTTGCCCTCGCCATACTCCCGATACCGCTTGCCGGTCCAAACAACGACGCTCATGAACCGAAGCGCGCCGTAGCCGTTATGGCGCTCCCGCAGTACCCGGGCGTTCTCCAACGCACCGACCGAAATTAGGCCAATCATCGACCATCGCCGTCCTAACCGCTGCACAATCTCGCCGTGACACTCTGCCGAACCGCACCAGTATGGGTTGGTCGTGGCCAGGATTAGCTCCTTTTCGCCGTCGGCGTTCAAATCGACAGCGGCGACAAGGAAGTCATGCTCGCGATCATGCCGCCGCCAATCGGCGGACTTCTCGGGATGGTCAGGCCGAATTCGGGTTGCGATGACGCGCCGTTCGCGGGCGGCTGGCCGGCGAAACCGCAACGGCTCGCCTGGCCAGTTGAAAGCCTCGTCGTTGAGTTGGGGAAGGTCCCAATAGCGATCGGGCCACCAGACCTGGATGGTCGGGACGCCATCCTGATGCGAGCGGTCAACGGCAGGCATATTGCCCAGGCGGCGATAACCGAAGTCACGGCCGTCATAGACGCGCACAATGTCGGGACTAGCGAGAAAGCTGCCGATAACTCGCCAACCGTCGCCCTGGCGCTGTAGCACGCGGACCGGACAGGCGTTGCTGACACAACCCTCGCCGTCCTCGCGAATGAGCAGCAGTTCCGGGCTGCCGTCCTAGTCGAGATCGAATTCCGCGGCCTTGATGGCGTCCGCGGACCGGCCTACCGGGTCATCCGCATCGGCGAAGGCCGCGACGGCAACCGAACGCCAGCGTTCGGGCAGATCGCCAAACGCCACCAGTTGCTCCGCTCGCACGGCGACGGCGCTGGCTAGCAGGTGCAGGCAAAGCCCCGCCGATAGCATCAGCCGCCGCGTTACGATCCAGCGTGCAACCGCTTGGCCACCATTGCTCATAGCGAACGTGCTCGGCTTCGCGCAATCGCGTTTCGATGGCGCGGAATTTCGTGCCAAGATCCGTTGGAAACGCTGTGCCGGGCGGATTATCCTTGCGAAACTGTAAGTACTGCCGCACGCGCCGGGCACCTTCACGATGCGCCTCGGCGGCACCCGCCGCCGCCAATTCGTCTCGCAACAGTTCGTCGAGCAGCGCCCTGGCCTGCTTGCGGAAAGGGCTGGGGTTCGCTGTCGCGGTCGGGTCGTTCACCATGTTTCGGCGCTCCGATATGTTCTTGTAATATTCTACAATATTCCTTGAACGGTTGTCAACCGCGCCCACGCCGCGCGTTGACAGCCGCCGACGCCCGCCCTATGGTCGCCGCCCTTGCCGGACCAGGCCAGCGGACGCGCCCCATGAAGATTACCAATTCCTTGAAAACCTTGAAGAAACGGCACCGCGACTGCCGCCTGGTCAGGCGCAAGGGCCGGGTCTATGTGATCAACAAGACGGTGCGCCGCTTCAAGGCCCGCCAAGGCTAACGCCAAGAGTGTCGGCTGGGTCCGGGAGCCGCTAACATCGTCTCGGCCACCGGGGTATGCCATGCCGCTCGCGATGCCAGAGCCCGAGAGCCGCGCTCTTGTCAATCGCGGGGCGCTGGCCGACGCCCTGCGCCGCTTCCTGCCGGCGGCGGCGGTGATCGACGACGCGCCTTCGCTGCGCGCCTATGAGAGCGACGCCTTCACGCTCTATCGCCAGCCGCCGATGCTGGCGGTGCTGCCGCAGACGACCGCGCAGGTCGCCCGCATCCTCAGGCTGTGCGGCGAGCTGGGCGTCAAGGTGGTGCCGCGCGGCGCCGGCACCTCGCTGTCGGGCGGCGCCCTGCCGCTGGCCGACGGCATCATCCTGGGCATGGCCCGCTTCAACCGCGTGCTGGAAGTGGACTACGCCAACCGCTGCGCCGTGGTGCAGCCGGGCGTCACCAACCTGGCCATCAGCCAGGCGGTGGCGGCGGCCGGCTTCCACTACGCGCCCGACCCCTCCAGCCAGATCGCCTGCACCATCGGCGGCAACGTGGCGGAGAATTCCGGCGGCGTGCATTGCCTGAAATACGGCCTCACCACCAACAACCTGCTGGGCCTGGAAGTCGTGCTGATGTCGGGCGATGTGGTGCGGCTTGGCGGCAAGCACCTGGACCCCGAGGGCTATGACCTGATGGGCGTGCTGACCGGCTCGGAGGGCCTCTTGGGCGTGGTCACCGAAGTGACCGTGCGCATCCTGCCGCGCCCCGCCAGCGCGCGGGCGCTGCTGATCGGTTTTGCCGGCAACGAGGCGGCGGGCGACTGCGTGGCCCGCATCATCGCCGCCGGCATCGTGCCGGGTGGGCTTGAGATGATGGACCGGCCGGCGATCCATGCCGCCGAAGCCTTCTGCCAGGCGGGCTATCCGCTGGATGCGGAGGCCATCCTGATCTGCGAACTGGACGGCCCGCCCGTCGAGGTCGATGACCTGGTCGTACGGGTCGAGGCGATCGCCCGGGCTGCCGGCGCCGTCAGCCTGAAGGCCAGCGCCAGCGAGGAGGAACGCTTGCGCTTCTGGGCCGGCCGCAAGGCGGCCTTCCCGGCCGTCGGCCGCATCAGTCCCGACTACATCTGCATGGACGGCACCATTCCACGCAAGGCGCTGCCGCAAGTATTGGCCCGCATGGCGGAATTGTCGGCCAAGCACGGCTTGCGGGTGGCCAACGTGTTCCATGCCGGCGACGGCAACCTGCATCCGCTCATCCTGTTCGATGCCAATGAGCCCGGCGAGGCCGAACGCGCGGAGGCGCTGGGCGCCGACATCCTCAGGCTCTGCGTCGAGGTGGGCGGCGTGCTGACCGGCGAGCATGGCGTCGGCGTCGAGAAACGCGATCTCATGGGCACGATGTTCAACGAGCACGACCTCGACCAGCAGATGCGCGTGAAATGCGCCTTCGATCCCGACGGTCGGCTCAACCCCGGCAAGGTGTTCCCGCAATTGCGGCGCTGCGCGGAACTGGGCCGTCTGCATGTCAGCGGCGGCCGCCTGCCGTTTCCGGACCTGCCGCGCTTCTGATGGCGCAAGGCCTGCGGCCCCGCGACGAAGGCGAGCTACAGGCGGCGCTGGCCTGGGCGCTGGCCGAGGGCCAGCCGCTGGCGCTGCGGGGCCAGGGCAGCAAGCTGGGCTTCGGCCGGCCGGTCGCCGCCGGTCAGGTGCTGGACTTGAGCGGCCTGGCCGGCATCGTTGTCTACGAACCCGAAGAATTGGTGCTGACGGCGGGCCCTGGCACGCCCCTGTCCGAGATCGAGGGCTTGCTGTCGCAGCACCGCCAGCAATTGGCCTTCGAGCCGGCGGACTACGGCGCGATCAGCGGCGGCCCGGCTGGCCGGCAGACGCTGGGCGGGGTGATCGCCTGCAACATTTCGGGTCCGCGCCGGGTAAAGGCCGGCGCTGCCCGCGACCACCTGCTGGGCTTCAAGGCCGTCAGCGGCCGGGCGGAAGCGTTCAAGTCCGGTGGCCGGGTGGTGAAGAACGTCACCGGCTACGACCTCTCCAAGCTGATGGCCGGCAGTCATGGCACGCTGGCCGCGCTGAGCGAAGTGACGCTGAAAGTGCTGCCGGCGCCCGAGGCGACGGCGACCGTCCTGCTGCTCGGCCAGGACGACCGCGCCGCCATTGCCGCGCTGGCCCAGGCGGCAGGCAGCCCGCATGAGGTCTCCGGCCTGGCCCATTTGCCGGCCGCGGCGGCGGCGCGCTCGCAGGCGGCCCAAGGGCGCGCCATGACCGCGGTCAGGCTCGAAGGCCCCACGCCCTCCGTCCGCCACCGCGCCGACGAATTGGTCAAGCTGCTGGCGCGCCAGGGCGCTACCCTGTTGCTCGACGCCCAGGCCTCGTTCGGCTTCTGGCAAGAGGTGCGCGACGTACAGTCGCTGTTGCCGGCCGACCGGCAGCTCTGGCGGCTGTCCCTGGCGCCCGGCGCAGGGCCGGCAGTGGTGGCGGAGCTGGCCAGACGGCTTCCGGCGCTGGATTACTATTACGACTGGGCGGGCGGCCTGGTCTGGCTCGCCTTGCCACCGACCGAGGATGCCTGGCATCCGGCAGTGCGCGGCGCCGTCGCCAGCGCGGGCCATGCGACCTTGCTGCGGGCGGAGGCGGGCGTGCGCGCCGCGGTGCCGGTGTTTCAGCCGCAGCCGCCGGCGCTCGCGGCCTTGAGCCAGCGGGTCAAGGCCAGCTTCGATCCCAAGGGCCTGCTCAATCCCGGCCGAATGCATCCCGGGCCCTGACTCATGCAGACCTCCTTTCAAGCAAGCCAGCTGGCCGACCCCGACACCCGCCATTCCGAGGCGATCCTGCGCAAATGCGTGCATTGCGGCTTCTGCACCGCGACCTGTCCGACCTATGTGCTGCTGGGTGACGAACTCGACAGCCCGCGCGGCCGCATCTACCTGATCAAGAACATGCTGGAGGAGGGCTCGCCGCCGACCGAAAAGGTGGTGCGGCACGTCGACCGCTGCCTTTCCTGTCTTGCCTGCATGACCACCTGCCCCTCCGGCGTCAACTACATGCATCTGGTCGATCACGCCCGCCGCCATATCGCGGAACATTACCGCCGGCCGCTGGCCGATCGGCTGTTGCGGCGGCTGCTGGGCTGGCTGCTGCCGCGACCATGGGCGTTCCGCCTGGCGCTGGTCGGGGCGTGGCTCGCACGGCCCGTGCGGAGCCTCTTGCCGGGTCGGCTCGCCGCCATGCTCGCCCTGGCGCCAGCGCGGCTGCCCGGGCCCTCGCCGGTTGACCGGCCGCAAGGCATCGCCGCCCGGGAGCCGCGGCTCTTCAGGGTGGCGCTGCTCAGCGGCTGCGCACAACAGGTGCTGGCGCCCGAGATCAACGAGGCCACCATCCGCTTGCTGACGCGCCATGGCGTGGAGGTGACGGTCGCCAGGAACAGCGGCTGTTGCGGGGCGCTGAACCACCATCTGGGCCAGCACGCCGCCGCCCTGGCGGCGGTCAGGGCCAATGTCGACGCCTGGAGCGCGCTGATCGAGGCCGGCGGGCTGGATGCGATCGTGATCAACGCATCCGGTTGCGGCACCACGGTCAAGGACTACGGCCACCTGTTGCGCGAGGAGCCCGCCTATGCCGCCAAGGCGGCGCGCATCGCCCAGCTTGCCTGCGACATTAGCGAATTGTTGTCGCGTCTGACCTTGCGCGCCAAGGCGCCGAGCGCCTTGCGGGTCGCCTATCATTCGGCCTGTTCGCTGCAGCATGGCCAAAAGGTGACCGCAGAGCCAAAGGCGCTGCTGGCTGCGGCGGGATTCCAGGTGCTGGAGGTGCCAGAGGGCCATCTCTGCTGCGGCTCGGCCGGCACCTATAACCTGTTGCAGCCCGAGCTCGCCGGCCGCCTGAAACAACGCAAGCTCGGCCATATCGAGGGCTTGCGACCCGATGTGATCGCCGCTGGCAACATCGGCTGTCTCACCCAACTGGCGAGCGGCACGGCCGTTCCGGTCGCGCATACCGTGGAACTGCTGGACTGGGCGACGGGCGGGCCCAAGCCAGCGGCACTGGCGGGCCGACTTTGAAATCCGGACCGGCGGCGCCTATTGTGTCTTGCATGTTGCGAAGGTTTCTCGTCTGCCTCGTTCTGGTGTTGGGACTCGGCGGCAACGTGGCGATGGTGGATCAAGGCGATCGACGGCTGGGCGACCTGTTCGGCAAGCTGAAGGAAGCGGCGCGGTCAGAGGATGCGCGACTGATCGAGCAGGCCATCTGGGCGGTCTGGCTGGAAAGCGGCAGTGCCACGGTCGACCTCTTGATGCAGCGCGGCCTGCAGGCGATGTCCAGTGGCGACTACCCGACCGGCTTGGTGTTGTTCAATTCCATCGTCGAGTTCGCGCCGAACTATGCGGAAGGTTGGAACAAGCGAGCGACACTCTACTATTTGATGGGCGAGTTCAGCGCCTCGATCGCCGACGTGGAACGCACGCTGGCACTGGAGCCGCGGCATTTCGGTGCGCTGTCGGGCCTGGGCCTGATTCACACCCAGCTTGGCGACGAGGCGAAGGCGCTGGACGCCTATGAGCGCGCGCTGGCGGTTCATCCGCATATCACGCTGGCGCGCAACGAGGTTGAGCGTTTGCGCAAGAAAGTTCGCGGCGAGCGCATCTGAAACGATAACCGCAGCACGATAGCGACGCGCTATGGCAGAAGAACGCAAAGGGCATTTTCGCAAGCACGCGCCGGCAGGCAAATTGACGCGCGGCAAGCCAGCGCGACGCGTCAAGGCTCCAGGGGCGGCCAAGACCCAACCGCCGATCGTTCAAGGGTCACCGACGGGAGCCGAAAAGATGGACAGCAAAGGCAAGGGCGGCGACAGTTTCCAGGGCGCGAAAGGCGCCGACTTCCGCAACCCGTTCAGCAACATGGCAAGTCCCGCCGAGCTCGACAAACTGGTCACCGTGCAGCGCCAGGGCATTGAGGCGCTGATGATGGCCAATCAACTGGTGCTGCGCTGCATGCAGCTGTTCGTGCGCAAGCAGATGGAACTGTTCGACGACAGTTCCCAGCGCATCGTGGATGCGGTCAAGAACCTCACCAGCCTGAAGGACGCGGCGCCGACCGCCGAACATGGCAGCGCCTACCAGACCGCCGTCGACCGCAGCATCGTGCAACTGCGCGATTTCTACGATCTGCTGGCGCGCACCAACAGCGAAACGGTGGAGGCGATCAACGCTTCGACCACGGATACGCTGGAACAGGTGCACCACCTGCTGCGCGCCGCCATGACTGATTTCAACAAGCCTCGGGCCTAGCGCGCTGCCGTCATGGCTGTCGGGCAATGGCTTCCGTTCCAACCGAACCTGCCGGTTCGTTTTGCACGGACATTGCCCTAGCCCTCCGCTTACGGCACCCAGGCGATCCGTAGCGTGTTGGTGGCGCCGGGCGTCCCGAACGGAACACCGGCCGTCACCACCAGGCGCTGCCCCGGCTCGGCGATGCCTTGCGCCTTGGCGATGGTATAGGCGCGCTCGATCATGTCGGTGAAATCGTGCGCGTCCTCGGTTTCAACGCAGTGCAGGCCCCAGACCAGTGCCAGCCGACGGGCGGTGTCGAGCCGCGGCGTCAGGACCAGGATCGGCACGCCCGGTCGCTCGCGCGCGGCGCGCAGGGCGGTCGAACCGGAGGTGGTGTAGCAGACGACCGCCGCAGCGCTGAGCGTTTCGGCCACCTGCCGGGCGGCGGCGGTGATGGCGTCGGCGGCGGTGGCCTCCGGGTCGGCGTGTTCGGCATCCATGATGCTGCGATAGAGCGGATCCAGCGCCACCTGCTCCGCCACCCGGTTCATCACCGCCACCGCCTCGACCGGGTGCGCGCCCGAGGCGGTCTCGGCCGACAGCATCACCGCGTCGGCGCCATCGTAGACCGCGGTGGCCACGTCCGAGACTTCGGCCCGGGTCGGCACCGGCGCCTGCACCATGCTTTCCAGCATCTGCGTCGCCACCACGACCGGCTTGCCCTGGCGGCGGGCTAGCCGGACCAGCCGTTTCTGCAGCGCCGGCACTTCCTCGACCGGAAGTTCCACCCCCAGGTCGCCGCGCGCCACCATGATCGCGTCCGACAGTTCGACGATCTCGCCGATCCGCTGGATCGCCGCCGGCTTCTCGATCTTGGCCATCAACAGCGCCCGGTTGCCGACCAGCTTGCGTGCCTCCGCCATGTCGTCCGGCCGCTGCACGAAACTGAGCGCCACCCAGTCGACGCCAGCCTCGAGCGCGAAGGCGAGGTCGGTGCGGTCCTTGTCGGTCATGGCGGCAAGCGGCAGGACGGCGGCCGGCACATTGACGCCCTTGCGGTCCTTCAACACGCCGCCCTCGACCACGCTGGTGACGATTTCGCTCTCGCTGGCCGCCTCCACCCGCAAACGGATGCGGCCGTCGTCCAGCATCAGGTCGATGCCCGGGCGCACCGTCTGGAACACCTCCGGGTGCGGCAGCGGCGCGCGGGAACCGCTGCCCTCGTCTTGCGCGCGATCGAGGCGGAAGGTCTGACCCACTTGCAGCCGCTGTTCGCCGCCCGCCATGCGGCCGATGCGGATCTTGGGCCCCTGCAGGTCGGCCAGCACGGCGATCGGCCGCCCGAAGTCGCGTTCGACCGCACGGATGGTCGCCAGGCGCTTGGCATGATCGTCGTGATTGCCGTGACTGAAATTCAGTCGGAAGGCATCCGCGCCCGCCTCGACCAGCCGGCCGATGGTCGGGGCGTCGGAGCTGGCGGGGCCGAGCGTGGCCAGGATCTTCGTGCTGCGGCGACGGCGCATCGGCGAACCTTACTGATGCAAGGTTACGGCTCTCAAGCCGGGTCGATCAGTATGGCGCGAAAATCGTTGACGTTGGTCAGCGTCGGGCCGGTAACCACCAGGTCGCCCAGCGGCTGGAAGAAGCCAAAGGAGTCGTTGGCGGCAAGCCGCTGGTCGGCCGACAGGCCGGCCGCGCCGGCGCGGGTCAGGCTATCGGGGGCAAGGACGGCGCCGGCATTGTTCTCGCTGCCGTCGATGCCGTCGGTATCGCAGGCAATCGCGTGGATGCCGGCCGCGCCGGCAAGCGCCCTGCACAGCCCCAGCAGGTATTCGCCGTTGCGGCCGCCGCGCCCCTTGCCGGCCAGCGTCACCGTGGTCTCGCCGCCCGACAGCAGGGCAACGCGCCGCCCTGCCCGCCGCCACTCCAGCGCCAGGCCGGCATGCTGGGCGCCCAGGTCGCGCGCCTCGCCCTGCAGCGCATCGCCCAGGATCTCGACGGAATAGCCGGCGGCCGTGGCCAGCGCCGCCGCCGCCCGCAACGCCTGCGCGGGTGTCGCGATCAATCGGTACTCCGCCCGGGCAAGGCGCGGATCGCCAGGCTTGGGCGTCTCGTCGGCGGCGCGCGCCAGATGTGCCGTCACCGCCGCCGGCGGCACGATGGCGAAGCGGGCCAGCACCGCCCGGGCTTCTGCGTGGCTCGTCGGATCGGCCACCGTTGGCCCGGAACCGATCACCGCCGGATCGTCGCCCGGCACATCGGAAATGGCCAGCGTCAGCACGCGGGCCGGATAGGCCGCTGCCGCCAGCCGGCCGCCCTTGATGGCGGACAGGTGCTTGCGCAGGCAGTTCATGGCATCGATCGGCGCCCCGCAAGCGAGCAACGCCCGGTTGACCTGGCGCTTGTCCTGCAACGAGAGGCCCGGCGCCGGAAGCGTCAGCAGGGCGGAGGCGCCGCCCGACAGCAGGCAGACCACCAGGTCGTCCGGCCCCAGGCCCGCCACCCGGGCGAGCACCCGTGAGGCCGCCGCCACGCCGGCGGCGTCGGGCACCGGATGCGCCGCCTCCAGCACCGCGATCCGGCGCGTCGGCTGGCCATGGCCATAGCGGGTGACAACCAAGCCGTCGAGCGGCGCCGGCCAGGCGGCCTCGAAACTGGCGGCCATGGCGGCCGCGGCCTTGCCGGCGCCGACCACCAGGGTGCGGCCAGCGGGCGGCTTCGGCAGGTGCGGCGGCAGGCAGAGCGCCGGCTGCGCCGAGGCGACGGCGGCCTCGAACATCGCCAGCAGCAGCGCGCGCGCGTTCACCTGGACCTACTCGCCGCGTTGCCGGCAGTAGGTTTCCGGCACGAAACGCAAGACCACCAATCCGATCACCGACAGGCATGGCATCAGCATCAGCCCGGCGCGATAGGCCTCAGCCGGATAGAGCCTGGCACCGTTCGCCATCGCGCCTTCCCAGAAGCGGTCCAGCATGTAACCCATCACCACCTGCAATGCGGCCGTCAGTACCATCATGCCCGCCGTCAGCAGGCTGGTCACCGTCGCGCCCTGGCTCGGCGGGCAGACTTCTTTCGCCACCGCGAAGACGCAGATCACCGCGCCGGTGCAGCAGCCGCCCAACAGCAACGCGGCATAGGCGCCCGCCAGCGGCAGGCCCGGCCAGAGCAGCAGGCCCATGCTGGCCGCGACGCCAAGCGGCCCCAGCAACAGGATCGGCTTGCGCCGGCCCAGGCGCTCGGAGATCGGCGCCAGGATCGGTCCGCCGATGCCCCAACCCAGAAGGCCGATGGAGGCGAGCGTGCCCGCCGTCGGCCGGTCGAGGCCATAGGCCGCCATGCCATAGGGCACCGCCCAGAGCACGCAGAACGAAATGATCGGCGAGGCGGTGCAGACGGTGAACAAGACGATCAGCCAAATCTGCCGGCGCGCCAGTAGCCGCAGCAGGTCGCGCCAGGGACTGACCGCGAACGGGCGCGGCGTCGGACCGGTTCGCGTCGGCATGCGCGTCGCCATCAGCATGAGCGCCAGCAAGGCGCCCATCGCCGCCGCAGCGAGCATGGCGTTGCGCCAGCCGATCGCCTGCACCACCAGCGCCAGCGGCGCCTGCGCCGACATGGCGCCCGCCATGCCGACCAGGTTGGTCAAGCCGGCGACCAGGGCATAGCGGCCGACCGGCAGATAGAGCATCGCCAGTTTCAGCGTGCCGATCCAGGCGGTGGCGCAGCCGGCGCCGATCAGCAGGCGGCTGGCATAGGCGGCGGGCAAACCCTCGGCTAGCGCGAAGAACAGCGTGCCGCCCGCCGCGACGGCGATGCCGCAGACCAGGATGCGCCGCGCATCCAGCCGATCGATGGCCAGGCCGAGCGGCAATTGCAGACAGGCGTAGACATAGAAATAGGCGGCGCCGAGATTGCCGAGCGCCAGCGCCGAAACGTCGAACGCCCGCATCAGGTCCTCGATCATCGCGCTGGGCGCCACGCGCAGGAAATAGGCGTAACCGAAGAAACTGGCGCCGAGCGCGCACGGCAGCCACGCAGCGGCGCCCGTTGCGCGGGCGCGCGAATCCCGGGCCTCTTTCATGGCGCGAGCTTATATCAGCGCCGAGGCGCCTTTCGCCGTCGCGCTGGCCGCAGGCCTGCATTGCCGCCGGCCGACCGCGGCGGCTTTGTTATAGTCCCGGCCCATGTTCGACGATTCCACCGCCTTCGAAGTCGTCAACCCGGCCGGCCGCCGGCCGGTGCTGATCCTTTGCGACCATGCCAGCCGTCATGTGCCGGACGAATTCCGCAATCTCGGGCTGGAGGAAAGCCAGCTCCGCCGTCATATCGGCTGGGACATCGGCGCCGCCGACGTCAGCCGGCGTCTGGCGGGACTGCTGGACGCGACAGCGGTGCTGAGCGGAGTGTCGCGCCTGGTGATCGACTGCAACCGCGCCCCCGGCACGCCCGCCTCTATTCCCGTGGCAAGCGACGGCGTGCCGGTGCCGGGCAATAGCGCGCTCGGCGAGGCGGAACGGCGGCGGCGGGTGCAGCGCTTTTTCCAGCCCTATCACGGCGAGATCGAGCGGCGGCTTGCCGCGTTCGCCGCCCGCGGCCAGGTGCCGGCGCTGATATCGGTGCACAGTTTCACCCCGGTGATGAACGGCTTCCAGCGGCCCTGGCATGTTGGCCTGTTGTGGGATCACGACGACCGCATGGCGCGCCCCCTGATCGCGGAGCTGCGGCACGATCCCAGCCTTGCCGTCGGCGACAACCAGCCCTATTCCGGTCGCGAACCGCGCGGCTTCGCCTTGCACACCTATGGCAAGGGCCGCGGACTGCCGATGGCGGTGTTCGAGGTGCGGCAGGATCTGATCGACACCCACCATGGCGCCGAGGCCTGGGCCTACCGCCTGGCAGCGGCACTGCGCCCGGTGCTGGCCGATCCCGCGCTTTATCGCGTGCGCACGCCCGACTGAGATGGCCCCCGGCGAGCCAAGCTTCACTCTTGGCATCGAGGAGGAATACCTGCTCGTCGATCGCGCCACGCGCGACCTGGTGAGCGAACCGCCGCCGGAGTTCTTCCAGCGCTGCGAAAGCCGTCTGGGCGAGCGCGTGACGGCCGAGTTCCTGCGCTCGCAGATCGAGGTGCGCACCGGCGTCTGCCGCACGATGGCCGAGGTCGCGACGCAACTGACCGAATTGCGCCGCGCGGTCGGCGCCATCGCGGCCGAGTTCGGCATGGCGCCGATCGCCGCCTCGACGCATCCCTTCGCGCAATGGCAGCGCCAACGGCACACCGCCAAGGACCGTTACGAATTGCTGGCCCGCGACCTGCAGGGCGTGGCCCGGCGCCTGGTGATCGGCGGCATGCATGTGCACGTGGCGATCGAGGATGTCGAGCTGCGCATCGATCTGATGAACCAGGCGAGCTATTTCTTGCCGCATCTGCTGGCGCTCAGCACCTCCTCGCCGTTCTGGCTGGGCGAAGCCACTGGGCTGAAGTCGTTTCGCCTGAGCGTGTTCGACTCGCTGCCACGCACCGGCCTGCCGGAACGGTTCGAATCGCACGGCGACTACGAACGGCTGATCGGCCGGCTGACCGGCGCCGGCCTGATCGAGGATGCCAGCAAGATCTGGTGGGATTTGCGCCCCAGCGTCCGCTATCCGACGCTGGAGATGCGCATCACCGATGTCTGCACGCTGCTGCGCGACGCGGTGGCGATCGCCGCGCTCTATCGCTGCCTGTTGTCGATGCTCTATCGCCTGCGCCGGCAGAACCAGCGCTGGCGCATTTACCCGCTGCTCTGTCTTAAGGAGAATCGCTGGCGCGCGGAACGCTACGGCACCTCCAGCACATTGGTCGATTTCGGCCTGGGCCAGCAGGTGTCCTATCCGCGATTGCTGGAGGAGATCCTGGCGCTGGTGGCACCCGACGCGGCGGCGTTCGGCTGCAAGGACGAAGTAGCGGCGACCCGTCGCATTGTCGTCGATGGCACCAGCGCCGACCGCCAGCTCGCCGTCCATGCGCGGTCGCTGGCCGCCGGCGCGGCGCCGGCGGAAGCCCTGCGGGGAGTGGTCGACTGGCTGATCGAGGCGACGCAGCCGCCGGCCGGCCCGCCTTGAAGCAGGCAGCCAGCGGCGGGTTGTTGGCCCTCGTCCTGCTGACGACGGCATTGCGCGAAGTCGGTGGCGTGACGGCAGCCGGCTGGGTGGCGGCGCTGGCGCTGACGGTCTACCTGGGCCGGCAATGGGCCGCGCTGCCGCGCGCCGGCAAGCTGATCCTGCTGGCGGCGCTGGCGGCGGCCGCGGTCGCCGCCACGCTGGTGCCCCAACCGGCCGAGACCGCCCAGCACGGCCTGCGCATGGCCTGCTTCTATGCCAGCCTGTTCTGCGCCACCGGTCTCTTGCGCGGCGCCGCCGAAGGCTCGGCGCTGATCGCGCGATCCGGCCGGCAGTTGCTCGCCGCCCCGGCCGGCACGCGTTACGCCGCGCTCACCTTCGGCGCCAACCTGTTCGGCCTGGTGCTGAGCTTCGGCACGCTGCAATTGCTGGGCAGCGCCTTGCGCCAAGGCGACGCCCGAACGGCGGTTACCGCCAGCCAGCGGCGCGGCCTGCTGGCTGTGCTGCGCGGGTTCGCCTTCGCCTCCACCTGGTCGCCCTTGTCGGTCGTGCTGGCCTTGAGTCTGGCGGCGGCCGATGACGCGCAGGCCCCGCGCGTGCTGCCGATTGCCTTCGCTACGGCCATGGCGCTGCTGGCGCTGGGTTGTCTGGTGGATTGGCGCGAAGGCCGGCAGACTGCCGCCCCGCCCGGCCTGCCCGGCGAGGGCTGGCAGGTGCAGCTTCGTCTGCTGGCGCTGGTCGGCGGTATTGTCGGTCTCAGCCTGGCGGTGCAGGCGCTGCTGGCGATCCGCCTGCTGGAAGCGGTGATCCTGGCCGTGCCGCCCTTCGCCGCTGCCTGGATGGTGGCGCAAGAAGGCGGGCGGGGCGCCGGCGCGCTCCGCCATGCCGGCCGCCGCCTGGCCCGCCAGGTGGTCGAGGCTTTCCCCAGCTTCCGCATGGAAGTGATGATCCTGGCCAGTGCCAGTTTCGCCGGCACGCTGGTGGCCGAAGCGCTGCCCGCCAACACGATCGCGGGCGCCCTGCGGGCCTTGGCGTTGCCGGGCGAGGCGGTCCCGGCCCTGGTGATGGCGCTGATGCTGCTGGCGGGCCAGCTTGCGATCAATCCGGTCCTGACGGTCACCGTGCTGGCGGCCGCCTTGCCGCCGCCGTTGGCCATGGGCGCCTCTCCCACGGCCGTCGCCGTCGCCTACATGGCGGGCTGGGGACTTTGCGTCGGCGCTTCGCCCTTCACCTTGACCACGCTGATCATCGGCCGCATCGCCGGCGAAAGCGGGCGCACCGTCGGGCTCGGTTGGAACGGCCGTTTCACCGCGCTGGCCTTCCTGCTGGCCAGCCTGTGGCTGGCGGCGCTCACCCCGCTGTTGCCGGCATAGCTCTTGCCAAGCTCGCACGGCGTGGCGGAAAGTCCGCTTCGACAGGGGGACAGCGTCATGAACCAGATCGATCTCAAGGGACGCAATGCCGTGGTCACGGGTGCCGCGCGCGGCATCGGCTTCGCCATCGCCGAGCGCCTGATTGCCTCGGGCGCGCGGGTGATGATCTGGGATGCCGACAAGAACGCCATCGAGGAGGCGCGCCGCAAGCTGGACGCCGGCAAGGCGGTGGCCGGCCAGCGGGTCGACGTCACCAAGCCCGCCAATGTCGAGCGCGCGCGCGAGGCGACACTTCGCGCTTTCGGCAGGATCGACATCCTGGTCAACAACGCCGGCATCAGCGGCCCGACGGTGAAGACCTGGGAATATCCAGTGGCCGAGTGGCAGCGGGTCATCGACATCGACCTGACCGGCGTGTTCCTGTGCTGCCGGGCGCTGGCGCCGCATATGATCGCCAACAAGTATGGCCGCATCGTCAGCATCGCCTCCATCGCCGGCAAGGAGGGCAACCCCAACGCGCCGGCCTACAGCGCCGCCAAGGCCGGCGTCATCGGCCTGACCAAGACGCTGGGCAAGGAACTGGCGCAGACCGGCGTGATCGTCAACTGCGTCACGCCGGCGGTGATCGTCACCGACATCCTGAAGCAGGTGTCGAAGGCGCATGTCGACTACATGCTGTCGAAGATCCCGATGGGCCGCTTCGGCCAGCTTGCCGAGGCCGCGGCCCTGGTCGCCTGGCTGGCCTCCGAGGACTGCTCGTTCTCGACCGGCGCGGTGTTCGACCTGTCGGGCGGCCGCGCCACCTATTGAGTGGCGGCCTTGCCGGGCATGCGCAGGAAGCTGATGATCTCCTCGACGAAGCGCAGGAACGCCGGCTCGTGTTCCAGGATCAGATGATTGCTGCTTTGCAGCGGCACGAAACGCGCGCCCGGAATGCCCGCCGCCATCCGCCGGCTGGCCTCGAGCGGCACACGCATTTCCTCGCGGGCATGCATCACCAAGGTCGGCACCCTGACCTGCGGCAGCAACCCCGTGACATCGACCTCGGCTACGGCCTGCGCATAGCGAACGGCATTCTCCGGCGAGGTCGACATGCGCTGCATCTCGTTGAACCAGTCGGCCTGTTCCTTGCTGCCGCCGGGGATGAACAGCGACGTCCACATCTACCGGAAGGCCGGGTTCTCCTGTCCCCAGCCAAGCCGCATCAGTGTCAGCACGGCGGCGTTTTGTTCTTTCTGCGCCTGGCTGAGCTGCCGTTTGTTGAAGCCTTGCGCGAAACCGCCGTAAAGCACCAAGTGCGTCACCCGCTCTGGATGCCTGACCGCGTAGGCGATGGAGACGGCGCAGCCCTGCGAAATTCCCAGCAAGGCGAACTTCTCCAGGCCGCACACATCGACCACCGCCTCGAGGTCGCGCACAAAGGCCTCGAAAGAGATTTCCTCGACCTCCCGGTCCGACAGGCCGTTGCCGCGCGCGTCGTAGCGGATCAGCGTGTGCTCGCGGCAAAGTTCCGAATAGAGGTGACGCCAAATCGGGCTCTCCAGGTCGTATTCCAGATGCGTCAGCCAGTTGCCGGTCTTGACCAGCGGCGGCCCGCTGCCCATGCGCGACTAGGCGAGCTGCACGCCGTCCGGCGCTTGGCAGAAGCGGATTTCGTGCGGCTCCGGCGCTTGCTGCGGCGCTGCGGCCGCTGGGCTCGTGGGCGCCGCCTGGAACTCGGGCACCGGTAGGGCGGCAATCTCACTGGCCGGCAGGCCGAACACGCCAATCGCACGCGACAGGTTCTTCACCGTCTGCTCACCCAGGTCGGCAAAGGCGAGCGACAGCTTACCGCGGATCTGCTCGTTGGCGGCGCGCGAAATGCAGAGGCCAGAAATGGACCCCGGTTTTGGGACCAGGGGCTTGAGTGGAGCCGCGTTCTGATCCGTCATTGTGACGGAGGGAGCGATGGCGAAGACAAGACGGAAGTTTGATGCGGCATTCAAGGCGAAGATCGCCTTGGAAGCGCTGCGGGAAGAGGCGACGGTCGCCGAG
>VGEV01000083.1 GCA_016869175.1 Alphaproteobacteria bacterium
ACCCGACGCGCCGATTTTACCCGCATCCGGGCCATCTGGCCGCCCGCGGCGGGGCTCGGGCTTGCCAATGCGCACTCTAGGCGTCAATCTTGCCCCCAAGAGCCAGTCATCCGGTGGATGCCGGTTGTCACCTCCAATCTGCCGTTCGACGAGTTGACCGGCGTGTTCGCCTCCGAGAGGCTGACCGGCGCGCTGCTCGGCCGGCTGACCCACCACGTCCACATCCTGGAGATGAACGGCGACAGCTACCGGCTCAAGCAGAGCAGGCGCCGCCAGCGCGCCAAACGAGCCACCGACCGACCCGACAGTCCATCCGAGGAATAAACGAGGGCGCAGGAAGGCCCCCCGCAGGGGGCCTTCCTGCCGTCAGCCGTGATGCATTTTACTCCGGCCAGCCGATGCATTTTTACTCCGGCGTTGACACATGGCACTTCTCCTCGACCGAAACTGGCTCCGAGTTCTGCGAAACCCGGCGGACAGGCTGCAATCGCCAGTTGGCAACCGCCGTGCCAAGTCCGGAAGTTTGGTATAACTATTTGAGATTGAAGAGAAAACTCCGGCCTGACTTGGCCCCACGAGGGGGGTCGATCCGGGGCCTGATTGCGGCAAGAAGGGCCGGGCCGCCGGCAATTCCTGCCGGGCAGCCGGTCGCGGGCCGGCCGGCGCCGGGAAGGCAATCTTAACGCTGCAAGGCGAGCATCGGCGCGATGTCAGCCGCCGCCCGCCAGTTCAACCAAGCCGTCGCAAGCCACCGCTCCGGCGACCTGGCGGCAGCCGAGCACGCCTATCGAGCGGTGCTGGCGGACGAGCCCGATCATTTCAATGCGCTGTTCAATCTCGCCCGGCTTGTGAGCCAAGCGGGCAAGCTGGACGAGGCGATGGCTCTGCATCACGAGTTGCTCGACCGGATGCCGGGCGATCCGGGGACGCTGACCAGCCTGGGCGACCTGTCGCAGCAGGCCGGGCGGCCGGACGAGGCCGAAAGCGACTACCGCCTGGCGCTCGATATCGACCCTACTTTCGTCGCCGCGGCCAACAACCTGGGCGCCCTCTACCTCGGTCAGTCGCGCTGGGCCGAGGCGGTCGCCACGCTCGCCAACGCCGCCTCCCGCGACCCCAGCGCCGAGCGCCACGCCATGCTGGGCCACGCGTTGACCCAGGGCGGACGCAGCGAGGAAGCGGAGGCGGCGTTCCGCCAGGCACTGGCCTTGGCGCCGGACCATTCCGACAGCCTGCTCGGGCTCGGCCTGCTGGCCGGCAAGCGCGGCGACTTCGCCGCGGCCGAGGCCTTCTACCGGGCCATCCTGGCGGGCCGGCTGGGCGACTGCCAGGCGCACCGCCAACTGGTCGCCAGCCTGCTGCAACGCCAGGCCGACGCGGAGGCTGAAGCGGCGCTGGCGTGCGCGCAGGCCCACCTGCCGCACGACCCCACGCTGCACTTCCAGCGTGGCCTGCTGCTGCACCGGCAGGGCAAGCCGGCAGAGGCGGCAAGGCAATTCGCCGTGGCGAGCGAGGCGCTGTCGCATCTCAGCGAGACTTGGAACAATTACGGCATGGCGTTGACCGACGCCGGCCGGCCCGAGGAAGCGCTGCCCAAGCTGCGCCCGGCGCTGGAATGCAATCCGCGCTCGGCCGAAGCCTGGTGCAATCTCGGCAACTGCCTGAACGCGCTCAACCGGACCGACGAGGCGGTCTCTGCCTTTCGTCACGCCCTGGATAGCGATCCGCGCCTGGCGGTGGCGGCCTGCAACCTGGGCAATACGCTACGCCAACAGGGCGAACTCGACGAAGCGCTCGACTGGTTCGAACGCGCGCTGGCTATCGATCCCAGCCTGGCCAATGCCTATAACGGGCGCGCCTTGATCCACCAGCAGCACGCAAGGCACCTGCAGGCGATCGCCGAGTACCGCTGCGCCCTGGCCCACAAGCCGGACTACCCGGAAGCGCTCAACAACCTGGCCATCTCGCTGTCCGAGACCGGCCGCTACCAGGAAGCGGTCGAAACCTATCAGAAGCTGCTGGCGATCAAGCCGGACATCCCGGAGGCGTTGTTCAACCTTGGCACCTTGCTACAGCGGCTCGGCATCTACGACCAATCGATCGTCATGTTCAACGCGGCGCTGAACGGCCGGCCCGACTACGCGATCGTCTATCCCTATCTCGCGCATTCGCTGATGCAGCAGTGCAACTGGGACAACCTGGCGGCGGTGGTGGAGCAGATCCGCCTCAATACCGAACGCGAACTGGCCGAAAGACGCATGGTCTCGGTCTCCGCCTTTGCGCTGCAGAGCATGCCGGGCGAATTCTCCATGGCCATGCGCCGGCGCGTGGCGGAGCAGATTTCCGGCCGTTATGTCAGCGGCGTCGCCTCGCTGCTGCGCCAGGTCCGCTTCACCTTTCGCCCGGGCCCGCGCAACCGGCTGCGTATCGGCTACGTTTCGCCCGACTTTCGCTTTCATTCCGTCGCCGTCGCCTTCCGCGGCATCGCCGACCACCATGACCATGCCGGCTTCGAGATCTTCGGCTATTCCATCGACCCCGGCCCGGAAGATGAGTGGACCCGCTATTTCCGGGGCCGCCTCAACGGCTTCCGACGATTGTCGGAAATGCCCTTCCGGCAGGCGGCGGAGACCATCCACGCCGATCAGGTCGACATCCTGGTCGACCTGGCCGGGCATACGCGTGGGGCGCGGCTGGAGCTGTTCGCGCTGCGCCCGGCACCGATCCAGGTGCACTATCTGGGCTACTCCGCCACCACGGGAGCCCCGTTCATCGACTATCTGATAACCGACCACCAGCAGGTGCCGCCCCGGAACCTGCCGCATTTCAGCGAACAACTCGTCTACCTGCCCGACACCTTCATGGCGACGCAGCAGGCCGCGGTGGCGAAGCGCCGGCCGAGCCGCGGCGAATGCGGCCTGCCCGACGACGCCATCGTGTTCGCCAACTTCAACGCGCACTATAAGTTCGAGCCGAGCATCTTCGGCACCTGGATGCGGCTGCTACGCAAGCTGCCCAAGGCGGTGCTGTGGCTGCTGGAGGGCACGCCGCAGACCGTCGCCAATCTGCGACGGGAAGCGGAGCGGCGCGGTGTCCGGCCGGATCGCCTGATCTTCGCCGGCAAGCTGCCGCATGCCGCACACCTGGCCCGGTTGCCGCTGGCCGACCTGGCGCTTGACAATCTCTATCACGGCGGCGGCGTCACCACGGTCGATGCCCTGTGGGTCGGGCTGCCGGTGCTGACCGTGGCCGGCGAAACGCCGCAGTCGCGCAACGGCGCGAACCTGCTGGCGGCGATCGACCTGCCGGAGCTTTGCACGGCAAGCCTGTCGGAATACGAGCAGCTGGCATTGGCGCTGGCGGCCGAGCCGGCACGGCTGGCGACGCTGCGCCGACGGCTGCTTGCCAACCGCGAACGGAGCCCGCTGTTCGATGCCGGCCGACTGACCCGCAACTTGGAGACGGTCTACCGGGCGATGTGGCGACGCTACGCCGCCGGTCTGCCGCCCGGCCTCATCGAGCCAGCTCGGTCGCCTTCGCCTGTTTGAGGCAGGCGCAGTCGTCCGGCACGCAGGCCGTCTCGCACTCGCTGGCCAGAAAGCGGTCGAGCGCTTCCAGCAGGAGCTGCTGGCTCGACTGGCGCGTATAGGCGCTCAGCAGTTTCAGCCGAACATAGCGCTGCGGATCCAGCCGCAGCGCCATTCGACGCAGCCTGTGCGGTCCCTGCATGGCGGCCTCTGCCCGCGCGACACCGCCCTTGCCCGAGCGGCTGGACGCGCGCGGCGACCGCTTGACGGGCGGCACCGCCATCGGCATGGCCGGACGTTCGGCCTGGTTCGGCAGGCTGGCCGGCGGCCAAGTCATGCTGGCCACTTTGGGATCGGCCAGTTCGGCCGGCAGGACGACACCCTCGCTCGGTTTGCACCAAGCGGTCTCCGGCACGGTGCGGCCGGGAACGCGACGGTTCAGCAAATCCGCCGTCAGCGAAGCAAAGCTAGCCATAAGCCCCTCCTCGCCCGGTTCTCAGCTCGCAACCGCGCGCCGGCCGAACGCCGGCGCGTGACGCCACAGCGCGCCGCCGAACGCCGGCTGCTGGGCCTGCGCCTCGTCTCCGCCGGCCTGCAGCCGCAGCTTCTGCAGGCGTTGCGCCAGATACTCCCAGAGTTGGCCGATCTCCGACGCCGAGCGGCCAGCCGGATCGTGCTCCATGACCGTGCGACCGTCGATCATGCTGGCGGCGAAATCGACGCGATGATGGATGGTGACCGGCGCAACCGTGCCATGCTGTGACAGCGCGACCGCCGCCTCGGAGGTGATGCGGGCACGGGCCGTGCCGCTATTGACCACGAACACCAGCGGCTTGGCGAATTGCTCGACGATGTCGACCGTGGCGCCGACCGCGCGCAGATCGTGCGGGCTAGGCCGCGTTGGCACGATCACCAGGTCGGCAAAGCGCACGGTCTCGGCGATGGCACGGCTGGCCGCCGGCGGCGTGTCGATGAACACGAGACGGGTGCCCAGATCGCGCAGCCGCGAGATTTCGTTGGCGCTCTCGTCGGGCGTCGACTTCAGCAGCGCCGGTGCATCGGCGGTACGCGCGGCATGTCACTGCGCCAGGCTGGATTGCGGATCGGTGTCGATCAGCCCGATTGGCCCGGCGCCGGAACGCTGGGCCTGGATCGCGACATCACCGGTTAGTGTCGTCTTGCCGGACCCGCCCTTTTGCGAGGCGAAGACCACGACCTGCATCTCGGCGAACATGCCCGCATCTCCCTCTGGCGAACGACCGCCGAACGGCGGAACCTACCCGAGCGAGGGATATGGCGAGGACTATCGCCGGCCGCTGTAACCGGTGTCACCCGCCCGGAGGCACGAAATCGGTGCCGAGATGCGCCAGGCAGTCGCCGCGCTCGCAACGCCCTGGATGCCGTTTGCAGATCAGCATTCCGTCGTGCTTGAAGCTTGCCAGCACGGGCTCGCGCGCCGGATTGTCGACGAAGTGAACGGCACCGTAAGCTTGACCCTTCTTCACCCATTCGCCCAGCCGCACGTAAGGCTCGAACAGCCCGGCCTCCGGCGCGAACACGTAGTAGTCGAGGCCGGACAGCTGCATCAGCCGGGTCTTGACTGTGGCCGCCGGCGGCCGCAGCTTGCCGTCGGGGGCCAGCACGCCGAAATGCTGCAGGCAGCGCAGCACGCCGTCATAGACCCGCTTGACGCCGTCCGGATTGACCGTGCCCGCGCCGCCGAACTCGCCGCTCATATGCACGATGCCGCGCCGCAGCGCCGCCCAACTCGCCATGCCTTGGCCGTGACTGTAGGCCCATACGAAGCCCAGTTCGGGGGCGAAGGCGCGCAGCGCCGCCACGGCCTTGGCGTCCAGCGCCGGATCGTTCGACAGATGGATGCCGGCGAACGGCACATAGTCGAGCGAGGAGCCGCCGGAATGCAGGTCCATCCAGTACTGGCACATCGGCGCCAGCACGCTATCGATGTAGTGGGCGATCTGCTGCGTCGGCCGGCCGCTCGGATCGCCTGGAAACATGCGGTTCAGGTTGCCTTCGTCGAGCGGCGACACCCGCGTGCCGGCCATCGCCGCCGGATAGTTGGCCGCCGGCAGCAGGATGACGCGGCCGGCGACGTCGGCAGGCCCCAGTTCGCGAATGAGGCGACTGAGCACGACCTGCCCCTCGTATTCGTCGCCGTGATTGCCCGACATCAGCAGCACGGTCGGACCGCGGCCGCGCTTCACCACGGCCACCGGCATGGCGATGGTGCCGTAGGCCGAGCGGGTCACCGAATAGGGCAGGTGCAAGTAACCGACCTGCTTGCCGTCGCGCTCGTAGTCGACCTCGGTGAAGATCTGTGTCGTGCCGCTCATGCCCTCTCCCCCCTGTAGGCAAGCGCCAGTATGCGCCGTGGCCGGGCTGCCTTGTCTACAGGCCGGCAGCGAGCCAGGCGAGGGTGGCGCGATATTCGGGCGGAGGGACGCCGAAAATCTCGGTTTCGCGCGCCATGTCGAGCGTGCTGTGCCGCACCAGCGCCGCGGCCGGGTGCAGAACGGGATCGGCCGCGCCTGGCCGCACCAGCGCGGGGTCGCAGCCAAGCGCCCGCGCCAGCAATTGCGCGGCCAGGGCGTAGGAGCGGTCCTGGTCGCCGGAGAGCTGGTGAATCCCGGTCGAACGTGCCGCGGCAATGGCGTGCACCAGTTGCGTCACCGCCACCACCGGCACCGGGGCCATGTACATGTCGGCAAAGGGCGCGATCGACTGCCGTTGCCGCAACGCCGCCGCCCAACCGGCGAACAGCGCCAGTTCCGGCGCCACGACCTTGGACAGCCGCAGCACCGCACCCTGCCGGCCCAGCGCCAATACGGCTTGCTCGGCCGCCGCCACCAGCAGTACGACCTCGCAGGCCGGCAGGCTGGGCGGCGACTGCGCCGCCTGCGCCAGATCGAGGTGCAGGCGGGGGTCGGCCATGCGGCGGCTGGTCGCCGTCACCTGCCAGCCCGCCTGGCGAAGCCCGCTCGCCAGGTGCCGGCCGATCATGCCATCGCCACCGACCAGCAGCAGGCGGCCAAGTCCCCTCACGCCCCCTTGGGCCCGCAGCAGAGCGCCAGGTAGTAGTGCGCCATGGGCCAGAAGCCGGTATGCACCACCTCGTCGTTCATCGAGAAGACGAAGACGTTGCGGAAATGACGGGCGAGGGAAGCCTTCAGGTCCGGCGCGTTCCTGCAATTGACATGGCCGATGCGGCTCTGCGGCGAGGCATGTGCCTGGCTCGCCAGCGAGGGCATGCCGACGATCATGACGCCATGCGGGCCCAGCGAGGCCGCGGCGTTGCCGAGGAACGCATCCTCCTCGAGTTCGGCGATATGCTCCAGCACATCAAGGCTGTAGATCGCGTCGAACGGCCCGGCGAACGGCCCCGACAGCATGTCGTGCACGGCGGCCTTCAACGACCAGCGCGGATCGGCGCGCTTCTCGATGTCGGCGATGAACAGGGGATCGATATCGACGACCGTCAAGCTGCCGACATCCTGCTGCACGATGCGGGCACCGAAGGCGTCGCCGCAGCCGACCTCCAGAACCGCTTCCGCGCCCGCCAGCATCTTGGCCACGAACTTGTAGCGCGCCAGCACGAAGGCCAGGCGCCGGGGATCGTCGTGCCAGACCTGGTTGGTCATCAGGCCCAGGCTGGCGATGCCGGCGGTCTCGGCCACGGTCAGGCACTCCTCGTACTGCTTCTCCTTGGTGCGTGGTTTCATGCTCGGCTCCCGCGCCTCGCGCTCATTCAAAAAAGATGCAGCCCAAATCGCCGTCATAACCCGCCTGCCGCAAGGCAAACTGCCACTCCTCCGGCGTCATGAAAGCGCGGCAGGTGAGCTGCCAGTACAGCAGGTTGGCCTTCTCGCGTTCGCTGCGATAGGCCTCGACCGTGATATGCGCCGGCCCGCGCGCGACCCGCTGGATCTCGCGCAGTGCCTGATGCAGGTCGTAATTCGGCAGGTTGTGCAGCGTGTTGACCGAGCAGACGAAGTCGAAGTGCCGGTCGGGTCAGGGCAGGCTGGTCGCGCTGCCCAGGCGCAGGTGAGCGCGCACTTCGTCCTTGGCGTGCGCGATGGCGTATTCCGAGACGTCCACGCCGGCCAGTTCCGCGCCAGGCAACAGCTTGGCGAACTCGTACAGAAGAAAGCCCTTGCCGCAGCCGACATCGAGGATGCGCATGCCCGGCACCAGCCGGTAGTGCCGGGTCATTGCCTCGGCGACCACGCGCCAGCGGCCGTCGTATCGGTAGCCGCCGTAACCGTAGCAGCGTTCGCCATCCCAGTAGTCGCGGTCGAAGCGGCACGCCACCTCGGCACAGGCCGCCTTGTCGTACAGCGTCACCCGCTCCAGGTAGTTGCGCGCGGTCGCCTTGTGCAGCAGGCCGACGAAATCGACATACGCCACGGCGCTAGCCCGCGAGCGCCTGGCGCGAGGCGATGCGATCGACCAGGAGCACGTCCTCCAGGCGGGCGGCGTCCTGCTCGTCGCGGATCGGCATGTCCTCCAATGCGCCATGCAGGCTGGCACCGGCCGCGAACACCCGCTCGTAGAGCAGCCGTCGCCGTTCCGCCCGCTCCGGCAGCATGAACAGGCTGAAGCAGAGAATGCCCTCGATCTGCGAAAGTTCTTCCAGCACGGCTTCCAGGTTCATGTAACACCCC
This sequence comes from Alphaproteobacteria bacterium, assembly GCA_016869175.1. GTDB lineage: Bacteria > Pseudomonadota > Alphaproteobacteria > VGEV01. Next base: position 8,210 of record VGEV01000083.1, read on the forward strand.
GGCATGGCGTATTCCGTGGTGCTGAGGAGGTAGTGCAGCCCGTTGCGCGCCGCGTAGTCGCGGATCACCAGGTTCTGCACATGCTGCGGCCAGTGCTGGCCGCGCACCGGGCGGCTGGCGACATAGCCGCGATAGCCCTGCCGGCTACTCAACGAAGCCTCCCGGCAGGCGGTAGCCCAGGCCGATGCGAGTGGCGGGCCGCATGCTGATCGGTTCGAAGAATTCGCCGAGCCGCTTCTCGGCATAGGGCGAGAACAGGCTCTTGAACCGGCAGTTCATCGACCAGCGCGTCTCGTTTTCGCGATTGACGCGGTTGCCGTGCATCAGGTTCTGGCTGGACAGCAGCATGTGGCCAAACGGCACGTCGAGCCAGACGACCTCCGGCTCGATGGCGCGGAACAAGTCCTCGGTCGAGTGACCGTCGAACTCCGCCATGCGCGCTTCCCAAGCCGCGCCCTGCGGCGGCGGCAACAGGTACATGCTCTTGCTGCGGCGGCAGTCGACCAGCGGCAGCCAGGCCACCACCTCGAACGGCGAGTCGCCGTCCCACACGTCGGCGTGCACCGGCAACAGCGAGCTGTGGTCGCCCGGCAGCTGGATCGACAAGTTGAGGCGGCGCTGCATCGCCAGCTCGTTGCCGACGATGATCTCCAGGGCCGGCCGCGCCAGCTCGAAATAGCAGCGCCGGGCCCAGCTCAGCCGGTTGACGCCGTCGATCACCTTGAGGCGCAGCGCGTTGAGCCGTTCCGGTGCCACCAGGCCGTGGATTGCGTCCATGAAGGCGCCCGCATCGCCGGGCGTCGACACGCCCAGATGCTCGGCCGCGAAGCCCGCCATGGCCTCGCGCAGCCGGCGCAGCGCGGCCAGGTCGGCCACCGGCACGATGACATGGCCTTGCCGCAGGAAGGCGTCGGCGAGTACCCCCTCCTCGGTCGACAGGAAGTCGCTTTCGTGCCGTCGCGGTGCCGTCATGCCGCACGCTCCACTGCGCCACCGATAAAAGCCTCGACCGCCTGGGCGATGCCCGGGGGATCCAGTCCGTAATGCGCCAGCAGTTCTTCCTGCGTGCCGTAATGGGCCGCGAAGCGGTCGGGGATGCCCAACCGCAGCAGCGCCGGCGCCCGTCGGCCGAGCCGCGTCGCCAGCACCTCCAGCACCGCGGTGCCCAGGCCGCCGGTGGCGCAATGCTCCTCGACCGTGACCACCGCCTCGGCCGCCGCCGCCAACTGCACGATCGCCTCGTCATCCAGCGGCTTCAGCGTGTGCAGGTGCAGCACGCCGGTGGCCAGTCCGCGCTCGGCCAACCGGTTGGCGGCGTGCAATGCCTTGCCGCTGGCGATGCCGGTGCCGATCAGCAGCAGGCGCACGGGCGGACGCAACAGGATGGCCTTGCCCAACTCGCACGGCAGGTCGGGGCGCGAGATCACCTCGTCGCCGCCCTTGGCCAGGCGGACATAGCAAGGCCCCGACCGTTCAACCGTTTGCGGCATCAGCCGACGCATTTCCTCGGCGTCGGCGGGCACCAGGATCGTCATGTTGGGCAACACCCGCAGGATCGCCAGGTCCTCGACGGCAAGATAGGTGGGGCCAAGCGGCGCATAGACCAGGCCCCCGCCGTTGGCAATCAGGCGTACCGGCAGGTTGTGCAGGCAGAGATCGACCGCGAGCTGCTCGTAACAGCGACGGGTCAGGAAGGTCGCGATGGTGTTGACGTAGGGAATGTAGCCGGCCATCACCCCATCGGCGCTGGCGCAGAAGGCGGGCCCCGGGAACTGCGCCACCAGCGCTTCCGCCAGCGAGCCGCCCTCGGCCTCCGCCAGGCTCGGCAACGCTTGCTGGGAGGCTTTGCGAAGCAGCGACATCTGGGCGCCATTCCCACCTGGGCTGGCCGAACGAACGGCCATCGGCAAGCCTAGCCGAGCGGTTCTAATACCAGGTAAACCGCTTTCCGGGCTTTGCCGACGAAGCGGGAAACGCGTATAGAACCGGCCATGAATCCGCCCGCTGTCCGCCGCCCAGGTCTTGCCGACTTCGCGCATGTCGATGTCTGGATCTTCGATCTGGACAACACGCTCTATCCGGCCCGCTGCAATCTGTTCCAACAGATCGACCGCCGGATGGGCGAATTCATCGCCCAACGGTTGGCGGTCAGCTATGATGAAGCGAAGACCATCCAGAAGTCGTTCTGGCGCCGGCACGGCACCACGCTGCGCGGCCTGATGGTGGAACATGCCGTGCCGCCCGATGCCTTCCTCGATTACGTGCATCAGATCGACTTGTCGGTGCTGCCGGAAAGCCCTTCGCTTGGCCAAGCGCTCGACCGGCTGCCGGGTCGTAAGATGATCTTCACCAATGGCACCAAGCGGCACGCCGCGCGGGTGACGCGGCGCCTGGGCATCGACGATCGCTTCGAGGCGGTGTTCGACATTGTCGATTCCGACTACCTGCCGAAACCGGACCCGGTACCCTACGACGTGCTGGTCGCCCGCCACGGGGTCGATCCGCGCCGGGCGGTGATGGTCGAGGACATCGCGCGCAACCTGCGACCGGCGCATGCGCTGGGCATGACCACGGTCTGGGTGCCGACCGAGAGCCCCTCCTCGCGCGATGGCGCGGAGGACGGCCATATCCACCATGTCGCCGAGGATCTGGCCCACTGGTTGGTCGAACTGACCGGCTAAGGGCAGGCCATCGGCCGGCCCGCCGCGCCGCCGCCAGGGGAAAGCCATGGATGCAAGCCAACTCAGCACCGTCATCGAACAGGCCTGGGAGCGCCGCCAGGAAATCACCAGCGCGACCGGCGGCGAGGTCCGGCAAGCGGTCGATGCGGCGTTGTCCGGCCTCGACGCGGGCCGCCTACGCGTCGCCGAGAAGAACGCTAACGGCTGGCAGGTGAACCAGTGGCTGAAGAAGGCGGTGCTGCTGTCCTTCCGCCTGCACGACATGGCACCGATCCCCGGCGGGCCGGGCCGCGATACTGCCTGGTTCGACAAGGTGCCGTCCAAGTTCGCCGGCTGGGACGAGGCGCGCTTTCGCGCCGCCGGCTTCCGCGCCGTGCCCAACTGCATCGTGCGGCGCGGCGCCTACATCGCTCCCAACGTCGTGCTGATGCCCAGCTTCGTCAACCTGGGCGCCCATGTCGGCGAGGGCAGCATGATCGACACCTGGGCCACGGTCGGCTCTTGCGCGCAGATCGGCCGCAACTGCCACATCTCGGGCGGCGCCGGCATCGGCGGCGTGCTGGAACCGCTGCAGGCCAACCCGGTGATCGTGGAGGATGACTGCTTCATCGGCGCCCGTTCCGAGGTGGCGGAGGGCGTAATCGTCGAGCAGGGCTCGGTCTTGTCGATGGGCGTCTATGTCGGCGCTTCCACGCGCATCGTCGATCGCGCCAGCGGCAAGGTGCATTTCGGCCGGGTGCCGGCCTATTCGGTGGTGGTGCCAGGCAGCCTGCCCGGCGCCGGCGGCGGCCCCAGCCTCTATTGCGCGGTGATCGTCAAGCAGGTCGATGCCGGCACCCGGGCCAAGACCTCGATCAACGAATTGTTGCGCGATTGACCGCGGCCGCCATCCGCAACGCCGGGCCATCGGTCGATCCGATCGCGCTGACGCAGGCCCTGGTGCGCTGCGCCAGCGTGACGCCGGCCGATGACGGCGCGCTCGAGGTCTTGCGCACGACGCTGGAACCGCTGGGCTTCCTCTGTCAGCGCCTGCGCTTCTGTGATCCGGCCTCGCCGCCGGTCGACAATCTGTTCGCCCGGCTGGGCAGTGAGCGGCCGCATTTCTGCTTCGCCGGCCATTCCGACGTGGTGCCCGTCGGCCAAGGCGCCGCCTGGACGGTCGATCCGTTCGCCGGCAAGCTGATCGACGGTCAGCTCTGGGGTCGCGGCGCCAGCGACATGAAGGGCGCCATCGCCGCCTTCGTCGCCGCGGTTGCCCGCTTCTTGGCCGAGCATCCCGCCGGCTTGCGCGGCTCGATCAGCCTGCTGATCACCGGCGACGAGGAAGGGCCGGCGGTCAACGGCACCGTCAAAGTGCTGGACTGGATGGCGGCCAACGGCCATGCCATCGATCATTGCATCGTCGGCGAGCCGAGCAATCCCGGCCGGCTTGGCCAGATGATCAAGCACGGCCGGCGCGGCAGCCTGAATGCCCGGTTAACTGTGCTGGGCCAGCAAGGCCACGTGGCCTATCCCGAGCTGGCCGACAATCCCTTGCCGCGCCTCTTGCGGACGCTGCTGGCGCTGAGCCAGCACAAGCTCGATGCCGGCACCGCGGATTTCCAGCCGAGCAACCTGGAACTCACGACCGTCGATGTCGGCAACCGGGCAAGCAACGTGATCCCGCACGAGGCCAGCGCCGGTTTCAACATCCGCTTCAACGTGCTGCACACAGGCGACGGCCTGGGCCGGTGGCTGCGCCAGCTCTGCGAACAGAATGCCGGGAGGCATCGGCTGGAGATCTCGATCAGTGGCGAGGCTTTCCTGACGACAACCGACGGCTTCATCGAACACTTGCAAGGGGCCATCGCGGCGCAAACGGGACGGCCGGCCGAACTCAGCACCGCCGGCGGCACCTCCGATGCCCGCTTCATCCGCCGCTTCGCCCCGGTGGTGGAGTTCGGCCTGGTCGGGCAGACCATGCACAAGGTGGACGAGCGCGCCGCGCTGGCCGACATCGAGGGCTTGACCCGCATCTACCACGGCTTCCTTGCGCGGTATTTCGCGTGAACGCCGGCTGGCTGGCGGAAGCCTTGAGCTCGTTGCGCGGCGCGCTGGCGATCGCCCTGTTGGACCCGGCGGCCGAACGGCGCTTCAACCTGAGCCTTGCCGGCTTCAAGGTGGCGTTCGGCGCCATGGCGCTGGTATTGCCGCCCTATCTCTTGATGGGCCGGATCGGCGCGATGCTGGCGCCACCTGAAGTCGAGCCGGTGGCGGCGCTACCGGCCATGCTGATCGACGCGGTCGCTTTCGTCATCCGCTGGTTCGGTTTCGTCGCCGCCATGGTGCCGCTGGCGATGGCGGTGAAGGCGCAGGCCACCTATGTCCGTTTCATCATCTTCTGGAGCTGGGCGTCTTTGCTGCAAGTCACCCTGCTGCTGGGCGTGGCCGCGCTGCATGCCAGCCAATTGCTGCCCCCAGGGTTGTCCCGTAGCCTGTTGCTGCTGGCCTATGTCGCGGTCTTCTTCTACGCCTTCTTGGTGGCCCGCGTCGGCCTCAAATGCTCGGTGGCCGTGGCCATCATCGTCGTGCTGTTTGAAGTAGTGCTCAACGTGCTGGTCGACCGCGGTTTCGACGCCATCCTGTAGCGCCTCATTCATAGCTGACGGCAAGCAGACAGAGGCCTTCGGCTGGCGCCACCGGTCCGCAGCGGGCTCGATCCTGGGCAGCCAGGACTTCCGCGATGGCGGCTTCCGGCCAGGCGCCCTCGCCCACCCGCTTCAGGCTGCCGACCATGGAGCGCACCTGGCGGTGCAGGAACGACCGGGCGCGGGCCTCGATCCAAACCTCCTCGCCCCGTCGCTCGACGCCGAGAGCCGCTAGTGTCTTGACCGGCGAGGCCGCCTGGCAATCCGCGTCGCGGAACGTGGTGAAGTCGTGCCGCCCGACCAGGCCTTGTGCGGAGCGCGCCATGGCGGTGGCGTCGAGCGGCTGCGCGACATGCCAGACCAGACCGCGCGCCAGCGTGGGCGGTGCCCGGCGGTTGAGAATGCGGTAACGATAACAGCGGCTGGTCGCCTGGAAACGGGCGTGAAAGTCGGCCGCCACCTCGGCCGCCGCCAGCACCGCGACCGGCGCCGGCCGGAGATAGAAATTGAGCGCGTCCGCCAGCTTGGCCACCAGGAACGGTCGGGCCAGGTCGAAATGCGCGACCTGGCCTAGCGCATGCACGCCGGCGTCGGTGCGCCCGGCGGCGGTCAGCGTCACCGTCTCCCCGGTCATCCGACAGATTGCTGCCTCGACCGCCGTCTGCACCGTCGGCACGTCCGGCTGGCGCTGCCAGCCGGCGAACGGCCGACCGTCATATTCCAGGTCGAGGCGATAGCGTGGCACCGGTCTAGCCTAGGCGCTCGCCCGTCCCCAGGCGATAGCCGCGCAGGAAGGCCGCCGCGTCGAGCGGCGCCTTGCCGGCCCGCTGCAACCGCAGCAAGCGCAGCGCCCCAGCGCCGCAGGCAACGGTCAACCGGTCGTCCATCAGCTGTCCCGGCTCGCCGACGGGAGCCGACAACGGTTCGGCCAGCAGCGCCCGAAGGCGTTCGCCGCGGTGCTCGAACCAGGCCCCGGGCCGCGGCGACAGGGCGCGGATCTGCCGGTCCAGTTCCACCGCCGGTCGGCGCCAGTCGATCGCGTATTCCACCGGTTCCAGCTTGCGGGCATAGCAGGCGCCCGCCGTTGGCTGTGGGCGCGGCCGCAGCGTGCCGGCGGCCAGGCCGTCGAGCGCGCGCACGACCAGTTCCGTGCCCACTTGCGCCATGCGGTCGTGCAGCCAGCCGAACGTCGCTTGCGCACCCAGCGCGATCGGCTGTTGCAGCAGGATCGGACCGGTGTCGAGCCCGGCATCCATCAACATGGCGGTGGCGCCGGTTTCGCGGTCACCGGCCATGATCGCCCGCTGCATCGGCGCGGCACCGCGCCAGCGCGGCAGCAGCGAAGCGTGCAAGTTGATGCAGCCAAGCCGTGGCGCCGCCAGCACCGGGCCTGGCAGCAGCAGGCCGTAGGCCACCACCACCGCGGCGTCCAACGCCAGCGCGGCAAAGCGCGCCTGCAATGCGTCATCCTTGAAACTGCGCGGCGTCTCGACGGTCAGACCGGCCGCCTGGGCGCGTGCCACGACCGCCGAGGGACGGAACTGCTGGCCGCGCCCGGCGGGGCGCGGCGGCTGGCTGTACACGCGGACGATCTCGTGTCCGATCTCCAGCAGCCTGTCCAGCATGGGCAGGGCGAAATCGGGCGTGCCGAGAAACGCCAACCGCAGCGGCGACATTCGCCGGGTCAGCCGCTGGCTCGCTGGCGCCGCGCCTTGATCAGCTTGCGCAGGATCATGTTGCGCTTGACCGCCGAAAGACGGTCGACGAACAGCACGCCATCCAGGTGGTCCATCTCGTGCTGGATGCAGCGCGCCAGCAGACCATCCGCCTCGCGTTCCTGGTTCACGCCCTGGGCGTCGAGGAAACGCACCCGTATCCGCGCCGGCCGTTCCAGGTCGTCGTATTGTTCGGGCAACGACAGGCAGCCTTCCTCGACGCTGACCCGTTCCGCCGAGTGCCAGACGATCGCCGGATTGACCAGACACAACGGTTGCTGACGCTCCTCGCCGCGCGCGGCGTCGACGACGATGAGGCGCCTGGCGATGCCAACCTGGATCGCCGACAGGCCGATCCCAGGCGCCGCGTACATCGTTTCCACCATGTCGTCGAGCAGGCGCCGAACCTCCGCATCGATCACCGACACCGGCTTCGACTTCAGCTTCAGTCGAGGGTCAGGCGCCGTGATGATTGGCAGAACGGCCATGGCGGGTATCGCGACGACAAGTTGCGTGAACGTGCGCTTACCTAGTGCCCAAGGCGGCAAGCGTCAAGCCGGCGGGCGAACGCGAGCATGGCGCCGTCTGCGTTGCCTTAATATCAAATAGATATATTATATTGCGTTATAAATCTCGCTATGTTTGTCGCGTTTGACGGTGGGCACCACCGCTGCTGGTGCTGGGACGGAGGCACGTCATGGCTGGTCAACCGGGAAAGCGAGTCGCAGGTGCCCTGTTTGCGCTGTGGCTGTTGGGCTTGGCCGCGTTGGGCGCAATGCCGTCGCCGGCGCACGATTGGCCGGCCCGGCCGGGGGCCGGGCTGGTGGTGCCGAGCGCCCTGGTCGTCTATCAGGACCTGGATGGCGCGCGCACCGTCTTTCTTCGCGGCCGCGCGGGTTAAGCCATCCGTAACGGCACTGTGATCGAAATATCACAAATCGATATATTGAAATCAGTCATAGTCGCCCCACATGACACCTGGACACCTCGAAGAACCCCATCATTGACGACGAAGCATCGCCGATGAGGGCATGGCCTGCGGCCCAGCCTGCGGATTGGGTGCTGTGGCGGGGTCTATTTGGTCTGCGGTGGCGTGTCGATGCAGTG
>VGEV01000084.1 GCA_016869175.1 Alphaproteobacteria bacterium
TCCCCCGCCGCCGACAGCCACGCCAGCCGCTCGTCCGTGTCGAAGAAACCAGCCTGTCCCGCCATCCCCGCCTCCGGCCATCGCCAGAGGTCAGAGAATCAACCCGCGACCCTCAACGCCAGAGGTTTTCGAGGTGTCCAATTGCCAGCTACCTCGCCCGCGGCGGCCCGCTGGAACTGCCGGTCCGGCATCACCCCTGCGGCGAGTGCGACGAGCCCACGGCGCCGGTTTGAGCGGCAGTCTCAGTCGGGCAGCATCTTGCCCGGGTTCATGATGCCATCGGGGTCGAGCGCCTGCTTGATCGCCGCCATGACCGACAAGGTCTCCGCGCCATGTTCGGCCGTCAGATACTTGCGCTTGCCCAGGCCAACGCCATGCTCGCCGGTGCACGTACCGCCCATGGCCAGCGCCCGTTCCACCAGCCGGCCATTCAGTCGCTCGGCCTCGCGCAGTTCCTGGGGATTGTCGCGGTCGAGCACGAAAGCGAGGTGGAAATTGCCGTCGCCGACATGGCCGACCAGCGGCGCCACCAGGAAGCTCTGCTTCAGGTCCTTCTGGGTTTCGGCGATGCATTCGGCCAGCCGCGACAGCGGCACGCAGACGTCGGTCGCCCAGATCCCGCAGCCCTTGCGCAAAGCCTTGGCGGCATAGGCGGCGTCGTGCCGGGCCTGCCACAGCTTGCTGCGCTCTTCCGGCCTGGTGGTCCACTGGAAGCCGCCGCCGCCATGCTCGTCGGCGATCGCCTTGACCAGTGCCGACTGCTCCCTTACGCCCTGCTCGGTGCCGTGGAATTCGAGGAACAGCGTCGGCTTGATCGGGTAGTCGATGCCGGAATAGCGGCAGATGGCATCCAGTTGCACTTCGTCCAGCAGTTCGATGCGCGCCACCGGGATGCCGGACTGGATGGTCAGGATGGTGGTATCGACCGCGCCGGCAATGGTCTCGAACGGCACCACCGCCGCGGCGATGGCCTCCGGAATGCCATAGAGCCTGAGCGTGATCTCGACGATCACCCCAAGCGTCCCCTCCGAGCCGACGAACAGCCGCGTCAGGTCGTAGCCGGCCGAGGACTTGCGGGCCCGTCGCGCGGTCTTGATGACGCGGCCGTCGGGCAGCACCACGGTGAGCGCCAGCACGTTCTCGCGCATGGTGCCATAGCGCACGGCATTGGTGCCGGAAGCGCGCGTGCCGGTCATGCCGCCGATGCTGGCATCGGCGCCCGGGTCGATGGGGAAGAACAGGCCGCTGTCACGCAAGTGTTCGTTCAACTGCTTGCGGCGCACCCCCGGCTGCACGATGCAATCGAGATCTTCCCCGTTGACCGCCAGGATCCGGTTCATCTGCGAGAGGTCCAGGCTGATGCCGCCCTCGACCGCCTGCAACTGCCCCTCGACCGAGGTGCCGGCGCCAAAGGGCACGACCGGCGTGCGGTAGGCGGCGCAGATCTTGACGATCTCGGCAACCTCCTCGGTCGAACGGGCGAAAGCCACGGCATCGGGCGCCTGCGTCGGGTGCCAGGATTCGTCGTGGCCGTGCTGTTCGCGCACCGCGCCCGACGTTGACAGCCGCTCGCCCAGCCGGTTGCGCAAGGCCTCGATGGCGCTGTCCACCCGCTTGATCGCCAGGGCCATTTCACTCTCCCATCGGTTCGATCGGCACTGTATGGGCCGGGTCAGCGGCCTTCAACCGCCGGGGCCGTTTACCAATTCCCGCCAATGACTATGATTGGCGCCATGAACCTGACCCTGCCGCTCGATCCCGGTCGCGATGCCCTGCCGGCCGCGCCCCTCGACATCCATGAAGCCCGCGTTCCGGCGGAGTGGATTGACTATAACGGCCACATGAACGTCGCCTACTACGTGATGGCGTTCGACCACGCGACCGACAAGCTGCTGGATCTGCTGGACTTGGGCGTCGCTTATGTCAGGCGGACCAACGGCTCCACCTTCGTGCTGGAAACCCACGTCACCTACGTCCAGGAAATCAAGCGGGACGATCCCTTCCGCTGCGCCGTGCGGATGCTGGACGTGGACGGGAAGCGCCTGCACTACTATTTCGAGATGTTCCACGGCCGCGATGGCTTTCTGGCGGCCACCAGCGAACAGATCCTGCTGCATGTCGACCTGGCCACCCGGCGCGCGGCGCCCATGCCGAGCGCGGCGCGGGCCCGGGCGGAAGCGATCATGCGGGCGCAGGCCGGCCTGCCCCGGCCCGAGCGGCTATGCGGCCGCATCGGCATCCGGCGCAACAACGGCTGAAAAGCCAAGGGCCGCCGGTTCGCGCCGGCGGCCCCCTCGCACGCGCGCGGTATCCTTACGAGGTGCTGCCGTCGGCGTTGAAAATCGGGCCGAACAGCTTCCAGGTCTCGCCCTCGAAGCGCTGCAATTGCATCTGCTCGACCGGGTAAAAATCACTCGGGCTGGTGTTCACCTGAATGCCCGGCAGCAGCATCTTGGCACGGAAGTTCTTCAGATTGGCCGCCTGCTTCATGATGTTCTCGCGCGTCAGGTCATTGCCGGCCTGCTTCAGGGTCTGCTCCATGAGCTGGGCCACCGTGAAGCCATAGACGTTGAAGGAGCTCGCCTTGTCGCCGTCGGGATAGTACTTGTTCATCCACGCGGTCCATTCCTTGAACTCGGCGTCGTCCTTCCAGGTCGGATCGGTCGGATCCTTCAAGTAGGCAGCAGTGATGATGCCTTGCGACTTGTCCAGGCCGGCCGGCTTCAGCACGGCCGAAACCGAGCCCGAAACGTCGTTCAAGAGGTGTACTTGCGTCCAGCCGATGTCGTGCGCCTTGCGGATCGCCTGCGCCGCGAATTTCGGAATGGTGATATTGTAGAAGACGTCGGCACCGCTGGCCTTGAGGTTGACAACCTGCGAATCGACGGTTGGATCCGTTACCTCGTAGCTCTGCGCGGACACCACCAACTTCTTGTACCCGTCCTTGCCCAGGCCGAGTTCCAGCCCGTGCAAGTAGTCCTTCCCGTAGTCGTCGTTCTGGTAAAGAATGCCGATTTTCGCATTGGGATGGTTCTTCAGGATATAGGCGGCGGCGATTCGCCCAAAGGTCTGGTAGGTGGGCTGAAAGCCCATGGTCCAGGGAAATTCTTTCGGGTTGCCCCATTTCGTCGCCCCGGTGGCCACGAACAAATGCGGCACCTTCGCTTCGTTCATGTACTCGTGAATGGCCGAGTTGGTCGGCGTGCCCAGCGTCTGGAACAACGCCGCCACCTCATCCTTCTCGACCAGCCGGCGCACCTGCTCCTTGGCCTTGGGCGGCTGGTAGCCGTCGTCAAGCGAGATGAAGTTGATCTGCCGGCCGTTGATGCCGCCCTGTTCGTTGACCATCTTGAAATAGGCCGAGATCGCCTTGCCGATGGTGCCGTAGGACGACGCCGGACCGCTGTAGGGGTTGGTGTTGCCGATCTTGATTTCCTTGTCGGTGACGCCTGGTCCATACTTGTTCTGCGCCAACGCCGCGCCGCTGGCGAGCGCCAGCGCCGCCGAGCCGATCAAGGTCAGGCGAAACGTGCGATGCATGCTGTTCCTCCCAGTCTGCTGCGGGCCCATCCGGCCCGCTCGTCAAACAGCGGCGATGTCGTTTGGTTGTTGCCGCCCACCGCCAGTATCGCGCCAATGCCAAGCCCACGCTAGCGGCGCACGAAGCGCGGCAGCAGCATCCGCAACAAGCCCGCCAGACCGGCCGGCGCCACATAAATAATGAGGATCAGGAACAGGCCATAGACCGTCCAGGTCAGGCCCTTGGCCGCCTCTTCGGCGACGCCCGGGATCTGGGTTGCCAATTCCTCCGAGATGTTGGGGATGAAGGTGACGAAGATGCCGCCGAAGATGGCGCCAGGGATCGAGACGATGCCGCCCACCACCGAGCCGACCAGAAACAGCACCGCCAGGAAAAAGGTGAAACTGTCCGGCGCGACGAACTGGATAATGATGGCGCCCAGCGCCCCGGCCACCCCGGTATAGAACGCGCTGACCCCGAAGGTCCAGGACTTGTACATGGCGGTGTTGATGCCCATGGTGCGGGCGGCGATGGGGTTGTCGCGGATCGCCTGGATGGCCCGGCCGGTGCGGCTGTGCACCAGGTTCCAGGCGCACCAGAACAGCAGCAGGCCGACCAGCAAGGTGAAGTAGTAGAGCCACTGGTCCTTGCTGAGCGGCAGATCGAAGGGCGGCGACGGCTTCTTCAGGGTCAGGCCCTGCACGCCGCCCGTCCAGTGCTCGACCGCCTTGTATTTCAAGAGCTGCGGCGTGGCGACGGCGAGCGCGAAGGTGGCGAGCGCCAGATAGAGCCCTTCCAGCCTGAGCGCCGGCAGGCCGAACAGGAAGCCGGCAAACAGGCAGATCACGCCCGCGAGCGGCAGGGTCCAGAAATACGGCACCTTGAGGTGGAACATCAGAATGGCGGCGGTGTAGGCGCCGATCGCGTAGAACGCCGAGTGGCCGAGCGAGAACTGGCCGTTGAAGCCGGTCAGCAGGTTGAGGCCCAGGATGGCGATGGCATAGACCAGCACCTGGGTGAACTGGAAGACGGTGAAGTTGCTGACCGTCCAGGGCAGCGCCGCCGCCGTTGCCAGCCCCAGCGCCAGCCATAACCAGCGCCATTGCCGAAGCGTGAGGCCGGCGAAGTGCAAGACATCCGCCGGCTCTCGTCGCGCTTGCGCGTCGTTCGCCATGACCTACACCCTGCTCACGACGCGCTGGCCCATCAGGCCGCTCGGCCGGACCACCAGCACGACGATGATCAACACCAGCGCCACCGACAGCTTCAGCTCGTTGCCGATCCAGGGCACGAAGGTGCCCAGCAAGTTCTCGATCACGCCCACCAGGAACCCGCCCAACACCGCACCGGCCGGGCTGTTGGCGCCGCCGACGATGGCGCCGGCGAAACCGTAGAGCAGGATGCCCGCCATCATGTTGGGCTCCAGGAACACCACGGGCGCGATCAGCATGCCGGCGACGGCGCCGATCGCCGCCGCCAGGCCCCAGCCCAACGCCAGCATCCAGCCCACCCGCACCCCGACCAGGCGCGCCGAGTCCGGGTTGGCCGCCGCCGCCCGCATGGCCAGGCCGGTATCGGTATAGCGGAAGAAGACCCAAATCAGCGCCAGCATGATCAGCGTGACACCGATCATGCCCACCTGATGGGTGCCGATCAGGGTGTTGCCGAACAACGGCGCGGACGGAAACGGGCTTGGGAACGGCTTGATGGTGAACTCCCAGATGAAGCCAGCCATGCTGTTGAAGATCGCCAGCAAGCCGATGAAAACGATGACATGGCTCAGCGCCGGCGCGTTCTGGATCGGCTTGAACACGATCCGCTCGAGCGCCAGGCCGCCGAGGAAAGAGACCACCACGGTCGCCACGAAGGCGAGCCAATAGGGCAGGCCGCCATTCAACATCGCCCAGGCGATGTAGGTGGAGAACATCGCCATCTCGCCTTGCGCGAAATTGAAGTGGTCGATGGCCTGGTAGATCATCACCACGGCCAGCGCCACGCCAGCGTAGATCGCCCCGTTGGCCAGACCCGCCAGCACTTGCTGAATGAAGAGGTCCATGGCGTGTCTCAATAGCCGAGATAGGACTTGCGCACGTTCTCATCCTCGCGAATGTCGGCGGCCAGCCCCGACATGACCACCCGCCCGGTTTCCAGCAGATAGGCGTGATCGGCCAGGCCCAGCGCCAACGCCGCGTTCTGTTCGACCAGCAGCATGCTGACCTTCTCGTCCTGCTTGATGCGGGCAAGGATGCCGAACAGCTCTTGCGTCAGCAGCGGCGCCAGGCCGAACGACGGCTCGTCAAGCAGCATCAGGCGCGGCCGCATCATCAGCGCCCGCGCCACCGCCAGCATCTGCTGCTCGCCGCCCGACAGCGTGCCGGCCTGCTGGTGGCGGCGTTCCTTGAGACGCGGGAAATAGTGGTAGACGCGCTCGAAATCCTCGGCGATGCGGGCGCGGTCGCGGCGGGTCAACGCGCCCAGCCGCAAGTTCTCCTCGACCTGCAGGCGCACGAAGGTGCCGCGCCCCTCCGGGACATGCGCGATGCCGCGCCGCACGACGTCCTCGGTGGCGCGGCCGTCGATCCGTTCGCCCAGCAAGCGCACCTCGCCACGCACCCGCACCATGCCGCAAATGGCACGCAACGTGGTTGTCTTGCCGGCGCCGTTCGCCCCCAGGATGGTGGTCAGGCTGCCTTCCTCCAGCGCGAAGGCGATGCCGTGCAACGCCTGGGTCTGGCCATAGAATGCCTCGAGGCCGGCCACCTCCAGCAGCGCCGCCATGTCAGGCCGTACCCAGATAGGCCCGGATCACTTCCGGGTCGCGCTGCACTTCCGCCGGAGTGCCGTCGGCGATCTTGCGGCCGAAATCCAACACCACCACATGTTCCGAGACACTCATCACCAGGCTCATGTGATGCTCCACCAGCAAGACGGTCAGCTGGCGCTCGCTGCGGATTTGCCGAATGAGCTGGCCGAGTTCGTGCACCTCGTCATGGTTCAGGCCACCGGCCGGCTCGTCCAGCAGCAACAGCCGCGGTTGGCTGACGAGCGCGCGGGCCAGTTCGACCCGTTTTTGCGTGCCGAACGGCAGGCCGGCCACCGGACGATGCGCCACCTCGCCCAGGCCAAGGAAATCCAGCAACTGCCAAACGCGCTCGCGCAGCGCGCGCTCCTCGCGCCCCACCCAGGGCAGGCGCAGGGCGTTCGACAGAAAGTCGCTCGCGGTGCGGCAATGCGCACCGATCATCACGTTCTGCAGCACGCTCATGGTGCGGAACAGCGCCAGATTCTGGAAGGTGCGGCCGATGCCGAGCGCGGCGATGCGCTGCGCCGGCAATCGCAGCAGCGATTCGCCGTCGAACTCGATCGCCCCGGCGCTGGGCGTATAGAGCCGGCTCAGGCAATTGAACAAGGTGGTCTTGCCGGCGCCGTTGGGGCCGATCAGCCCGACGATGCGGCCTTCCTCCACTTCGAACGACACGCCGTCGAGCGCGACAATGCCGCCAAAGCGGACGATGACGTCACGAACCGAAAGCAGCGCCATCGGCCGAATCCTTGGCTATTCGCTCAGCTGCGCGATCCGGCCGTCCGTGTGGCGCAAGCGCGCGTGGCGCGTGGCGCACGTTTCCTCCCCTGGGGCCTCCTGGCGAAGGCCCCTTGGCGCCGTCGCCTTATTGTCCAGGGATATTGCCGGCGGTTATCGCTGCTGGCAACCGGCATTGCGCGTTCCCGCCGGCCCGCCATGGAGCCGCCGCCCGGTTTTCGCTATAGCTTGCCCGCATGGTTGAACCGCAACTGCCCATCGCCGCTGCCGCGCCGGCGCGCCACCTGGCCGGCCTGAACGAACGCCAGCGCGAGGCGGTGGAGGCGATCGACGGCCCGGTGCTGGTGCTGGCCGGGGCCGGCACCGGCAAGACCCGCGTCCTGACCCAGCGGCTGGCGCACATCCTGGCGCTGCGCAAGGCCTGGCCGAGCCAGATCCTGGCGGTCACCTTCACCAACAAGGCAGCGCGCGAAATGCGCGAGCGGGTGGCGCGCGAGATCGGTGGCGCGGTCGAGGGCCTGTGGCTCGGCACCTTTCACGCGCTGGCGGCCCGCCTGTTGCGCCGCCATGCCGAGCTGGTCGGTCTCAAGTCGAACTTCACCATCCTGGATACCGACGACCAACTGCGCTTGCTGAAGCAGGTGATGGAAGCGGCCAACCTGGACACCAAGCGCTGGCCGCCGCGACAGGTCCTCGCCGTCATCGAGCGCTGGAAGGACCGAGGCCTGTTGCCGGGCGAGGTGCCGGAAGGCGAGGCCGAGGCCCTGGCCGGCGGCCGCGGCCGTGCGCTCTATGCCGCCTTGCAGCACAGGCTCGCCACGCTCAACGCCTGCGATTTCGGCGATTTGCTGCTGCACTGCCTGACGTTCTTGCGCGGGCAAGCCGATGTGCTGGCCCAGGTCGCGGGCCAATTCCGCTATCTGCTGGTCGACGAGTACCAGGACACCAACCTGGCGCAATACCTGCTGCTGCGGCTGCTGGCGCAAGGCCACCGCAACTTGTGCTGCGTCGGCGACGACGACCAGTCGATCTACTCCTGGCGCGGGGCCGAGATCGGCAACATCCTGCGCTTCGAGCAGGACTTTCCCGGCGCCAGGGTGATCCGGCTGGAGCGCAACTACCGCTCGACCCCGCATATCCTGGGCGCGGCCTCGGGCCTGATCGCCAACAATCGCGGTCGGCTGGGCAAGGAATTGTGGACCGAAGGCGGCGAGGGCGAGAAGATCGCCGTGCGTGGCGTGTGGGACGGCGAGGAAGAAGCCCGGCTGGTGGCGGACGAGATCGAGACCAGCCAGCGGGCAGGCGGCCGGCTCGACCGCAACGCCATCCTGGTGCGCGCCTCGCACCAGACGCGCGCCTTCGAGGAACGCTTTCTATCGCTGGCGATTCCCTACCGGCTGATCGGCGGCTTGCGCTTCTATGAGCGCCAGGAGGTGCGCGACGCGCTCGCCTATTGCCGGTTGATCGCCCAGCCGGACGACGATCTTGCCTTCGAGCGCGCTGTTGGCGTGCCCAGGCGTGGGCTGGGAGAAGCCACCTTGCGCAGTTTGCATCGGCTGGCGCGGGCCCGCGGCTCGTCGCTGATGGCCGCCGCGCGGCTGGCGCTGGAGGCCGAGGACATTCCCGCCCGCCCGCGTCGGGCGCTGCGGCAGTTCCTGTCGCAACTGGCTCGCTGGCGCCAGGCGCTCGACCACCTGCCGCATGTCGAGGTGGTGGAGAGCATGCTGGACGAGAGCGGCTATACCGCCATGTGGCAGGCCGACTCCGCGCCCGATGCTGCGGGGCGGCTGGAGAACTTGAAGGAGTTCGTGCGGGCGCTGGCCGAATTCGACACACTGACCGGGTTCTTGGAACACGTGGCCCTGGTGACGGACAACGAAGGCGAGATTGCGGAAGACGCCGTCAGTTTGATGACGTTGCATGCCGCGAAGGGATTGGAATTTGACACCGTGTTTCTCCCGGGCTGGGAGGAAGGCCTGTTCCCCAACCAGCGGGCGCTGGACGAGGGCGGCAATGCCGCGTTGGAGGAAGAACGTCGCCTCGCCTATGTCGGGCTGACCCGCGCGCGGCGCAAGGTCGTGATCAGCTATGCCGCCAACCGTCGGCTGTTCGACCGTTGGCTCTCGGCGCTGCCCTCGCGGTTCATCGGCGAATTGCCGGCGGCCCATGCGGATGTCGACGCAACCGTCGGCCGCGACCGTGGTTTCGCAGAATGGCCCTCCGCCCATGCCGCCCGCGACAGCTATCAGAGCCGGCGCATGCGCCTGGTCAGCGGCGGCACGCTGCCGCCGCGCGAAGGCTATGCCGACAGCGCCGTCACCGACGCGCCCGGCAGCAGCCGCTACGGCGTCGGCCAGCGCGTTTTCCACGACAAGTTCGGCTATGGTCGGGTGGCGACGGTCGAGGGCAACAAGCTGGACGTGGTGTTCGAGACCAGCGGCGCCAAAAAGGTGATCAATGCGTTCGTGCGGCCAGCGTGAGGGAATGGGGATGCTGGCGCTGGGCTTGGCCGCGGCGCTGGCCGGCTGCGCCGAGGGCGAGCTGCGGCGCTATAATCCGCTGGCCGACTTTGCGCTGCCCAAGCTGAACTTCGACCTGCCCGAAATGCCCCGCCTGACCTATGCGGCGAGCGACCTTTTGCCCGATCTTGCCGTCCGCCCCGCGACGCCGCCCGATGTCGAGGGCGGCATCGGCGGCTTCGCCGGCGCGATCGACGAACCGGACGGGCCGCTCCTGTGGCAGACCTCGCTGGTGGCGGATTTCCGCCTGAGCGTGCATGTGTTCGCGAGCCAGCGGGACTATCTGCTGCAAGGCCGCGGCAGCACCGTGGCGGTGGGACCCGACCTGCTTTGGGACTTGCAGGTGGTTAGTTTCGAAGATCGCCAGCGCCGCCTGGTGGCGCTGCGGCCACCGCTGGTGCAAGCGCGCATGACGGCGACACCGGAGGGGACGGTGCGCGGCCTGACGATCGATTTCCCGGCGCATCGCGAGCGGCGCGCCGCGGCGCCCGAACGCGACAGTGCCGAATACCGCGCGCTGGCCGAGGGCCTGCGCTATCTGGTGCAGCCGCTGCCGCTGGCGGCGGTCAAGGTCGGCGACAGCCTGGGGCGGCCGCAGGCGCTGGAACTGGCGCTGGCCAGCACCAGCCTTGCCCCGCAAGACGATACGATCGCGACCCGGGTGGCCGGCCGCGCGCGCTATCAGGGCCGCGAGGCGATCGTCGCCCGGCATGAGGGTGCCATCAGCTTCCGGCAGAACGACGACCGGCTCCGTTTCTCGATTGCCGGCCATGTGCTCTATGACCGACAAAGCGGTCTGCCGCTCGTCTCCGTCCTGCGCTTGAGCCGCGAGGGCGTGCTGAACGGTCAACCGATCAACGATCGCGCCCATATCCAGACCCAGATTGTCCTCACCGACAGCAACTCCTGACGACATGTGGCGCGGGGCATTGCTGGCGCCCGCCGCCTTTGCTCCGGTATTCCAGGACTTGCTCTCGGCCGAGGCCGCGGCGACCAGCGGCTTCGCGGTTCCGGGCGGCGGCCTGTGGCTGGTGGAGGCGTTCTTCGCCAAGGCCCCTGACGGGCCACGCTTGCAGGGGCAGATCGACCGGTTGGCTGGCTCGCTCGCGCTGGCGCCGCCCAGTCTGACGCTCGACCGCGTGCCGCCTCGGGATTGGCTGGCCGAAGTCGAACGACAGTCGTCGCCGGTCGTAGCCGGTCGCTTCCTGGTGCATGGCCGGCACGACCGCGGGCGTTGGCCGGCCGGCGGCTGGGCCATCGAAATCGACCCTGGCCGCGCCTTCGGCACCGGCCGACACGACAGCACCCGGGGCTGCCTGCTGGCCCTCGACCGGCTCGCGCGCCGGCGGCGGATTCGCCGGTCGCTCGATCTCGGCTGCGGTTCAGGCATCCTGGCAATCGCCGCGATCAAGCTGTGGCGGGCTCCGACGCTGGCCAGCGACATCGATCCGCTGGCCGCTGCGGAAACCCTCCGCAATGCGCGCGCCAACGCCGCGCGGCCCTGGCTGAGAACCCTGACCGCCAACGGATTTCGTCATGCCGTCTTGATGCGTTGCCGGCACGACCTGATTGTCGCCAACATCCTGGCCGGACCGCTTGTCAAGCTGGCGCCCGAGCTGGTTCGCCGGCTGGCGCCGGGCGGCCGTGCGGTGCTGTCAGGCATCTTGTCGCGGCAGGCGTCGGGGGTGCTGGCGGCCTATCTTCGGCGCGGGCTCCGGCTTGAGCGCCGCTTGCAGTTGGGGGACTGGCCGACCCTGGTGCTGCGCCGCGGCCCGGGCATAATGCCAAGGCCATGAACGATCCGACCGGACTGTCCCCAGCCGCCGAGCGCCTGTCAGCGCTCCGCCGCGAACTGGAACGGCGGCAGCTCGACGGCTTCATCGTGCCGATGGCCGATGAATTCCAGAACGAGTACGTGCCAGCGCGCGCCAAACGCATCGCCTGGCTAACCGGGTTCGGCGGCTCGGCCGCGCTGGTGGTGGTGCTGCTCGATCGTGCCGCCTTTTTCACCGACGGCCGCTATACCTTGCAGGCCAAGGGCCAGTTGGCAGGCGACCTCTATCAGCTGCATCACATCACCGAATCCCCGCCCGCCGCGTGGATCGAGGCCAATCTGCCGGTTGGCGGCCGGCTGGGCTTCGACCCCTGGCTTTCGACCGAGGACGCGGCCGAGCGCTATCGTCAGGCGGCGAAGGCGGTCGGCGGCGAACTGGTGGCGGTCGAGGCCAACCCGCTCGACGCGATCTGGCTCGATCAGCCGCCGCCGCCCTTGGCGCCGGTCGTGCCGCAGCCCTTGCAGTTCGCCGGCGAGAGTTCCGCCGACAAGCGCCACCGTCTCGCCAAGGACCTCGCCGCCAAGGACCTCGCCGCGGCGGTGCTGACGGCCAGCGATTCGATCGCCTGGTTGTTGAACATTCGCGGCGGCGACGTGGCGCACACACCGCTGGCGCTGTCCTTCGCCTTGCTGCGTTCCGACGGCAGCGCCGACTGGTTCGTCGATCCGCGCAAACTGTCCCCGGAGGTGCGCGAGCATCTGGGCAACGGTGTCGCGCTGCATGCGCCGGAAGCCTTCGGCCCGGCCTTGCGGGCACTTGGCCACGACGGAGCGGCGGTGCTGGCGGACCCGGCCGGCAGCGCCGCCTGGGTGTTCGAGCAACTGGCCGCGGGCGGCACCCGGGTGGTGCGCGGCGCCGATCCCTGCCAGCTGCCCAAGGCGTGCAAGAACGCCGCCGAATTGGCCGGCACGCGCGCCGCGCATCGGCGCGACGGGGCGGCGATGGCACGGTTCCTGTACTGGCTGGAAGGCGCCGCCGGCGAGGGCGCGCTCGACGAGCTTTCGGCCGAACGGCAACTGGCGGCCATCCGGGCCGAGCACGCGATGTTCCGCGACCTCAGTTTCGACACCATTTCCGGCGCCGGCCCGAACGGCGCCATCGTGCATTATCGCGCGACGCCCGAGAGCAACCGCGGCCTGCTGGCCGGTTCGCTCTATCTGGTCGACAGTGGCGCGCAATATCCAGACGGCACCACCGACATCACCCGCACCATCGCCATCGGCCAGCCGACCGACGAGATGCGCGAGCGTTTCACCCGCGTGCTCAAGGGCCATATCGCGATTGCCCGTTGCCGCTTTCCCAAGGGTACGAGCGGCGCGCAGCTCGATGCGCTGGCGCGCTACCACCTCTGGCAAGCCGGCCTGGACTACGACCACGGCACCGGGCACGGGGTCGGCAGCTACCTTGGCGTGCACGAAGGACCGCAGCGCATCTCGAAGCTGCCCAACGCCGTGGCCTTGCAGCCCGGCATGATCGTTTCCAACGAGCCGGGCTACTACAAGGCCGGCGCCTATGGCATCCGCATCGAGAACCTGGTGGCGGTCATCGCGCTCGATCTGCCGGGCACCGAACGGCCGATGCTGGGCTTCGAGACGCTGACCCGTGCGCCCATCGACCGCCGGTTGATCGACCGCACGCTGCTGACGGAGGAGGAGCAGGCCTGGCTCGACGACTATCATGCGCAAGTGCTGAATGCCCTGCGGCCAGAACTGCCGGACGAGGCGGCGGCCTGGCTGGAGGCGGCGACCCGACCGCTCGACGCCGGCGACTGAGCCCAGCGGTTTGCCTTCGCCGGCGGAATCGCGCATGAAGCCTCGCATGCCTCACGCTTCCGTCACACCGGCGGCCGCGGCCCAACCCGAGGTCGCGCGCCCGGCGCCCGCCACCCGCCGCAAGCTGCGGTTGGGCCTGATCGGCGCCGGCACCTGGGGCCGCAACTACATCGCCACGGTCCGCCGCAACCAGGATGCCGAACTCGCCTGGCTGGCCTGCAAGAACGACGACGGCTGGCAGGCGGCGGGACCGGACTGCCAGACCACCGACGACTGGCGCCGCCTGCTCGCGGCGGGCCTGGACGGCGTGATCGTCGCCTCGCCCGCCCCCCTGCACCACGCGATGGCGGCAGCGGCGCTGGAGGCGGGCCTGCCGGTGATGGTGGAGAAACCGCTGGCGCTGACCTTGGCGGACGCCGCCGACCTCGCCCGCCGGGCCGAGCTCAACGGGGCGGTGCTGCTGGTCGACCACCTGCTGCTGTTCCATCCCGCCTTCGAGCATCTGCTGGGCCTGCTGCCGAGGCTCGGGCGCGTTCAGCACCTCGCCATCGCCGGCGGCAACCGCGGACCCTTCCGCGCCGACACCCCGCCCTTCGAGGACTACGCGCCGCATGCCTTCTCGGAGGCCCTGGTGCTGGCGGCCGAACGTCCTGCCCATGTCGCCGCGCGCTACCTGGCGCGGAGCGACGGACCGGAAGGCCGCGGCGAACTGGTCGAAGTGCGGCTCGGCTTTCCCGCCGGCGGCCAGGCGCTGATCGAAACCGGCAATCTGATGCCTGGCAAGCGGCGCGAGCTGCTGCTACAGGCCGAGCGCGGCCAGGCGCAGTTCTCCGACCTGGCAGCGATGCCGCTCGTGGTCAATGGCCTGGCGCTGCCGGTGGCGGACGAGCCGCCGCTCGACCGCGCCGTGGCGGCCTTCGTCGCCGCCATCGCCGGCCGGCCGCACCCGCATCTGGGCGCCGGCCTGGCGCTCGCCATCGCCGAACTGATGGCGGAATGCCGCCGCCAGCTCGACGGCTAGGCGCCATGCCGGTTCTGGAAACCGCCGTCGATCCGCGCGCGCAGGCCTTCCAGGCGAACCGCAGCGCCATGCTGGCCTTGATCGAGGAATTCCGCGGCTTGGAAGCGCGGGTGCGGGCCAATTCGCAGAAGAGCCGCCCGCGCTTCGCCGCCCGCAACCAGTTGCTGCCGCGCGAACGGCTGGAACTGCTGCTGGACCGCGGCACGCCCTTCGTCGAACTGTCGACGCTGGCCGGCTACAAGACCTATGACGACGACGGCGACGCCAACATCTCCGGCGGCCGCATCATCACCGGCATCGGCTTCGTCGCTGGCGTGCGCGCGATGCTCTACGTCTCCGACAGCGGTATCAAGGCCGGCGCCTATCATGTGATGGGCCTGCAGAAATCGCTCCGGGCGCAGGAGATCGCCCTGGAACAGAAACTGCCGCTCCTGCAACTGGTGGAAAGCGGCGGCGCCGACCTCCTGGACTACGTGCCGGAGACCTTCGTGCGCGGCGGCGGCATGTTCTACAACATGGCTCGCCTGTCCGCCGCCGGCGTCCCGGTGATTACCTTGGTGCACGGCTCGTCCACCGCTGGCGGCGCCTACATGCCCGGCATGTCGGACTACACCATCATGGTGCGCGGGCGAGCCAAGGCGTTTCTCGCCGGACCGCCGCTCGTCAAGGCCGCCATCGGCGAGGTGGCGACGGACGAGGAACTGGGCGGCACCGACATGCACGCCACGGTCTCCGGCTTGACCGAATATGTCGCCGACACCGACGCGGAGGCAATCGCGCTGCTGCGCGACGTGGTCGGCCGGCTGGGCTGGAACCGCCATCTGGCGCCGGCGCCCGCCACCACCTTCCGCGACCCGCGGCATGACATCGACGAGCTCTGCGGCATCGTTCCGATCGACTACCGGCGGCCCTACGACGTGCGCGAGGTGATCGCCCGGCTGGTCGACGACAGCGACTACCTGGAGTTCAAGGCACTGCTCGACCCGCACACGATCTGCGGTCATGCGGCCATTCACGGCCACGTCGTCGGCATCCTGGGCAACAACGGACCGATTACCGCCGACGGCGCGGCCAAGGCCGGGCAGTTCATCCAGCTCTGCGACCAGGCCGGCACGCCGCTCGTCTTCCTGCAGAACACGACGGGCTACATCGTCGGCACCGATCCCGAGCGGCGCGGCATCATCAAGCATGGCGCCAAGATGATCCAGGCGGTATCGAACGCGCGCGTACCCAAGCTGACCTTGATGCTGGGCGGCAGTTTCGGCGCCGGCAATTACGGCATGTGCGGGCGTGCCTACGAGCCGCGCTTCCTGCTGGGCTGGCCCAACTACCGCATCGCCGTAATGGGCGCCGAACAGGCGGCGATGGTGATGCAGATCGTGCACACCGCCGCCGCCGAGCGGCGCGGCCAGCCGCTGACCGAAGCACAGCGCGAGGCGATGCGCGGCCGGGTGATCGAACTCTACGAAAGCCAGTCAAGCGCGCTCTACGCCACCGCGCGGCTATGGGACGATGGCCTGATCGACCCGCGCGACAGCCGACGGGTGCTGGGCTTCCTGCTGGATACCTGCCATGAGGCCGCCCGCCGCACGCTGCACCCCAACAGTTTCGGCGTGGCCCGGTTTTAGAGCGGTTTTGGAATGCAGCGAATCGCTGAGGGATTCCCTGGGGAGTTGGGATGGACGATTCTCCGGATCGTGAGTGATTCGGGGGGCGGCTATGTCGCGAGCGTATTCCGAGGATTTGCGTGTTCGGCTGGTTCGATATGTAGAGGGCGGAGCCTCGGCGCGAACTGCGGCGAAGGTGTTTG
>VGEV01000085.1 GCA_016869175.1 Alphaproteobacteria bacterium
GCCGGCGGTGTTGGCCAACGGCCGGTCGCGCAGGCCGGCCAGCGGCCGATGCTCGAGCCCGCTCGCCGTTTCCAGCCGCCGCTCGGCGGCTTGCGCGGTCGGCCAGCGGAAGCCGCGGAAGCCGACGGCGAGCGCCGCCAGCAGCGCCACGGCGAAACCAGCCAGCAGGGCCACATGCCCCCAGAGCGGCAGGCGCGGCGGCAGGTCCATCAGCGCCAGCCCGAGGAACACCGCCAGGATCGAGCCGGCCGGCCACAGCGCCCGCCACACCGCTTCCCAGGCCAGCGCCACCCTGGTCAGTGCCAACCGCCAGCGCGCCGCGCCGGGCAGGTCCCGGTTGCTCATGCTGCCCCCTTGGCCGGTCTCTGGCTAAGCCACGGCGGCAGGCGATCCTGGCCGATCAGCGCCTCCAGCGTCTGGCGCGGGCGGACGGTGAAGAACTCGTGCCCGCGCACCAGCACCTCCGGCAATAACGGCCGGGTGTTGTAGGTGGACGCCATCACCGCGCCATAGGCCCCGGCGGTGCGCAGCGCGATCAAATCCCCGGCACCGAGCGGGGGCAGCGCGCGTTCCTTGGCGAACACATCGGCGCTCTCGCAGACCGGGCCGACCAAGTCGGCGGGCGCCAGCGGGGCGCCCGGCGCCGGCTCGTTCAGCGGCACCACGGCATGCCAGGCATCGTACATGGCCGGCCGCAGCAGGTCGTTCATCGCGGCGTCGCAGACGACGAACCGTCGGCCCGCCTGCTTCACGTAAAGCACGCGCGACACCAGGATGCCGGCGTTGCCGACGATCAGGCGGCCGGGCTCGAACATCAGCCGCAGGCCCAGATCGCCGAACAGGCGGCGCACCAGCAGGGCGTAATCCGCCGGTGTCGGCGGCGTCTCGCGGCCATAGGGAATGCCCAGGCCGCCGCCCAGGTCGAGCCGCTCCAGGGCGATACCGTCGCGGCGCAGGCGCAGCGCCAGGTCGCGCAGGCGCCCGAACGCCGCCTCGAACGGTCGCAGGTCGGTCAGTTGCGAGCCGATATGCATGGCGATGCTGGCGGGCCGCAGGCCGGAGAGGCCAGCGGCCTGGCGATAGAGCCGCGGCGCCGCCTCGATGGCGATGCCGAACTTGTTCTCTTTCCTGCCGGTGGTGATCTTGTCGTGGGTGCCGGCATCGACGTCCGGATTGACCCGAAGCGCGATCGCCGCCCGCTTGCCCAGCCGGCGGGCGACGGCGTCGAGCGCCAGCAGTTCCGGCTCGCTTTCGACGTTGAACTGCAGGATGCCGGCCGCCAGCGCCTGCGCCATCTCCTCCGCCGTCTTGCCGACGCCCGAGAACACGATCCGTTCGGCCGGCACGCCAGCCCTGAGCGCCCGTTCCAGTTCGCCGCCGGAAACCACGTCGGCCCCGGCCCCCCCGCGCGCCAGCGTGGCGATCACCGCCTGGTTGGAATTGGCCTTGAGGGCGTAGCAGACAAGCGTGTCCAGGCCCGCCAAGCCGGTGCGAAAGGCCGCAAGGTGCCGCTCGATGGTGGCGCTGGAGTAGCAGTAGAAGGGCGTGCCGACCGCGGCGGCGATGGCGGCCAGCGGCACCTCCTCGGCATGCAGCAGGCCCTGCCGGTAGTGAAAATGGTCCATGCCGGCAGTGTAAGGCAATTGCCGCGCCGGCTACATCCCCTGGCTGGACCGGGTGCCGGCCGGCGGCGGCTTGGCGTCCCATTCCGGCGGCCGTTCCAGGCCGCCCTTCTTGCCGCAAGCGGCCAGCAGCAGGAGCGGGGCAAGCACCAGGGCGAGCAGTTTCATGGCCGAAGCCGCGCCTTCGCCGCGGCGATCGCCTGCCGCACCCGCTCGGGCGCGGTGCCGCCTTCGCTGGTTCGCCGGCGCAGCGCGTTCGTCACCCCCAGCGCCTCGAACACCGCGGCCGTGATGCGCGGCTCGATCGCCTGCAGTTCGGCCAGCGGCAGCGCCTCCAGCGCCAGTCCGCGCTGCTCGGCCAGGCGGACGGCGCGGCCGGTGACGTGATGCGCTTCACGGAACGGCAGGTCGAGCTGCTGCACCAGCCAATCGGCCAAGTCGGTCGCGGTGGCATGGCCCAGCCCCGCCGCCCGCGCCATGGCCTCGCGCTGCGGCAGCAGGTCGGCCACCATGCCGGCCATGGCGGCAAGACAGAGCGCCAGCGTGTCGGCCGCCTCGAACACCGGCTCCTTGTCTTCTTGCATGTCCTTGGAATAGGCGAGCGGCAAGCCCTTCAGCGCCGCGAACAGGGCGTTGAAGCCGCCCAGCAGGCGACCCGACTTGGCGCGAACCAGTTCGGCCGCGTCCGGGTTGCGCTTCTGCGGCATGATCGACGAGCCAGTCGTGAACGCGTCCGACAACCGCACGAAGCCGAACAGCGGCGAGGCCCAGAGCACAATTTCCTCGGCCAGCCGCGAGAGATGCATGCCGAGGATGCTGGCAAGCGCCAGATATTCGAGCGCGAAATCGCGCGCCGAAACGGCGTCCAGCGAATTGCGCATGGGCCGGTCGAAGCCGAGCGCCCGGGCGGTCGCCCGCCGGTCGATCGGGTAGCTGGTGCCGGCGAGCGCCGCGGCCCCCAGCGGGCATTCGTTGAGCCGACCCCGGCAATCGCGCGCCCGGGCGCGGTCGCGCTCAAACATCTCGACATAGGCCATCAGGTGGTGGCCGAAGGTGACGGGCTGGGCCACCTGCAGGTGCGTGAAACCGGGCATCGCCCAGTCGGCATGGGCCTCGGCTTTCGCCAACAGCGCGCGCAACAAGGCCAGCAGGTCGCGGTCGAGCGCATCCAGCGCCTCGCGCAGCCACAGCCGGAAGTCGGTCGCCACCTGGTCGTTGCGGCTTCTGGCGGTGTGCAGGCGGCCCGCCGGCGGGCCGATCAGCTCGGCCAGCCGCGCCTCCACATGCATGTGGATGTCCTCGCGCGCCTCGTCGAGGGCGAACCGGCCGGTTTCGATCTCGGCCTCCACGGCGTCCAGCCCCTTCAAGATGGCGTGAGCCTCGGCCGGCTTCAGAATGCCTTGTGCCAGCAGCATGTTACAATGCGCCCGGCTGCCCGCTAGATCCTGCCGGGAAAGCCGCCTGTCGAAACCGATGGAGGCATTGATGCGCCGCATGATGGCGGCCGGGCCGCCGGCGAAACGGCCGCCCCACAGGGCGTTGACGTCGTTCTGTTCAGGCTCGCTCATCCGATGATCGGTTGCAGAAAGCCGCGTCTGTGGCAAGCGGCGCTGCTGCTCTGCCTGGCCGTTGCCGCCGGCGCGCGGGCCGAGCCACCCAAGCAGCTCGCGACCGGCGAAATGGCCAATTTCGTGTTCCTCAAGGCGCCGCAGCCGACGCCCGAGGTCAGCTTCGTCGACGGCGAGAACCGACCGCTCGGCCTTGAGCGGTTCAGGGGCAAGGTGCTGCTGATCAACTTCTGGGCCACTTGGTGCGCGCCCTGCCGCAAGGAGATGAAGGAACTGGACGACCTGCAGCGGCAACTGGGCGGGGCGAAGTTCGAGGTGCTGGCGATCTCGGCCGACCGGCAGGGGCCGTCGGTGATCGACGCCTTCTATGACGAAGTCGGCATCAAGCATCTGGCCAAGTACAACGACGCCAGCATGAAGACCCACCGCGCCTTTAAGTCGCTGGGCCTGCCGACCACGGTTCTGCTGGATCATCAGGGCCAGGAGATCGGCCGCCTGGTCGGCCCGGCGATCTGGAACGCCAAGGAGGCGCTCGCCCTGGTCGGCCACTACGTCGCGGCGGTGCCGTAGCGGGCAAGGCTCAGATGGCGAAGTGGCGGCGCACGAAAGCGGGCGAGGCCCTGGTCATCAGTTCGCCCGCGACCATTGTCGCGTAATAGGTGGCGGCCAGCAGCACCGCCAAGCCGGCGCTGGCGAGCGAAGCGCCGCTCTGTCGCCGGCCGCGGCGGATCTTGCGCCAGGTCGCCGGCAGGCGGCTGTGCAGCGACCAGTAGCTGAGCCAGAAGGGCGGCCGCGAGCCCGGGCCGGCCGCATCGGCCGCGTCCATGTAGTTGTCGTAGCCCTCGCAGATGACGCGGCAAAGGAAATGCCGGACGCCGTTCGGCGGCGGGTGGCTGCAGCGGGCGCTCTGTTGCAGGTAGACGCCGTGGCCCGCGGCCCGCAGCCGTCGCAGCAACACGCCGCACGGCCCGCGAAACCGGTCCATTGCCGGAAACGGGTTGTCGAGAAAGAGCCGCCGCCGGAAGGCGATGTTGTTGGCGAACAGGCCGCCGCCCTCGACCAGCCCCTCCGCCGGGTCGCGCGAGGAAAAGAACCAGAAAAGCGAAACGGCGGCGCTGTAGAGACCTTCCGGCGCGACATAGGTGGCACCGGCCACCACGTCCACCTCGGCCCGCTCGAACGCGCGGACGATGCCGGCGAGCCAGCCGGGCTCCGGGATCACATCGCTGTCGAGAAAGATCAGGATGTCGCCTTGCGCCGCCTGGGCGCCGGCGTTCTTCAGGCCATAATAGGCGCTGTCCGAAACGGCCTGCATGCGCAGTTCCGCCCCCACGGGCAGGCGGCCGCCGAATTCTGGGACCGTGGCGCGCAAGACGGCCTCGTCGAGGTCGGCCGGGTCGTACACCACCACGATGTCCGCCGCGATCGGCTCCGCGCGCGCCAGTTCGCCGAGTTGCGCCCAGAGCCTGCGCAACATCTCGCGGCCTCGTTCGGCTTCGGCCAGCACCTCGTTCTCCCATTCGATGACGATGGAGAAGCTCAGGCGGTTGGCCGTTGCCGACCGCCCAGGTGACCGCAATTCCAGGGCTTCGTCAGGCATAGCCACTCCCGGTCGGCGGGCGTAAGGCCAGCAGCATGTCCTCGAACCGGTCCGCCAGGCGGTTCCAGTCGTGCGTTCGGGCGGCGGCCCGGCGCGTATCGGGGCTGCCGTGGCCGCCGGCCTCGATCGCTTCGTTCAATGCCGCCAGCCAGTCCTCGTCCGACGCGGCGAAACGGGCGACCGGCGCAAATTCCTGGATGCTGCGGATGGGGGTTGCGACAACCGGTCGCCCGGCCGCCAGGTATTCGTGGAACTTGAGCGGATAGGCGTTCTGCCACCAGCCTTCGTCCTGCCGGTTGCAGATGACCGCGACGTCGGCGTGGTGCAGGGCGGTCAGGTAGTCGGGAAACGGCCGCTCGCCCACCAGGTGCACGTTGCCCAGCGACCGCAGCGCCGCCAGCGCCACCGCGAAGGGCTGGCGGGCCGGCTCGATCTCGCGTGGCAGGATCTGCGGGCCGATCAGAAGCCAATGCCAGTCGGGGCGGTGCCGGGCCAGGCTCGCGATCCGATCGAGGTCGACCTTCTGGTTGACCGCTCCGGAATAGAGGATGCGCGGGCGAGGAATGCCGTGCAGGAAGTCGGGCGCGGCCCGCGCCGCCAACGTCTCGATCAGGGTGCAATCGGCCCCGTTTGGCAGGATTTGCGCGCGCGGCGCGGCCGGGCCCAGCAGGCGTTCGGCGATGCCTTCGGAGGTGGCAACCAGCAGGTCGGTCCGCCGGATCAGCCGCTCGTGCGCCGCCAAGAGTTCCCGGTCGTGGCCCAGCTCGGCGGCGAAATCGTCATAGAGGTAGTAGGCGACATGGCCGGATTTCAGGGCCGCCACGAACGGCTCGTATTGCGGGTGATAGATGCAGAAGATGTGTCCGGATGGGTCGCGCAGCCGCCGTTTCAGCCTGCGCGCATGCAGGGCCAATGGCAGCCAGCGGGCCTTGTGCCGCCAGCCCGGCTGCAGCACCAACCGGCCGCGTTGCCAGACCGCGACGCGGTCGCGCATTTGCCAATGCCCCAGCCACGGCGCCGCCTGCCAGTCCGCCGTGCCCACGTTCCAGCTGCGGAACGGTCCCCGGCTATAGGCGATGTCCCAGCCGCGCTGGGCCAAGCGGCTCAGAAGATGCTGCCGGTTGCGCCATGCCGTGTGCCAGGCATTGGGTGCCATGACGACAAGCGAGCCGGCGGGCCGCGAACCGAGCGGCGCCGGCACGGGCAGCGCGTCCCGCGCCGCCTCGCTTCGGCGTTTAACGGCCATGGTCATTGCGGATTGTTCGTCCACGTGCTGGAACCGCATTGCCTGGAAAACTTAAGCAACAACTGCGCCACCCTCTGCGACCGCGCCCGCCGAGCGGCCGCGCCGCAGGATACGCGGTCAACCCTTGCCAATCCGCGACCAACGCCCGGCTCGGGCGGGCCGGTCTCACGCGCGGCGCGGCGAGGCCCGCCGGCTATTCCGCCGCCAGGGGGCGCCTGCCCAGCAGGCCCAGGATTTCCCGCGCCGCGTCGGGGATGAAGGTGCCAGGGCCGAACACCGCGGCGACACCCGCGCGCTTCAATTCGCCATGGTCCTGTTGCGGGATGACGCCGCCCGCCACCACCAGGATGTCGTCGGCCCCCTTGCGCCGGAGCGCCTTGACCAGTTCCGGCAGCAGCGTCTTGTGCGCACCGGCCTGGGTCGAGACGCCGATCAGGTGCACATCGGCGTCGATCGCGTCGTCGGCCACCTCGTCCGGCGTCTGGAACAAGGGGCCGATATCGACGTCGAAGCCGATATCGGCGAACGCGGTGGCGATCACCTTGGCGCCGCGATCGTGTCCGTCCTGGCCCATCTTGGCGACCAGCAAGCGCGGCCGGCGGCCTTCAGCCTCGGCGAAGGCGGCAACCTCGCGGCGGATGCGTTCGAAGGCCGCGTCGCCTTCGTAGGCCGCGCCGTAGACGCCGGAGATCGAGCGGACCTCGGCCTGGTAGCGGCCGAACTCCGCTTCCAGCGCGTCGGAAATCTCGCCGACCGTGGCCCGCGCGCGGGCCGCGGCCACCGACAGGTCGAGCAGGTTGGCATTGCCCGCCGCGCCCGCCTTCAGCGCCGCCAGCGCCCGCTGGCAGGCCGCTTCGTCGCGCCGGCCCCTGACCTGCTGCAGGCGGGCGAGCTGCTGCTGGCGCACGGAGGTGTTGTCGATCTCGCGCACCTCCACCCGTTCGTCGGCGGGGCTGCGGTATTTGTTGACGCCGACGATGGTTTCCTCGCCGCGGTCGATGCGCGCCTGGCGCTTGGCCGCCGCGGCCTCGATCCGCAGCTTGGGCAGACCGCTTTCGACGGCCCGCGTCATGCCGCCCATGTCGTCGACCTCGGCAATCAGCTTGGCGGCGGCGTCGGCCAGCCCTTGCGTCAGCGCCTCGACGTAGTAGCTGCCGCCCAACGGATCGACCACCCGCGTGACTTGCGTTTCCTCGGCCAGGATCAGCTGCGTGTTGCGCGCGATGCGCGCGGCGAAGTCCGAGGGCAGCGCGATCGCCTCGTCGAAGGAGTTGGTGTGCAGGCTCTGCGTGCCGCCCAGCACGGCGGCCATCGCTTCGTAGGCCGTGCGCACGATGTTGTTGTAGGGGTCCTGCTCGGTCAGGCTGACGCCCGAGGTCTGGCAATGCGTGCGCAGCATCAGGCTGGCCGGCTTCCTGGCGCCGAAGCCGCGCATGATCTCCGCCCACATCAGACGCGCCGCGCGCAGCTTGGCGATTTCCATGAAGAAGTTCATGCCGATGCCGAAGAAGAAGGAGAGGCGGCCGGCGAAGGCATCGACGTCCAGTCCGCGCGCCAGCGCCGTGCGCACATATTCCTTGCCGTCGGCCAGCGTGAAGCCGAGCTCTTCCACCGCCGTGGCGCCCGCCTCCAGCATGTGGTAGCCGGAAATCGAGATCGAGTTGAACTTCGGCATGTGTCTGGCCGTGTACTCGATGATGTCGGCGACGATGCGCATGCTGGGCGCCGGCGGATAGATATAGGTGTTGCGCACCATGAACTCTTTCAGGATGTCGTTCTGGATGGTGCCGGCCAGCTTCTCCGCCGCGACCCCCTGCTCCTCCGCCGCGACGATGTAGCAGGCCATGGTCGGCAGCACCGCGCCGTTCATGGTCATGGACACGGTCATGCGGTCGAGCGGGATGCCAGCGAACAGGATCTTCATGTCCTCGACGCTGTCGATCGCCACGCCCGCCTTGCCGACATCGCCGACAACACGCGGATGGTCGCTGTCGTAACCGCGATGCGTCGCCAGGTCGAAGGCGACCGAGAGGCCCATCTGGCCGCCGGCCAGGGCCTTGCGGTAGAATGCGTTGCTATCCTCGGCGGTGGAGAACCCGGCATATTGCCGGATGGTCCAGGGACGGTTGGCATACATGCTGGCGCGCACGCCGCGCACGAAGGGCTCGAAGCCGGGCAGCGCATCCTTGTGCTGGGCCGCCGCCAGATCGGCGGCGCAATAGAGCGGCTTGATGGTCAGGCCTTCGGGCGACTGCCAGTTCAGGCTGCCAAGGTCGGCCGCGCCCAGTTCCTTCGCGGCCAGCGCCTGCCAGTCGGCCAGGCTCGGTTGCTTGCGGTCGGCCATTTGCCACTCCCTAGACGCGGGCGGAAGCGCGATAATAGCAAAAGCGGCTGACAAAGCGGAAAGGCAGGAGGCAGGCGATGCGGCCCTTCACCGATTCCACCGGGATTGCGCATGACGGTGCCGCCTTGCGGCAGCGCATGGCGGCGGATGGTTATCTGTTTCTGCGCGGGCTGATGCCCCGGCAGGCCATCCTGGAGGTGCGCCGGCAGTTGCTGGAATTGGCCGCGGCGGGTGGCTGGCTCAAGCCCGGCAGCCCGCCCGAGGCCGGCCTGGCCGATCCGGCGGCGGCCTGCAAGGACCCCGAGGAGCGCTATTTGGAGGTGTTTCGCGGCATGTGGGTTAACGAAAGCCTGCACAAGCTGAAGCGCCACCCGGCCATTGTCGGCCTGTTCGAGCGGCTGTTCGGTGAGGCCGTGCTGGCCCATCCGCTGCTGGTGCTGCGCAACATCTTTCCCGCCCGCGACGGCTTCGACTTCACCACCCGACCGCACCAGGACCGCATCCATATCGGCGGCGCCACCAGCTATGCCGCCTGGATGCCGCTCGGCGACTGCCCGCAGCACAAAGGGGCGCTGGTGGTGGCGTCCGGCACGCACCAGGCCGGGGTGCTGGATTTCGCCATCGGCACCGCCGCGGGCGGGCTGGAGACCGTTGGCGACTTCAGCCAGCAATGGGTCGGCAACGATTTCCTGGCGGGCGACGTGCTGGTCTTCCGCGACACCGCCGTGCACCAGGCGCTGCCCAACCGCTCGCAGGAAATCCGGCAATCCTTCGATTGCCGTTACCAGCCGGCTAGCCAGCCGATCTCCGACCTGTCCTTGCGCACCTATGCCGACATGTTCACCTGGGACGAGGTCTATCGCGGCTGGCAGGACCGGGACGAGCAATATTACTGGCTGGCCCAGCAGCCCCACGTCGTTCCCTACGACACAAGCTATTACGAGAAGCGCGACGCCATCGCCTACGCCATGGCCGAGCGCGGCGAGTGGGCGGCCCGCGACACGCTGCTCCGCATCGTGCAGCGGGACCAGAACCCGGCGAAGCGCGAGCGCGCGAGCCGCCTGCTGGTCGCCTTGCAGGCGGCCCGACCCGCCAGTTGAAATCTGGCCGCAATCTGACCGAAACAAGTCACGGTATATCCGAGTATTAGAAATTAGATATGAGTAATTTTCAGCCGCGGAACCTTCCGCCGCGGCGGAGTGGCCCGTAGTTGCCATGCGTGATCTTCTGACAATTGGTTGAGTAGCCCAAACTCTCTACCTGAACTCTGATAAACTCCCATATCGATCATTCCCCAGAAACGGCATTCTTTGGCAAAACACCTGCAATAGCAGCGACAGGCCACGAAGAGTCGTGCATCTGGATGTCCGTATCAACAAAAGAATCCTTTGCCGCTCAGACATTTTTTTGACTTGCTGTGCTCCGTATCACGCGTATTATTTAGTCTTCCGGGCCATTGTTTCCCAGCATGTGGCAGAAGCGAGCACCGGGTTCCGGTAGACAGCGACGGGGCGAGCGCCGCTGGACGGCAGCGGCCGGTTCGATCCGACAGGGCCTGGTCCGATTGTCCGGTTGCCGCGCCGGCTCGATGGCGATCTACGGCGCCTTCGCCGCGGCACTCAGCATGGGCGCCGGCGTGGTTGCCATCGATTTCGGCCGTCTGGTCCTGCTGCGCTCGGAAATGCAGAACAGCGCCGACGCGGCGGCGACCTCCGCGGCCCTGTTGCTGGACGGCACCAGCGGGTCGCGCGCCCGCGCCGAGGCGGTGGCCCGCGACGCCATCGCCAAGGAAACGCTGGTCTCGGACTATGGCGCCAACATCGCCGTCAGTGCCGTCAACTTCTATAGCCAGTTGGAGCCCAGCCCCCGGGTCACGGGCAACGACGGCGAGGCGGCATTTGTCGAAGTCGTGCTGGCGCCACAGCGCGTGACCTTGCTGCTGAACCCGATGCTCGACCTGGTCTCGACCGCCGGCGTCGCGCGCAATGTCGAGCTGCCGGCCAGCGCCATCGGCGTGAACGATCCGTTGATCTGCGACGCCGCCCCGCTGATGGTGTGCGATCCGGTCGAGGATGGCGAGGCCGACCTGTTCGCCCCGGCGACCGCCGGCAAGCAGATGGTGGTCAAGGAATCGGGCGGCGGCGCCATGGCGCCCGGCAACTACGGCATTCTCTGCCCGTCCGAGGACAATTGCGGCGCCAGCGCGGTCGGCAACGCGATCGCCGCCGAACATGTCGGGCGCTGTACCGGATCGAACGTCGATACCTCACCCGGCGCGCAGACCAACCAGTTCCGCAACGGCATGAATGCGCGTTTCGACACCGGCAATCGCAGCAACAAGCGGCCGGCGCAGAACATCGTCAGCTATCCGCGCGACAACAACCTGACCGGCAGCCGCATCGTCGGCAACGGTTCGTGGAACCCCATCACCTATTGGAGCGACACCCACCCGGGCGATGCCCAGCCGGCCAGTCTGTCGACCTATACGCGCTACCAGACCTATCTCTACGAACTCGGCGAGCGGTTCGCCCGCAACGGCGCGCAGACTCTCTATCCGGTGCCGAGCCCGCTGCCGGCCGGCTACACCGTGGTCAACCCGCCGGCGCGCGACCTGCCGAGTGGCGGCACACCCGGTTCCACCCCGTCCACCGACATCAAGCGGCGGATCGTGCGGGTGGCGATCCTGAAATGCGAGGCCCTGGGCGTCGCCGGTTCGCACAGCTACCCGACCTTTGGCCGCTATGTCGACATGTTCCTGACCGAGGCGGTCACCGCGCCACCGGTCGCTGATGCCTATGCCGAGGTGATCGGCCCCACCCGCACCGTCGCCCCCGGCGACGTCCGCTCCAATGTCCGTTTGGCGCGGTAACCGACGTCGGCGCGGCTGGCGCGAGGGCGCGTCGGCCGTCGAGTTCGCGCTGCTGGCGCCGCTGCTGGCCCTGGTCCTGGCCGGCACGTTCGAGCTCGGCACCTATCTTTACCAGCTGAGCGCGCTGCAAAAGAGCCTGCGTGCAGGCGCGATGTATGGCGCCCGCATGACCTTCCCCCTGTCGGATGCCGCCACGCTCGAACTCAGCAACCTGGTGAAGACCGGACAGACGGCCGCGGGCGGAACCTACCTGCTGAACGGCTGGACGGACGGCGGCGCCAGCTTGACGCCCAAGTTCCGCACCTACACCACCGATGGCCAGACCGTCGACATTCTCCGGCTGGAAGCCAGCGTGCCCTATGCACCGCTGCTGCCGGGACTCCTGGACGGAATGGGGATCACCAAGATGACCCTGACCGCCACCCACGAACAAGTCCGCATTGGGAGTTGACCAGCGTGACCCGCCCCTGCTCCGCAAGCGCCGGCGGCTCGGCCGCGCGGGCAACGTTGTCACCGAAACGGCCTTCGTGCTGCCCATGCTGCTGGTCTTCAGTCTGGCGGTCCTGGAAATCGCCTTCATCTTGGCCGAGTTCCATCAGGCAACCGAGGCCGCCCGGCGCGGCGCAAGGGCAGCCCTGGTCGGCGATCCGATCATCGATCTGACCGGTCTGGGAACCGGCGAAGCAACGTGCGCCCTGTCCGGCGACAGCGTGACCTGCACCGGCGCCACGCTTGCCGCCGCCGGCAGCCTCACCGCCATCCTCGACGAGATGCGCGCCATCTACCCGCCGCTCAGCGGGGCCAACATCCAGGTCACCTACAAGGGCACCGGCATCGCCGCCGTGGCCTCCGGCACCGTGGCCACGCCGCTCGTCACCGTCCGCCTGGTCAACCTGCGCCACGACTTCTTCGCGCTTGGCCTGATTCCGGGCTCGCCGCCGGGCTTCACCTTCCCGCCGTTCGCCACCACACGCCTGGCGCCGAGCCAGGCGGTCGGCTGACCCGCACGAATGCCCCGTCAGCGCTGGACGTTGGCACCGGCATAGGCGCCGATCGTCTCGTCGAGATAGGGATTGTTCTCCAGCCTGAGCTTGGCCGCCGCCTCATCGTAGAGAAACGGCAGAAAAGCGTAACGCCGTCCCCGGGTGACCACGCCCGCGGCAAGCAGCAGCGAACAGGAAAACACCACCGCGCCGCCTGGTGGCGGCTTGAAACCCCGGGGCCCGTATTCCGGAAAGCTCAGTTCGCCGCCCTCGAAATCGGCATTCAGGTTGATCGACACGGCGAACCGCCGGTGCGCGGTGCCTTTGGTCGTATTGTCGCGGTGCGGCCGGAAATGGCCGCCGTCCTCGGCGCTGTAACAGCCCACGATATAGCGTTCGATGCGGGTGGTGCGGAACTGGAAGGCCTTGGTGATCTCCGGCACGATACGGCGAGTGAAGCGGCCCATGATGGTCGCCCGCAGCGCCGGGTCGGCAATCTCGTGGTCCTTGCGCCGTTTGCGCTTCGCGTCGTAGGCCCTGACCGTCTTGCCGTCGGCCTCGATCATGTAACCGCTCTCGACGCCGCCCGCCCGTTCATACTGCGAGATCAGCGTGGCGCAGAGTTCCGGCTCGAACACATTGGGCAGGAACAGCACCGGCGCCTGCACCACGATGCCGGCAACCTGCCCCAGCGGCGGTAGCGCCTCCAGGAATGCAAACAGCTCGGCCTGCTCCGTGCCATCCGCGGCGAATGGCAGCACGCGGAGCACGCGCAGGTCGGGGCCCAGCACAATCCATAGCCGGCGTTGCGGCAGCCCGCCTTGCGCCTGGCCATTGCCGGCAAGCGCGCCGTAGGCCCGGCTTACCGCACCGTCGAAATCCCAGAAGATGCGGATACCGGGCAGACTGGCCTTGATGCGGTTCTGTGCCTGATCGGCGGGGTCGTTGCTGACGGCGAAGAAGCTGAGCCGGGCGTCGTCGAACAGCCCGCGATCGCTGGCGACCGCGTGCAGGGCGGCGCGGCTCAGCGGATCGGCCGTGGAACCATAGAAGCAGAGCAGGAGATAGCGGCCGGCGGCGGTATCGAAGGCATAGTCCGGCCGGCTGGTCGAGGCCGCCGTGAACCACGGCGCCGGATCACCCGGCGCCAG
Organism: Alphaproteobacteria bacterium; assembly: GCA_016869175.1. Lineage (GTDB taxonomy): Bacteria > Pseudomonadota > Alphaproteobacteria > VGEV01. The sequence goes on from VGEV01000085.1 coordinate 13,384, forward strand.
TTTAACGAACGTTGCTGGCGACATCGTCTTCCCAAGCCGCGCGATCGACCGGGTATCCTAGTATCGGCCCGCGGCACGGCAAACCCCCATTTGGGATAGGCGCCGGCGGCTCGGCCGGCTTGCCAGAATCGCCTGGAATACCGATGCTGCCGGCTCCATGGCGGCACGCAAGGGCCCGGCCTCGGGGCAACGGATCGTTGCCGTATTGGGGCCGACCAATACCGGCAAGACCCACCTTGCCGTGGAGCGCATGCTGGGACATGCCAGCGGCATGATCGGCCTACCGCTGCGCCTGCTGGCGCGCGAGATCTACGACCGCGTGGTGCGGCAGAAGGGTCTTGACGAAGTGGCGCTGATCACCGGCGAGGAACGGATCGCGCCGCCGCATGCCCGCTATTTCGTCTGCACGGTCGAGGCCATGCCGCTCGACCGGCCGGTCGAGTTCCTGGCGGTGGACGAGATCCAGTTGGCCGGCGATGGCGAGCGCGGCCATGTCTTCACGCAGCGCCTGTTGGCGGCGCGCGGCGGGACCGAGACCATGTTCCTGGGCGCCGACACCACGCGGCAGAGCATCCGCCACCTGCTGCCGGGGACCGAGTTCATCGCCCGGCCGCGGTTCTCGCAGTTGCGTTATGCGGGCGAGAAGAAGCTGAGCCGGCTGCCCCGGCGCAGCGCGGTGATCGCCTTCGCCGCCGCCGACGTCTATGCCATGGGCGAATTGCTGCGCCGCCAGCGCGGCGGCGCCGCGATCGTGCTGGGGGCGCTTTCCCCCCGCACGCGCAACGCGCAGGTGGCGCTCTACCAATCGGGCGAAGTCGACTATCTGGTGGCGACGGACGCCATCGGCATGGGCCTGAACATGAACGTGGACCATGTCGCCTTCGCCGGCTTGCGCAAGTTCGACGGCCAGGGCCATCGGGCGCTCAAGCCGGCCGAACTGGCGCAGATCGCCGGCCGCGCCGGCCGGCACATGAACGACGGCAGTTTCGGCGCCACGGCCGGCCTGGGGCCGCTGGAGGCGGAACTGGTGGAACAGATCGAAGCCCACCGTTTCGACCCGGTCGAGCGGCTGTACTGGCGCAACGACCGGCTGGACTTCGCTTCGCTGCCGGCGTTGGTCGCCAGCCTGAACCAGGCGCCGATCCGCGAGGGCCTGGTCAAGGCGCGCGAGGCGGACGATGTGATCGCCTTGCGCAGCCTGGGCGAGGAGCCGGACACCGCGGCCCGCGCCGGCGATCGCGCCAGCTTGCGTCTGCTCTGGGACGTCTGCCAGATCCCCGACTTCCGCAAGACCGGGCGCGAGCCGCACCATCGCATCCTGCGCCGGATTTTCCAGCATCTGACCGATGCCGAGGGCCGCTTGCCGGCGACCTGGCTGGAACGGGAATTCCAGCATGTCGACCGTTGCGAAGGCGACATCGAGGTGCTGGCCGGACGCCTCGCGCAAGTGCGCACCTGGAGTTTCGTCGCGCATCGCGCCGGCTGGCTGGCCGACGCGCGCGGCTGGCAGGAACGGGCCCGGGCGGTCGAGGATCGGCTGTCCGACGCATTGCACGCGGCGCTGACCCGGCGCTTCGTCGACCGCCGGACGGCCATCCTGATGCGCCAGCTCAGGGACAAGCGCGACCTGCTGGCGGCGGTGACGGCCGAGGGCGATGTGCTGGTCGAGGGCCAGTTCGTCGGCCGGCTGCACGGCCTCAGCTTCGCGGCCGATGCCGCGGCGCCGGCGGCCGAGGCGCGCGTCGTTCGGGCGGCGGCCAACCGCGTGCTGGCACGCGAGGTCGAGCGGCTGGCGACGGCCTTGGTCGAGGCCGCGGACGTCGAGATCGCGTGGCGCGACGACAATCGCCTGTGGTGGCGCGGGGCACCGGTGGCGCGGCTGCTGCCCGGTGAAACCATCCTGCGGCCGCGGGCGCAATTGCTGCCGGCCGCGCATCTCTCCGGCCTGCCGGCCGACCGCGTGCGCCGCCGCTTGCAGCACTGGCTGAACGACCAGGTGGCGCAGGCCTTTGCCGTGCTGTCGGCCGAGCCCGCGGCAGAGCTGGAGGGGGCCGGGCGCGGCCTGTTGTTCCAGTTGGCCGAGGGGCTGGGCAGCGTGCCGCGGGCCACGGTGCAGGCCCTCTTGACCGGCCTGCCGAAGCCGGCGCGCGAGGCGCTGCGGCGGCGCGGGGTGCGGGTCGAACGGCATTACCTGTTCCTGCCGGCCTTGCTGAAGGCCGACCGGCGGCGGTTGCGCGGCCTGCTCTGGGCCGCCGCCAGCGCTGCCGAGCTGCCGCCGCTGCCCGCGCCCGCGCTGGTGGCGCCGCCGCTGGCGCCGGACGTGCCGGAAGCCTTTTATGCCGCCTGCGGCTATGTCGTCTGCGGCCCGCGCGCCGTGCGCGTCGACATGTTTGAGCGCTTCGCCGCCGCCGCCCTGGCAGCCGAGCAATCGGGCCGCCTGGTGCCGGACGGCCGGCTGGCCTCGATGCTGGGCCTGGCGCCAGACGAGCTGGCGCCGGTGCTGCGCCGGCTGGACTACCAGCTGGACGCGGCGGCAGGCGAGGCCGGCTATCGCCGGCGCAAGCGGCCGA
>VGEV01000086.1 GCA_016869175.1 Alphaproteobacteria bacterium
CGCGCCCGTGCGAACGATCCAAAGCACCCCTTCGACGAACATGCGGTTGTCCCGCCCGGTCGAGCCGCGTTGCTCGGGCCGGCCGATGATCAGACCCGATATCTTGCTCCATTGCTCGTCGCTCAGCACGAGCCGATCCATGACGCCCAAGGATGCCTCCCGAAAAGCAGCCTTCAATCACGGATCGCGCGATTCGAGACTCCCAAGAGTCCACAGGACCTAGGGTCATTTCCGTTCAGAGCGAACCGGCCGCTTCGGCTTCGCCGCAAGCCGTTGCCTTGCAACCACGACGGCGGCGCGGCGGGCGCCGATCCGATCGATCGCCGGGCGCGATGCGATCGGATCGGACAGCGCGTTGGCCGCGCTTGACCGGCTGGGCGAAGCTTGCCAAAAGAGCGCCTTCCCGAACGGGATAGCGCCAAGAGCGGCAGCCCAGGCTGCGTTGGCAAGGCGCTCGTCTCCCTGCCCTATTTCTGACGCGGGCCGGCCGGCGGCCCGCGCCCGCCGGCCCGGCAAGACGGAGGTTCTCGTGGCGCGCAAGTCCTATCTGTTCACCAGCGAATCGGTATCCGAGGGACATCCCGACAAGGTCTGCGACCAGATCTCCGACCGCATCGTCGATCTGTTCCTGACGGCCGATCCCAAGCATGCGCGCGTGGCCTGCGAGACGCTGTGCACGACCAACCTGATCGTCCTGGCCGGTGAGGTACGCGGACCCGACAGCCTGATCGGCAACAAGACCAGGTTCAACGAGCAGGTGACCGAGGCAGCGCGCGACGCGGTGCGCCAAATCGGCTACGAGCAGAAGGGCTTCCATTGGCAGAAAGCCAAGGTGCAGGTGCACCTGCATCCGCAATCGCCCGACATTGCCCAAGGCGTCGACGCCAAGGGCAACAAGCCGGTCGGGGCCGGCGACCAGGGCATCATGTTCGGTTATGCCTGCACCGAGACGCCGGATTTGATGCCGGCGCCGCTCTATTACGCCCACCTCATCCTGCGCCGGCTGTCGGAAGCGCGCCATGCCGGACGGTTGCCGCAATTGGGGCCGGATGCCAAGAGCCAGGTGACCTTGCGCTACGAAAACGGCAAGCCGGTCTGCGCCACTTCGATCGTGCTCTCGACGCAGCATGCCAAGGGCCTGGAAAGCGAGGAAGTCCGCGAGATCGTGCGGCCCTATGTGTTGAAGACCCTGCCCGAGGGCTGGATGTGCCCGGAAGACGAATTCTATGTCAACCCGACCGGCAAGTTCGAGACCGGCGGCCCGGATGGCGATGCCGGCCTGACCGGGCGCAAGATCATCGTCGACACCTATGGCGGCGCTTCGCCGCATGGCGGCGGGGCCTTTTCCGGCAAGGATCCGACCAAGGTCGATCGCTCCGCCGCCTATGCCTGTCGCTATCTCGCCAAGAACGTGGTCGCCGCCGGCTTGGCCGAGCGCTGCACCATCCAGGTGTCCTATGCGATCGGCGTGGCCAAGCCGCTGTCGCTCTATGTCGACACCACGGGCACCGGCCGCTGCGATGAGGCCAAGCTGGAACGCGTGCTGGCCGAGGTCATGGACCTGAGCCCTGGCGGCATCCTGAAGCACCTCAAGCTGCAGCGGCCGATCTATGCGCAAACCGCCGCCTACGGCCATTTCGGGCGCAAGCCGGGCAAGGGCGGCAGCTTCTCCTGGGAGAAGCTCGACCTGGTGGACGCGTTGAAGTCGCGGCTTGCCTGAGGCCGGCCGGCCAACCGGCCCGGGGCGGCTCTTCGGCCGCCGCCGCGGCAAGAAGCTGCGGCCGGCCCGGCAGGCGCTGTTCGAACGCTTGCTGCCGCGATTGGCGATCACGCATGCCGACCTGACCGCTCCGCTCCAGCCGCGACAGCTTTTCCCCGCCTGCCCCACCGAGGTGTGGCTGGAGGTCGGCTGCGGCGCCGGCGAGCATCTGGCGACCCAGGCCGCGCGCCACCCGCAGGTCGGCTTCATCGCCGTCGAGCCCTACCTGGCCGGTCTTGCCCGATTGCTTGCCCATGTGCAGGAGCGCGGCCTCGGCAATGTACGGGTATTCGCCGACGATGCCGCCTTGCTGCTGGCCGCCCTGCCCGAGGCCAGCCTCGCCCGCCTGTTTCTGCTGTTTCCCGATCCCTGGCCGAAGTCGCGCCATGCCGGCCGACGGTTCGTCTCGCCCGCCAATATCGCGCTGGCCGCGCGCGCCTTGCGCGATGGGGCGGAATGGCGGATCGCCACCGACGACATGGGCTATTGCCGCTGGACGCTGCGGCAACTGGCGGACCGCGATGCTTTCCTCTGGCTGGCCGACACCGCCGACGACTGGCGCCAGCCGCCCGCCGACTGGGTGCCGACACGCTACGAACAGAAAGCGCGGAGCGCCGGTCGGGCTTGCGTCTACTTGCGCTTCCGGCGGCGCGCGCGGGCTTGCGCAGGGGCCTTGCGCGACGCGCGGCCGGGACTATTATAGCGGGCAGGTTGCATGGACCGTTGCCTGCCGTGGGCAACGGTCGTTGTTTTTTCGCGAACCCCTGCCGCGGGCGCGGTTCGCCGGACGCAATGGCAGGCATGGATCGGGCTGAACAGGTCGCGCAGCTGATCGAGCCGTCGTTGGCAGCGATGGGCTACCGATTGGTGCAGGTGCGCCTGATGGGCGGCCAGCATCGACCGACCCTGCAGGTCATGGCCGAGCGCGCCGCCGACGGCAGCATGGGCGTGCAGGATTGCGCCGACGTCAGCCGGGCGGTTTCCGCCATTCTGGACGTTGAGGATCCGCTGCCCAGCGCCTATGTGCTGGAAGTGAGCTCGCCGGGCATCGACCGGCCGCTGCTTCGGCTGGAGGATTTCGCGCGTTTCGCCGGGCATGAGGCGCGCATCGAGACGCGCCAGCCGATCGAGGGACGCAAGCGTTTCCGTGGCCAGATCCTGGGGGTTGACGAGGGGGCGGTGCGGCTGCGCCTGGCGGCCGGCGAGAAGACCCCGGATGGCGCCGGCGACTGCGCCATTCCCTTCGCGGCCGTGGAGAAAGCTAAACTGGTACTGACCGACGCGCTCATCGCCGCGTCCTTGAAGCGGAAGGGTTGACGAGGATGGAACGCGAGACCCTGGTGGGGGCCAATCGGCTGGAGCTGCTGCAGATCGCCGACGCGGTGGCGCGCGAGAAGGTGATCGAGGTGGAGGTGGTGATCGAGGCGATGGCCGAGGCGATCCAGCGCGCGGCCCGCTCGAAATATGGCCAGGAGAACGAAATCCGCGCCGAGATCGACCGCAAGACCGGCGAGGTCAAGCTCTACCGCCTGCTGGAAGTCGTGGAGACCGTGGAGAACGACACCGTGCAGATCGGACGGAACACGGCGCAAGTGCGCAATCCGGACGCCCGGGTGGGCGACCTGCTGTCCGAGCCGCTGCCGCCCATCGACTTCGGCCGCATCGCCGCGCAGACCGCCAAGCAGGTGATCGTCCAGAAAGTGCGCGACGCGGAGCGCAAGAGGCAATACGAGGAATACAAGGACCGCATCGGCGAGATCGTCAACGGCATCGTCAAGCGCGTCGAATACGGCAATGTGCTGGTCGACCTGGGCCGGGCCGAGGCGATCGTGCGGCGCGACGAACTGCTGCCCAGGGAAAGCTTCCGCCAGGGCGACCGCATCCGCGCCTACATCTACGACGTGCGCCAGGAGACGCGCGGGCCGCAGATCTTCCTGTCGCGCACCCATCCGCAGTTCATGGGCAAGCTGTTCGAGCAGGAAGTGCCCGAGGTTTACGACAAGATCATCGAGTTGAAGTCGGTGGCACGCGATCCCTCCAGCCGCGCCAAGATCGCGGTGTGGAGCCGCGACAGCTCGATCGACCCGGTCGGCGCATGCGTCGGCATGCGTGGCAGCCGGGTGCAGGCCGTGGTCAACGAATTGCAGGGTGAGAAGATCGACATCATCCAGTGGTCGGCCGATCCGGCGACCCTCCTGGTCAATGCGCTGGCCCCGGCGGAAGTGGTGCGGGTGGTGCTGGACGAGGAGAGCCACAAATTCGAGGTGGTCGTGCCGGACGATCAGCTCAGCCTGGCGATTGGCCGGCGCGGCCAGAATGTGCGGCTGGCCTCGCAACTCACTGGCTGGGCCATCGACATCGTCACCGAATCCGAGCAGTCCGAGCGCCGCCAGGCGGAAATGCAGCGGCTGACCGACGAGTTCATGAGCAAGCTCGACGTCGACGAGATGATGGCCAAGTTGCTGGCAACCGAAGGCTTCAGTTCGGTGGAGGAACTGGCCTATGTGCCGATCGAGGAACTGGCCGGCCTGGAAGGCTTCGACGAGGGCCTGGCGGAGGCGCTGCAACAACGGGCGTTGGACTACATCGCCCGGCGCGATGCCGAATTCGAGGTCGAGCGCAAGGCAATGGGCGTCAGCGACGAGTTGGCCGCCATTGCCGACCTGACGCCCGGCATGCTGGTGACGCTGGGCAAGGCGGGCATCAAGACGCTTGACGAACTGGCCGACCTGGCCGGCGACGAGTTGAACGATCCGGCGATCGGCGTGCTCAAGAACTTCGAGCTGGACGAGGCGACCGCCAACCGCATCATCATGGCGGCACGCGCCCATTGGTTCGCCGACGAGGCGCCGGTTGTCCCAGCGGACCCGCCGGCCTGACCCGTCGGGGAGCGCCGGCACGCAGCCGGCCTCCGGCGCGATCCGACGCTGCATTGCCACCGGCGAGTTGGCGCCGCGCCAGATGCAGGTGCGCTTCGTGGCCGGCCCGGATGGCCAATTGGTGCCGGACTTGGCCGCGAAACTGCCGGGACGCGGCGCTTGGGTGGCCGCCGACCGCGCCGCGCTTGCGCGGGCCGTCGACCGTCGGCTGTTTCAGCGCGCCTTGCAGCAGACCGTGGCGGTTCCCGCTGACCTGCCGGCCCTGCTGGAGCGGCTGCTGGTCGAACGCTTGCAGGGCCTGATCGGCCTAGCCCGGCGGGCGGGCGCGGCGGTGGCGGGCTTCGAAAAGGTGCGGTCGGCATTGGCCCAAGGCGGCGTCGCGGTGCTGCTGACTGCCAGCGACGCGGCACCGGAAGCGGCGCGCAAGCTGCGTGCCGCCAAGGATTGCGCCGCCATCGACCTGCTGGACAGCAGCCAATTGAGTTTGCCGTTCGGCCGCGAAAATGTGATACATGCAGCCCTCGCCGAAGGGGGCTTGGCAAGGAAATTCCTGGCCGAGGCGTCTCGGCTTGCGCGCCTGCGCGGCAGCGGCGCCAGGCCGGGCGACGAGGATTGACGCGACGAAAGGGCCTACGTGAGCGAAGAGGGCAAGAAGGAGACATTGAGCCTGGCGGGCCAACCGCGCCGCCCTGAACTGCGCAAGGCGGGCGAGACCGGGCAGGTCAAGCAGAGCTTCAGCCACGGCCGTAGCAAGACGGTGCAGGTCGAGGTGCGCAAGAAGCGCGTGCTGGGCCGCCACGAGATGCCGACGCCGGCGGAGACGAAGCCGGTCGCGGCGCCCCCTGCCCCGCTGGCGCCAAGGCCGCAACCGGTTGCCGAGGCCAAGCCGCCCGTCGAGCCGGCCGATGCCGGCGCGCGGGGAGCGGCCGTCTCGGGACGTGTGCGCCATGTCCTGCCAACCTTGAGCGAGGCAGAGAAGCAGGCCCGCGCCCGCGCGCTCGAGGATGCGCTGCGGGCCGACGGCGAGGCGCGAAAACGGGCCGAGGCCGAGGCGCGCAAGCGAGTGGAAGAGGAAGGCCGCCTGGCGGCGGAACGGGAGGCGGCGGAAAAGCGCCGACTGGACGAGGACGCGCGCCGCAAGGTTGACGAGGAGTCGCGGCGCAAGGCCGAGGAGGATGCCGCCCGCCGGCTGCAGGAGCAAGAGGACAAGCAGCGCAAGCACGACGAGCCGGCGTCGGCGGACGGTGCCGCCGCCCAGCCGGCGACGCCGGCGCAGCGGGTTCGCCCGACGATCGACGAGGAAGAAGCGGCGCGCTTGCGCCGCGCCGCCATCGCCAAGGTCAAGGTGCCGGTGGTGCGGCGGGCGGACGAACGCCGGCGCGGCGCCAAGATCACCGTCACGCAGGCGCTTTCCGTCGAGGACAAGGACGAACGGACGCGCAGCCTGGCCTCGGTGCGGCGCGAACGCGAACGCGAGCGGCGCCGCCTGATGCAAATGGCCGAGGGGCCGACCAAGGTGCTGCGCGATGTGACAATCCCGGAAACCATCACCGTGCAGGAACTGGCCAACCGCATGGCCGAGCGGGCGGCCGACGTGATCCGCAAGCTGATGGCGATGGGCGTGATGGCGACCATCAACCAGACGATCGACACCGACACCGCGGAACTGATCGTCGCCGAGTTCGGTCATCGCGCCAAACGGGTAAGCGCCGCCGATGTGGAGATCGGCCTGCGCGGCGCGGTGGACGATAGCGGCGATCGCCAGCCGCGGCCGCCGGTCGTCACCGTCATGGGCCATGTCGACCACGGCAAGACCTCGTTGTTGGACGCGATCCGGCAGAGCGACGTGGCGGCCGGCGAGGCGGGCGGCATCACCCAGCACATCGGCGCCTATCAAGTCGAAACCGCCGCCGGCCGCATCACCTTCATCGATACCCCCGGCCACGAGGCGTTCACCGCCATGCGCGCCCGCGGCGCCAAGGTGACCGACATCGTCGTGCTGGTGGTGGCGGCCGATGACGGCGTGATGCCGCAAACGGTCGAGGCGATCAACCATGCCCGCGCCGCCGGCGTGCCGATCGTGGTGGCGGTCAACAAGATCGACAAGCCCGGCGCCAACCCGATGCGCGTTCAGCAGGAATTGCTGCAGCACCAGGTGGTGCCGGAGTCGCTGGGCGGCGAAGTGCAGGTGGTCGAGGTCTCGGCCCTGAAGAAGACCAATATCGACAAACTGCTGGACGCGCTGCTGCTGCAGGCCGAAGTGTTGGAATTGCAGGCCAACCCCGATCGCGCCGCCGAGGGCGTCGTGGTGGAGGCCAAGCTCGACCGCGGCCGCGGCTCGGTGGCGACCGTCCTGGTGCAGCGCGGCACGGTGCGCCCGGGCGATGCCTTCGTCGTCGGCCGCGAATGGGGCCGGGTGCGGGCGCTGCTGGACAGCGCCGGGAACAATCTGCAGGAAGCCGGACCATCGACGCCGGTCGAGATCCTGGGCCTGCAAGGCACCCCGCAGGCGGGCGACGACTTTACGGTTGTTGAGGACGAGGCGCGCGCGCGCGAGGTCACCGATTACCGGCAACGACTGGAGCGCGAGCGGCGCGCGACGCTGGGCACACGCGGTTCCATGGAGCAGATGTTCACCCGCATCAAGTCGGGCGAACTCAAGGAATTGCCGATCGTGGTTAAGTCCGACGTGCAAGGCTCACTCGAAGCCATTATCGGGGCTGCGGAGAAGCTGAACACCGCGGAGGTGGCGGTGCGCATGCTCCATGGCGCGGTCGGCGCCATCACCGAGTCGGACGTGCAGCTGGCCCGTGCCTCGGGCGGCCTGATCATCGGCTTCAACGTGCGGGCCAATGCGCCCGCCCGCGAAGCCGCCAAGCGCGACGGCGTCGACATCCGCTATTACTCGATCATTTATGAGCTGGTGGACGATCTGAAGGCGTTGATGAGCGGCCTGCTGGCGCCGAAGATCAAGGAAACCGTGATCGGCAACGTCGAGATCCTGCAGGTGTTCACCATCACCAAGGCCGGCAAGATCGCCGGCTGCAAGGTGTCGAGCGGCCTGGTGCGGCGCAATGCCCGGGTCCGCCTGCTGCGCGACGGGGTGGTGGTGCACGATGGCGCGTTGCGCTCGCTGAAGCGCTTCAAGGACGATGTGCGCGAAGTGCGCGAGGGCAACGAATGCGGCCTGGCCCTGGAGAATTACCAGGACATCCAGGTTGGCGATCAGTTGGAAGTCTACGAGACCGAGGAAGTGCAGCGCGCTCTATAGGCGATGCGGCACGTTGTCGGGGAACCGGAGCATGGCGAAACGTCGGCCGGGTGGCCGAGACGGCGTTGCGGGCCTGCCTGCGGCGGCGCTCGTCGATGGCCCGTCGCAACGCCAGTTGCGGGTCGGTGAGTTGCTGCGCGCGACCCTGATCGAGGTGTTGCAGCGCGAGGAGTTGCGCGACCCGGAGCTGACCGGTTTGCGGCTGACCGTCAGTGAGGTCCGCGTTTCGCCCGACCTGAAACAGGCAACCTGTTTCGTCTGGCCGTTCGGACTGCCGGCGGCGGCCTTGCGCGACCGGCGGCCGGCGCTGCGTCAGGCGCTGGCCCGCGCGGCGCCCTGGCTCGGCAGCCAGTTGGCCGGCCGGGTGCGACTGAAATTCGCGCCCCGGCTCAGCTTCGTGCTCGACGAAAGCTTCGACCGTGCCGAGCGGATGGAGCACCTGCTGAAGGACCTTACCCTGTCGCAAGGCGACGGCGAGTCCGAACCATGAGCCAACGGCAAGGCCGGTGCGCCCGGGTGGACGGCTGGCTGGTGCTGGACAAGCCTCAAGGCACCACCTCGACCGCCGCACTGGGCGCCGTCAAGCGGCTCTTTGGCGGGCCCAAGGCGGGTCATGCGGGCACCCTCGATCCCTTGGCGACAGGCATCCTGCCGATCGCCTTTGGCGAGGCGACCAAAGTGGTGCCGTTCGTGGTCGATGCCGCCAAGCGCTACCGCTTTCGCCTGCGCTTTGGCGAGGAACGGGATACCGATGACGCCGAGGGCGCGGTGCTGGAGCGCCGCACGATCAGGCCCAGCGAGGCCGAGTTACGCGCGGCCCTGCCCGAGTTTCAGGGCGAGATCGAACAGGTGCCGCCACGCTTCTCGGCGGTGAAGCTGGCGGGCGAGCGGGCCTACGACCTGGCGCGCTCCGGGCAGGAGGTCACCCTCAGTCCGCGTCGCGTCAATATCCACAAAATTGATCTTGTGGAATGGGCCGGCCCCGAGGAGGCGGTGCTGGACCTGTCTTGCGGCAAGGGCGCCTATGTGCGGGCGCTGGCGCGCGATTTGGGCCGCCGGCTCGGCTGTCTTGCCCATGTCACGGCATTACGCCGGCTGGCGGTCGGCCAGTTCGACGAGAGTCGGGCGATTTCGCTGGCAGGACTGGAGGAACTGGGGCATAAAGGCACGTTGTTACAAGTATTGCTTCCGGTCGAGACCGCGCTGGCCGACATCCCGGCGCTGGCCGTGACCGGAGCAGAAGCGGAGCGGCTGCGCCAAGGCCAGTCGGTCCGTGTACCCAGCAGCCAAAGGGGCATCGTCTATGTCGCCGCGGCCGGCCAGCCGGTGGCGCTAGGACGTGTTGAGGAAGGCGAGCTCCGGCCGTTGCGGGTGTTCCGACTGCCAGGAAAGGACAAGGCCGATGTCGATCATCGCCGAACGTAAGAGTGCTTTGGTCAAGGACTATGCCACTAATCCGGGCGACACCGGGTCGCCAGAGGTGCAAGTGGCGCTGCTGTCGGAACGGATCGTCAACCTGACCGAGCACTTCAAGACGCACAAGAAAGACAACCACTCGCGCCGGGGCCTGCTGATGATGGTCAGCCAGCGCCGGCGCCTGCTCGACTATCTCAAGCGCACCGACGAGGCGCGCTACGAACAGCTTATTCAACGGCTAGGCCTGCGCAAATAGTGGCCGGCCACGGCCGGCGCGGCCGTGGCCTCCAGGGCGGGCTGTCGCCCGCCCGCCGGATAGCGAACAAACAGGGATGCAAGCGACGATGTTCGACATCAAGCGCAAGGAACTGCAATGGGGCGGGCGGCGGCTGGTGCTGGAAACCGGCCGCATGGCGCGCCAGGCCAACGGCGCGGTGCTGGTCACCTATGGCGAGACCTGCGTGCTGTGCACCGCGGTGGCCGAGGACAAGCCTCGGCCCGGCATCGATTTTTTCCCGCTGACCGTGCACTACCAGGAGAAGACCTTCGCCGCCGGCAAGATTCCCGGCGGCTTTTTCAAGCGCGAAGGCCGGCCGACCGAAAAGGAGGTGCTGACCTCGCGCCTGATCGACCGGCCGCTCCGACCGCTATTCTACAAGGGCTTCCGCAACGATACGCAGGTCATTTGCACGGTGCTGAGCCACGATCTGGAGAACGATCCGGACATCGCGGCGCTGATTGGCGCTTCGGCGGCGCTGACGCTTTCCGGTCTGCCGTTCCTTGGCCCGATCGCCGCCGCCCGCGTCGGCTGGATCGGCGATGCCTATGCGCTGAACCCGCAGATCGACGAGATGTCGTTGAGCAAGCTCGACATGGTGGTGGCGGGCACGCCGGACGCGGTGATGATGGTCGAATCCGAAGCGTCGGAGCTGTCGGAGGAAATCATGCTGGGCGCGGTGATGTTCGCCCATCGCGAGATGCAGCCGGTGATCGAGGCGATCGTCTCGCTGGCCGAACGGGCGGCGCGCGAACCCATCGAACTGGCGCCGGATGCCGATCACGGCCCACTGGAGCGGCGCTTGGCGGAACTGGTCGAGGCCGAACTCGCGGCCGCCTATCGCGAACCCATCAAGCAGACGCGCCAGGACAAGGTGGCAGCGGTCAAGGCGCGCGCGATCGCGGCGTTGACGCAAGTCGAGGGCGCGGCGGATGCCAGCCTGGTGGCCGGCCTGTTCAAGGAACTGGAAAGCCGCATCGTGCGCGGCAACATCCTGCAGTCGGGCCAACGTATCGACGGCCGCAGCACGCGCCAGATCCGTCCGATCGCCTGCGAAGTGGGCGTGCTGCCACGTGCCCACGGCTCGGCTCTGTTCACTCGCGGCGAGACCCAGGTGCTGGCGGTCGCCACGCTGGGTACCGGCGAGGACGAGCAGATCATCGACGCGCTGGAGGGCGAGTTTCGCGAGCATTTCCTGCTGCATTACAACTTCCCGCCCTATTCGGTCGGCGAGACGGGCCGCATGGGCTCGCCCGGCCGGCGCGAGATCGGCCACGGCAAGCTGGCATGGCGGGCGGTGCGCGCGGTACTGCCGGCGAAAGATAATTTCCCCTACACCATCCGTCTGGTCGCCGAGGTGACCGAGTCGAACGGCTCGTCGTCCATGGCGACGGTCTGCGGCTCCTCGCTCGCCATGATGGACGGCGGCGTGCCGATCAGCCGGCCGGTGGCCGGCGTCGCCATGGGCCTGATCCTCGAGGGCGAGCGTTACGCCATCCTGTCCGACATCCTGGGCGACGAGGACCATCTGGGCGACATGGACTTCAAGGTGGCGGGCACCGAGCGCGGCGTGACCGCGCTGCAGATGGACATCAAGGTGGCCGGCATCACCGAGGCGATCATGCGCGATGCCTTGGCCCAGGCGCATGAGGGCCGGCTGCATGTGCTGGGCGAGATGGCCAAGTCGCTGGACAGCGCGCGCAGCGAGCTGCGCGATTCGGCGCCGCGCATCCACACCATGAAGATCCCCACCGACAAGATCCGCGAGGTGATCGGCTCGGGCGGCAAGGTGATCCGCGAGATCGTCGAACAGTCCGGCGCCAAGATCGACATCGAGGACGATGGCACCATCAAGATCGCTTCGCCCAATGGCGAGAGCATCCAGAAGGCGATCGACCGCATCCAGGGCATCGTCGCCGAACCGGAGGTCGGCCGCAGCTATCGCGGCAAGGTGGTCAAGGTGGTGGAGTTCGGCGCCTTCGTGAATTTCCTGGGCGCCCGCGACGGCTTGGTGCATATCAGCGAACTGGCGCCGCGCCGGGTGAAACAAGTGAAGGACGTGGTCAACGAAGGCAACCAGGTCTGGGTCAAGTGCCTGGGGGTCGACGACCGCGGCAAGGTCCGGCTGTCGATGAAGGTGTTGGACCAGGAAACCGGCAAGGAATTGCCGCCACCGGCACCGCCGGCGGCCGGCGATGCGGGCCAGGCTCCGGCTACCGCCTGAGCCAGCGCAACGCGCGGCGGAGTGGGCCCAGCAAACGCCGGCCGCCCCAGCGCGGTTCCAGATCGACGACGATGCGGGCAACCCGGCCGTCCGCCAGGCCGGCCACCCGCAAATCGACCGGACCGAAAGGCACATGCTCGCCCAACAGCGGCCGCTCGCCCAGCCGCGCCGTGACGTATCGCTCCAGGCTCTCCGTCGGATCCGCCTCGATGCCTTCCAGGCCGAGGGCGGCGGTCACCTCGCCCAGCGAGCGATCGGCGGCGAAAGGGAAGCCCAGGCCCAATGATGCCTCGGCGCCGAACCAGCGCCGGGCCTCGGGCGTGAAAAGCCGGTCAAGCTGGAAGACCTGCTCGGGCGGCGCCAGGGTCAGCACGTAGTCCTCGGCCTGCAACTGCCCGACCGCCGTCAGCGGCACGGCGGCATTGTCGCGCAGCACCGCCAGGATGCGGGCACGATGCGGCAGCCGGAGTTGGACCAGTTCGCGTGTCAGGGCCGGCGCGCCCTCGCGCAAATGATAGACCATGAAGTCGCGATCGAGCTGGGCCGGCAAGTCAAGGCCGACGCGGTCGGCATTGTCGGGTTCGGGTGCCGCGATTGCCTCGACGCCGAGCCAGCGGGCGACGATCGGCACGCTCCAGCCCTGCAATAGCAGCGAGGACAGCACGACCACGAAGGCGATCTGGAAGTAATGCTGCCCGTCCAACAGGCCCCACAGCACAGGCACGATGGCAAGATAGATCGAGACCGCGCCACGCAGGCCGACCCAGGCGACGAACAGCCGCTCCTCGAGGCTGAAACGGAAGGGAGCGAGCGCGATCAGCGCGGCGAGCGGCCGCGCGATGAAGATCAGCAGCAGCGCAATGACGACGCCGGTGCCAAGTTCTGGAACCAGGGCGCGCGGCGTCACCAGCAGGCCCAGCATGACGAACATCACGATCTGCGCCGTCCAGGCGGCACCGTCGTGGAAGCGGCGGATCAACTGGCGCGCCCTGAGGCGCTGGTTGCCCGCGACCAGGCCCGCCAGATAGACGGCCAGGAACCCGCTGGCACCGACCGACTGCGCGGCGCCGAAGGTGAGCAGGGCCGCCGCCGCACAGAACACCGGATAGAGCCCCGGCGCCAGTTCCAGGCGGCTGATCGCCTGTGCCAATGCGAACCCGGCGATCAGGCCAACGCCACCACCCAGCGCCATGGCTTGCGCGAAGTGGCCGGCCAGGACCCAGGGATCGCCGCCGCCGGCGCGGATCAGTTCGGCCAGGCCCACCGTCAAGAACACCGCCATCGGGTCGTTGGCGCCTGACTCGACCTCCAGCGTCGCCGCCAGCCGTCGGCGCAGCTCGGTGCCGCGCTGATGCAGCAGCAGGAACACGGCCGCCGCATCGGTCGAACTGACGATGGCCCCCAGCAGCAGCGCCGGCGGCCAGCTGAAATCGAGCAGCAGCACCGCCCCCGCCGCCACGATCGCGGCGGTCACCAGAACGCCCAGTGTCGCCAGCGACAGGGCCGGCCAGACGGCCAGCCTGATCGCCTCGAAGGGGGTCCGCAGGCCGCCGTCGAACAGAATGACGGCCAGCGCCAGTGTGCCGATCAGGTAGGCGAGGTCGAAGTCGCTGAACAGCAGACCGCCCGGCCCGTCCTCGCCAGCCAGCATGCCCAGCAGCAGGAAGACAAGCAGCAACGGCGCGCCGATGCGCGAGGAAAGCGTGCCGGCCAGGATGCTGAGCAGCACCAGGCCGCCACCCACCAGGATCAGCGCATCAACCTCGTGCAATGGAATGCCGCCGGTCGCGCCTAGTCGAGCCGAACCAGCCGGGTCAGTCGTTCCGGCGGCAGTTCGGCCAGATAGAGGTTGCCCTGGCGATCGCCCCAGACGCCGTGCGCGCCGTTGAGGGTGCCGCGGCAACGGCCGAGCAGCTCGCCGTCCGGTGCCATCAGCGACAGCCTGGGGATCTGGTCGCTGACCACGACATTGCCCTCGCCGTCCTCCCACAAGTCCATCGGGTGGTAGAAATCGCGCCATTCCGCCAGGTACCGGCCCGCGCGGTCGAACACCTGCACCCTGTCGTTCTCGCGATCGGCCACCAGCACGCGATCCTGCCGGTCAATCCAGATCGCATGCGGCGTGCTGAACTCGCCCGGTCCGGTGCCCGGTCGCCCCCAGCTCGCCAGATGGCGACCGTCGGCGGCGAAGCGATGCACCTGGGAATTGCCATAGCCGTCGCTGACATAGAACTCGCCGTTCCCAGCCACCGCCACGTCGGTCGGGTGGCTGAAGGGGGCGCCAAGACTCGGTTGGTGCCGTCGGCCCAATCGCAGCACGACCGCGCCAGCGCCATCGAAACCGACGATCTCGTGTGCGTCGCGATCGACCACCAGCACGCGGTCGCGGGCGTCGACCGCGATGCCATGGCCGTCGGCGATGACGCCGCTTCCCAGCGTTCCGCCCGCACTGCCGTCGGGATTGAACACCAGCACCGGCGGGTCGCTGCGTTGCAGCAGATAAACCCGTCCGCAACTGTCAACGGCCACCTGGCTGATGAAGCCTTGCGCCGCCGTCGCCGGCCATTGGCCCCAACGCCGCTCCACGCGATAGCGATGGCGCCCCAGCGCCACGACCAGAGCTTCCTGCATGCCTACCTCCGCCTGTGCGATCGGTCGGCAAGCTTGGTGGAAAACCGCCCGCACGGCAAAATGACAATCACGATCCGCCGCAACGGATCGCTTCGCGGGAGGGAGCTGTGCGGGCGACGGTCTTTCGCCATCTGGTGATGCAGGAAGATGCCAGCGGCCGGGAGCGCTTGAGCGCGCTGGCCCTGATGGCGCTGATCGCGCTCAACGTGCTGGCGGTCATCCTGGAAAGCGAACCGGAGCTATATGGCGCCCATGGCGTCTGGTTCGAGCACTTCGAACTGTTCTCGGTGGCGGTCTTCGGCGCTGAGTATCTTGCCCGCGCCTGGACGGCCCCGAACTGCCGCGAAGCGGCTTCCAGCATCCGTTCTGGGGCCGCCTGCGCTATTTACTGACGCCGATGGCGCTGGTCGATCTGCTGGCGATCGCGCCGTTCTTGCTGGCCATGCTGCTCGCCGTCGATCTCCGCTTCCTGCGCGTCTTCCGCCTGCTGCGACTGTTCAAGCTGCTGCGCTTTACGGATGCCCACGACGTGCTGGGCGAGGTGCTCTATTCCGAACGCCGCGCCCTGATGTCCAGCCTGCTCTATCTGCTGGAGCAGGGAACGCAGCCACAGGCCTTCGGCAGCATCCCGGCGGCGATGTGGTGGGGCATCGTCACCATCACCACGGTCGGCTATGGCGACGTCACGCCGCAGACCCTCGCCGGCCGGCTGGTGGCCGGCGGCACCGCCATCGCCGGCATCCTGACCATCGCCCTGCCGGCCGGTATCGTCGCCTCGGGCTTCATCGAGGAAATGCGCAAGCGCGACTTCCTGGCGGCCTGGAAAGTCGTGGCCCGGGCGCCGCTGTTCCGCGGCCTCGATGCCTGGCAGATCGGCCAGATTGTCGAGGTGCTGCACCGCCGCGCGATGGATGCCGGCGAAACGGTGATGCGCGAGGGCGAGCCGGGCCATTCCGCTTATTTCGTGCTGCACGGACGGCTGCACGGCCAGACCGCGGCGGGCCACAAGTTGAACCTGAGCGATGGCGACGTGTTCGGCGAGGTGGCGCTCCTGGCCGACATGCCGCGCACCGCCACCGTCACCGCTTCGGCGCGGACCAGCCTTCTGGTGCTGGACCGCGGTCATTTCGCCGATCTGCTGGATGAGAACCCGCCGCTGAAGGCGGCGCTCGAGGCCATTGCCCACACGCGCATGATCGAACTCGGCCTGCCGCCGCCCGCCTCGTGAGGCGGGCGTGGCGTAACGATCTCGTGATCGATCGCCTGGGTCGTGATACTTAGGGCTCGTCAGGGATCAAGTGAATGCTTTGCTTGGCCGACGGGCGAGATCGTGTAGTTCCAATCGCCGTGGAAGTCATCGCGAGAGATGTTGATGGCGTCCATCTCCTCGTCGGAGACGGCG
>VGEV01000087.1 GCA_016869175.1 Alphaproteobacteria bacterium
CCCGTACCGTCCCCGACCTCTGGCAGGCCATCGCCGGCGCCCTCGACGCCTTCGCGCCCGGCGAGTGCCAAAACTATTTCGCCGCCGCGGGATACGACTGCGATTAAATTGAATCGGCTCTAGTGGATCGGCCCAAACGAATGGGTAGCATCCGTTTGGGCGGTCGATCCACTGCATCGATGGGTTAGTGGTTCGATGCAACCGCCGCCTGGGAGCCAGGCGTCGGCAGCGAACCGCGCGGGTCCCTTCGATCGCGCAGTTCGCATGGGAATGGCCGCGTGAACTCGCGAACTTCGCAAGCCGGACATCAGCGGATCGTCAGGCCGGTCGGTCGCCTTTCAGCGTGATCCGGTGCATCACCCGGCGATGGCCGTGATAATCGTTGACCGGGTTGTGCTGCGCGCAGCGATTGTCCCAGAGCGCCAGGCTGCCGACCTGCCAACGGAAGCGGCAAGTGAATTCCGGCCGGATCTGGTGCTGGAAGAGATAGTCCAGGATCGGTGCGCTTTCGGCTTCGCTCATTCCCTCGAAACGCACGGTGTGGGCGACGTTGACGTACAAGGCCTTGCGGCCGGTTTCCGGATGCGTGCGCACGGCGGGATGCGCCTCCTCGAAGACCCGCTTGGCGTTGGCGGTGCCGTGGTCGGCGATGCGGTCCTCGCGCGTGCGGGTGACGTCGGCCTTGGCCGAGCTGGATACGCCGCGCAGCTCGGACAGCAGCCGCTTCATGCCGTCCGACAGCGAGTCGTAGGCGAGATACTGATTGGCGAACAGCGTGTCGCCACCGGCCGCCGGCACTTCGCGCGCCAGCAGCATGGTGGCCATCGGCGGTATTTCCAGATAGGTCGTGTCGGAATGCCAGACCCCGCCGAAATTGATCCGCTCGTGCTCCAGCTTCACCACCGGGGTGATGTTGGGAAAGCCCTCCAGGCCCTTGACGAAGGGATATTCGCTGACCGGGCCGAAGCGCCCGGCCAACGCCATGAACTGATCGGAATCGAGCGTCTGGTCACGGAAGAACAGCACCAGGTGCTCGTGCCACAAGCGGCGCAACTCCGCGAACGTTGCCGCGTCCAGCTGGCGGCCAAGGTCGATGCCGGCGATCTCGGCGCCGATATTGCCGGCCACACGCCTGACCTCGAACCGGTTGCCCGCCATCGCCTGCCTCCCGCACCTCAATAGAGCCGGCCGCCATTCGGCACCGGCAGCGTCGGCCCGATCAGCACCACCCGACCGGCGCCGTCCGGAAAGCCCAGCACCAGCACCTCCGACAGGAACTTGCCGATCTGCTTGCTGGGGAAATTGACCACCGCCGCCACCTGCCGGCCGAGCAGTTCCGCGGGCCGATAGTGCTCGGTGATCTGGGCCGAACTCTTGCGCTCGCCCAATTCCGGACCAAAGTCGATGCGCAGCTTGTAGGCTGGCTTGCGCGCTTCCGGAAACGGCTCCGCCGCGACGATAGTGCCGACGCGGATGTCGAGCTTCAGGAAGTCCTCGAAAGCGATTGCAGCCATCACGCGCCCGCGGCCGAACCGCCAGCGACCCTATCACCGGCGGCTGAGCGCCGGCAAACCCGCCGGGGCGGGCGCCGTCCTAACGATTCGCCCCCGCCGCTTGCCTGCGACGCGGCGCCGGCGACAAACCGCAAAGCGTCCCTGCGGGGCTAGGCGGCGGGCTTTTTCTTGGCGGTCTCGTGGGTCCCGTTGCCGGCCTTCATGGCGACTTCGCGCACTTCCTCCAGCCCCGCCACGACGCGGCCGTTGATCACGTCGAAGATGTCGCGGTTGGCCTTGGCCGACAGCTCGGCGATCTCGCGCAAGTTGCTCAACGTCACGTCGAGGCAGCGCTGCACCAGTTCGCCCTGCTTGCGCGCGCCGTCCTCGGGCGAGCCCGCCTGCATGATCGAGCGCAAGGCGTTGCCGGTCTCGCTCATCGCCGCCTGCAGCATCTCGCCCTGGCGCTTGACGATGCCTTGCATGTTCTCGACCGCGGTCTGGTTGGCCTGACGCAAGGCTTCCATGTTGCGTTGTTGGGTTTCCATCAGCGCCTGCATGTCAGCGCCCGGAAACTTGAATTCGCTCATCATCTTGGACAGGTCGAAATTGCCCAGCAGCTTCTTCATGTCGAACTCGGGAAACATGGATTCCGGTTTCATCGCAGGCCCCCTTGCTCTGATCGATTTGTTAATCGCATCGCTGGTCTTGGCTTGGCGCCGCTCCCCCGGCGCCAGCAGGTGATAGCCATGGCCGATTTCCTAGCACGCTTCGCCGGTATTAACCATGAAAATATGACAGCGCTAGCCCGGCGCGCCCGGGCGTGGCGGGTTGCGCCGCCCGGCCACGCCCGGCAACGCGCGCAACAACGTCTCGACCTGTCCCAATCGCCGGTCCAGTTCGGCCATGGTCTTCGCCAGGTCGGCGCTGTCGTCGGTGAGAAAGACTCGCAAGGCCAGCAGGTAGACGATCGCGATCCCCTTGAGTTGCAGACCGCGCAGCGGGCCCCAGTCGGGCGCCGCGGCCAAGCGCGCGATGGCGGAGAGCGAGCGACGGAACGGCCCCGTGCCGGCGCAGGCCAGCACTCCGGGGCGCCAGGCCAGTTCGCGCAGCACGGCTGCCACGCCCTGGCGATAGGGCGCCAGCGCATCGAACCGGCGCATGAGGCTGTCGAACAGGCGGTCACGCACGCTGCCCTCGGCCTCGACCGGCTCGCCCGCCGCCATGCGCTCGTCGATATGTTGGGCAAAACCGTCCAGCAGCGCCCGCTTGTCGGCGAAGCGGCCGCTCAGCGTCTCCGGCGCAAGGCCCGCCTTGTCGGCGATGTTGCCCAGCGTGGTGTCGGCCCAGCCCTGCAACGCCGCCAGCGCCATCGCCGCGGCGAACACCGCGGCGTCATCCGGGGGAGCCGCCGCCTTGCGCCGTCGTCGTGTCGCCATCGCCCAAGCCCATGCCGTGCACCGGAGGCCCGACTATAGCGGGTTTTCGTTGCCGGCACTTACGCTAAGCTCTGGGCAGCACGGGGGGCGGGACGGCATGCCGCAGGTAACCGCGGAACGGCTGGCGGAGCTGATCAAGACGATGTGCCGGCGTTCCGGTTCGGCCGAGCGGGAAGCCCAATTGGTCGCCGACCATCTGGTCGCGGCCAATCTCAGCGGCCATGACAGCCACGGCGTCGGGATGATGCCGGCCTACATCGCCGCGGTGCGCGAGGATCGGTTGCGGCCGAACACCGTTGCAACCGTGGCGCTCGATTCCGGTCCGTTCCTGGTGGTGGACGGCAACGGCGGCTATGGCCAGGTGGTGGCGCACGAGGCGATCGAGCGCGCCATCGCCAAGGCGCGGGTCGAAGGGCTCTGCCTCATGGCCTTGCGCAACGCCCACCATATCGGCCGCATCGGCCATTGGGGCGAGCTCTGCGCCGCCGCCGGCTTCATCTCCATCCACTATGTCAACGCCATCTCGCATCGGGCCGTGGTGGCGCCGCATGGCGGCGCCGACGCGCGCTTCGTTACCAACCCCTATTGCACGGCGATTCCGGCGATGGACGGCGAACCGCCGGTGATTCTCGACTTCGCCACCTCGCTGATCGCCATGGGCAAGGTGCGGGTCGCGCACAACAAGGGCGAGGCGGTGCCGGAGGGCGCGCTGATCGACGCGGACGGCCGGCCGACGCGCGACCCCGGCGTCATGTTCGCCGAGCCGCGCGGCGCCTTGCGCTCGATGGGCCAGCAGAAGGGCTATGGCCTGGCGCTGGTCTGCGACATCCTGGCGGGGGCGCTGTCCGGGGGCGGCACGTTCTTGCCCGAGCGGCTGGCCCGCAACACCATCATCAACAACATGCTGGCGATCGTGCTGGACCCGGCACGGTTCGGCGAGATCGGGGCGATCGGCGCCGAGATGGCGGCCTTTCAGCACTGGGTCAGGGCCTCGCCGCCGGCGCCGGGGGTGGAGCGGGTGATGCTGCCGGGCGAGCCCGAGCGGCGCAGTCGCGCCGAACGGCTGGCCCGGGGTGTGCCGGTCGACGCGCGCACCTGGGAAGAACTGGTCGCAACCGCGGCCGGCATCGGCATCGGGCGGGCGGAGTTCGAGCGCATCGCCGGGCACGGCGGGTCGGGGGCGGCGCATGCGTGACCAGCTGTTTCCCCATGCCCGCCTGCACGCCCTGACCCGCGCGATCTGCGAGCGGGCCGGCTCGGCCGCGCGCGAGGCCGAACTGGTGGCCGACAATCTGGTGCTGGCCAACCTGCTGGGCCACGACAGCCACGGCGTCGGCATGATCCCCAATTACCTGCGCTCGCTGAAGGCCGGCACGCTGTTCGCCAACCGGCATGCCGCAGTGGTGCGGCAGGACGGCGCCTATCTGGTGATGGACGGGCAATTCGGCTACGGCCAGGTGGTGGCGCACGAGGCGACCCAGGCCGCGCTCGCACGGGCGCGGGAAACGGGGGTGTGCGTGTTGGCCTTGCGCAATGCCCGGCATGTCGGCCGGGTCGGCCATTGGGGCGAGATCTGCGCCGCCGCCGGCTTCATTGCCATTCATTACGTCAACGCCATCGGTTTCGCCGCGCAGGTGGCGCCGTTCGGCGGCAGCGATGCGCGCTTCTCGACCAATCCCTATTGCACCGCCATTCCGGCGGCTGGCGGCCGGCCGCCGCTGGTGCTCGATTTCGCCACCGCGATGGTGGCGCAAGGCAAGGTCAGGGTGGCCTACAACCGGGGCGTCGAAGTGCCGGAGGGCGCGCTGATCAACCACGCCGGCCGGCCGACGCGCGATCCCCAGGTGCTGGTCAAGCCGCCCTACGGCGCCATCCTGCCGATGGGCCAGCACAAGGGCTATGGCCTGGCGCTGGTGGTGGAACTGCTGGCCGGCGCGCTGAGCGGCGGCGGCACCTATTCGCTGGCGCGCATCGACCAGAGCGTGCGCAACAACATGCTGGCGATCGTCATCGATCCCGCCCGCTTCGGCGCCGGCGGCTTCGTGCAGCGCGAGATCGAGGCCTTTCAGGACTGGGTTGCAGCCTCGCCGCCGGCGGCGGGCGGCGAGGGGGTGATGCTGCCGGGCGACCCGGAGCGCAAGACGCGGGCCGAGCGCGAGGCGGCCGGCGTGCCGGTGGACGCGCGCACCTGGGAGAAGCTGCTGGCGGCCGGCGAAACGGTCGGCCTGACGCGGGCCGAGGCGCTGAACATCGCCGGCGCCAACCGCTAGGGCAATTCCGCTTCAGAGCGAGCCGGCAGGGTGGGTTTCACCGCAAGCTTTGCTCTGGAACCCTGGCCGGCGGCAGAGTGGGCTCCGCTCCGAGGCATCGCCGTGCGCGATGCCATCGGCTCGGACCCCCTCCGGGTGGCCGCCGCTTGCCTTTCCGGGTGTTTCCCCGGGGTTCTCCGGTGTTTTTCCGGTGACAGCATACGATTTATGCGACGTCTTCCCGGGTGTTTTCCGGTGACAGCTTCCTGTTTATACCGCAGACCGCGTAACGCTTCTTCTGCCGCGAACCCGCTTGTCAAGCCGCCGGTCGTTGCCTGCCAGCGCGGATAATACATAAGCTGTCACCGGTAATACCGAGCGCGGATAATTCGTAAACTGTCACTGGTAATTGCGAATTGCGGTAATTGGTGCGGTAATTGGTACCGGTAGTGCCATTGGCAGCCGGCCGATGGTTCACCGGTGACCAGCGTCGCCCGGCCGCCGGCGCAGGCCTGCGTGGCGCCGCCGGGGCTGGTGGCGTTGACGCGCATTTGCGCCGGCGCTATCCGCCCAGTTCCTTGCCGCGCCTTGTGGCGGCGGCGATGGCCGCCGTCATCAGCGGTTGCAGGCCATCGGCTGCCATCAGCACCTGCAGCGCGGCCTGCGTGGTGCCGCCGGGGCTGGTGACGTTGACGCGCAATTGCGCCGGCGGTTCGGCCGCCAGCCTTGCCAGTTCGCCGGCGCCGGCCACCGTCGCCTTGGCAAGCTGCATCGACAGCGCCGCCGGCAATCCCGCCGCCTCGCCGGCCTTGGCCAGGGTCTCGATCAGCAGGAAGACGTAGGCAGGACCGGAGCCACTGACCGCGGTAACCGCGTCCATCAGCCCCTCGTCCTCGATCCAGGCGGTCTCGCCGACCGCCGCCAGCAGGCTTTCCGCCAGCCCGCGACCCGCCGGCGGCACGTTGCGGTTGGCGACCAGCACGCTCATGCCGCGGGCCACGGCGGCGGGAGTGTTCGGCATCACCCGCACGATCGCCGCATCGGCGCCGTAATAGCCCTCGATCTGGGCAAGCCGCTTGCCGGCGGCGATCGACAGGAAGACCGGCCGGGCCGGCTTGTAGGCGGCATAGAGCGGCGCCACCTGGTCCATGTTCTGCGGCTTGACCGCCAGCAGCACCAGGGCGGGCTTGAGCCCGGCGGGCAGGCCGGCGGGCGACTTCAGGAACGGCACCCCCGGCACTGCGGCCACCCGCCCGGCATCGTCCGCCGGCTCCACCACATGCACCCGGTCCCGGGGCAGGCCGCGCTCGAGCCAGCCTTGCAACAGGGCGCCGCCCATCTTGCCGCAGCCGACCAGCACAAGCGGCCCCGCCGCCGCCAGAGCTTGCGTCATCCGCTACCCTCCCCGTGGTGCGCTGCCGGCGCTCGCGCGCCAAGCATCGATGGCAGCGAACCGCTAACCCGACGTGGAGGTGGTTCGACCGCGCCAACGAGTGTGCGCCATCCGGTTGCGGCGATCCAGCGGATCAGGCCTCGCCTTGCGTCTCCAGCATGGCCGCATCCATCGCCTCGCGCGCGCTCTTGCCGCCCCACAGCACGTACTGGAAGGCCGGGTAGTAGCGCTCGCACTCGGAAAGCGCGATGTCGATCATGGCACCCACCTGCGCCGGCGTCGGCGCCGGCCCGCCGCGCACCAGCAACGCGTGGCGGAACATCGGCGTGCCATCCTCCGACCAGACATCGAAATGGCCGAGGAACATGCGCTCGTTGACCAGCGCCAGCAGCGCGTGCACCTCCGCCAGGCGATGCTTGGGGATGCGGGTGTCATAGGCGCAGGCCACCTGCAACGTGCCCTGGCCCTCGGCGAAGGAGAAACCCAGATTGTAGTCGCACCAGCTTCCCTGCACGCAGACCGAGAGTTCGTCATCGCCGGTGCGGTCGAACGGCCACTGATTCGAGCTGACCAGCTCCTCCACGACGTCCAGGGGATTGGCGACGTCAAAGGTGTCCTCGATCCCGGGCGTAGCCATGGCGAACTCCTTCAGGACGGCCGGCGAAAAACGGGGATGAAGGCCCGCGACCCTGACCGGTCCGGGCACCGCAAGGCGCCGCCGGGCGGCAGCAACGACCGCGAGATGTGGTGGTGAGGTGCCTCGGCGAACACCATGGAAAGCAAGCTGCCAGAACCGCGAGTCGGCTGCAACGACTTTGCGCGGGCCGGCGATGAATTGTGGAGAACTCGCTGGATTTACTGTGCCCGACCGGCGCGATTATGGCTCTTCCATGACGCTTGGCCGGGTGATCAGGCGCGCTTGCGCCGGTTTCGCCCAGCCGGCTTCGGCGCGCGGCCTTCCAGCCGGGCCAGCCGTTCGGCCAGCTTGGCATTCTGGGCCCGGGCTTCGGCCGCCATTGCCTTGACCGCGTCGAACTCCTCGCGCGTCACCAGGTCCATACGATCGGCCAAGCGTTCCAGGCGCTGGCGCAGCAAGGTCTCGGCTTCGCGACCCGCGCCGTGCAACAGGCCGGCACTCGCGGTCACCAGTTTGGCGAGATCGTCAAGCAGGCGGCGGCGCGCGTCCATGGCGGCTGCACTATGCCGGCCGAATTCGACCCCCGCAATGCTTGCCCGGCCGCCGCCCCGGGGCTAATACCGCAGACGTCCCCCAAACATCGAGAGGCCGCCATCAGCCCGCTCGTTGCCCTGCCGTTCCCGGCGATCGACCCCGTGCTGATCGAGATCGGGCCGTTCGCGATCCGCTGGTACGCGCTCGCCTATGTCGCAAGCCTGCTGCTCGGCTGGCGGTATTTCCTGCTGCTCGACCGCCGCCGCGGCCGCCTGCTGAGCACGGGCGCGGCCGACGACCTGCTGATCTGGGTGGCGCTGGGCGTGGTGCTGGGCGGCCGGCTGGGCTATGTGCTGTTCTACAATCTGCCCTTCTATCTGCAGGAACCGCTGCAGGCGCTGGCGGTATGGCGCGGCGGCATGTCGTTCCACGGCGGGCTCTTGGGGGTGGTCCTGGCGATCGTGCTGTTCGCCCGTCGCCGGCAGGTCGCCTTGCTGCCGCTGGCCGACCGGCTGGCTTGCACGGTGCCGATCGGTCTGTTCTTCGGCCGGCTGGCCAATTTCATCAACGGCGAACTCTACGGCAGGGCGAGCGATGCCCCCTGGGCGATGGTGTTTCCCGGTGGCGGACCCAGCCCCCGGCATCCCAGCCAGCTCTACGAGGCCGCGCTCGAGGGCCTGCTGCTGTTCCTGCTGGTCAATGTCGTGGCCTGGCGGCAGGGCTTGGGGCGGCGGGGCCTGGTGACTGGGCTGTTCCTACTGGGCTACGGCGCCGCCCGGATCCTGGTCGAGTTCTTTCGCGAGCCCGATATTCAGTTGGGTTTTCTTGCCTTTGGCAGCACGATGGGCCAGTGGCTGTCGCTGCCGATGCTGGCCGGCGGCCTCTACCTCATCCAGCGCGCGCGGTCCGGGCCGGCGGCATGACGCCGCTGGCCCGCCATCTCGGCCGGCTGATCCGGCTCGCGGGCCCGATCTCCGTCGCGCGCTACATGGCCGAAGCCCTGGCGCATCCGGGCCAGGGCTACTACGCGAATGCCCGGCTGGGCGCGGACGGCGATTTCGTCACCGCGCCCGAGCTCAGTCAGATGTTCGGCGAGTTGATCGGCTTGGCCCTGGCGGAGAGCTGGCAAGCGCTCGGCCGGCCGGCGCCGGTCCGGCTGGTGGAACTGGGGCCGGGCCGCGGTCTGCTGCTGCACGATCTGTTGCGCGCCGCCCGCGCCGTGCCGGGCTTCCTGGCGGCGATCGACCTGCACTTGGTGGAAACGAGTGCTGCCTTGCGGGCGGAACAGGCCGAGCGCATCGCCCGGCCCGCCGTCTGGCACGACCGGCTGGAGCAAGTGCCGGCGGGTCCGCTGCTGCTGATCGCCAACGAGTTCTTCGACGCGCTGCCCGTCCGGCAATTCGCGCGAAGCGAGGCCGGCTGGCGGGAGCGACTGGTTGGACTGGATGGCGAAGCCTTCGCCTTCACCCTGGCGCCATTGGCGCTGCCCATCGCGGCGCTGCCTGAGCGTTTCGCCGCGCTGCCCCCCGGTCGGTTGGCGGAAGTCTCGTCGGCGCGCGAGGCCCTGATGCAAGGGCTGGCGGAGCGGCTGTCACGCCAGGGCGGCGTCGCACTGATTGCCGACTATGGCCAGCAGCCCTATGGCGTCGGCGACAGCCTGCAGGCGCTCAGCCGGCAGCGCAAGGTCGCGCCGTTGGCCTCACCCGGTGTCGCCGACCTCACGGCGCAGGTCGATTTCGCCGGCTTGGCGGCGGCGGCCCGTGCCGCCGGAGCCGAAGTGCATGGGCCGGTCGAACAGGGGGCCTATCTTCGGGCGCTCGGCATCGGCGCACGCGCGGCGCGGCTTTGCCGCGAGGCCAATCCCGCCCAGGCGCAGCGGATCGAGGCAGCGCTCGCCCGGTTGACCCGGCCGGAGCAAATGGGCAGCCTGTTCAAGTTCCTAGCCGTGCAGTCCCCGGGCCTGCCGGTACCTCAGGGATTCGTGCCATGACGCAGCAACCCGCGCCGCTAGCCAGCGCCGCCCTGTCTCCGGCCGGAGGGGTGCGGCATGGCTTCTTCACCCGCACGGGCGGGGTGTCCGGCGGGCTCTATGCCGCGCTCAACTGCGGCTACGGCTCGGCCGATCGGCGAACGGACGTGGCCGAGAACCGGGCGCGGGCAGCCCGGGCGCTGGACGCCCGGCCCGAACGCCTGATCACCGTGCATCAGACGCACAGCGCCCGCGTCCTGGTTGCCGAGGACGTTTGGCAAGCCGACCAGGCGCCGCGGGCCGACGCGCTGGCCACCCGCGCGCGCGGCCTAGCGCTCGGCATCTTGACCGCCGACTGCGCGCCGGTGCTGCTGGCCGATGCCGAAGCCGGCGTGATCGGTGCCGCGCATGCCGGCTGGCGGGGCGCCGCGGACGGCATCGTCGAGGCGGTGGTTGCGGCGATGCGGCGGCTGGGCGCGCGGCCCGAACGCATCACCGCTGCAATCGGCCCCTGCATCCAGCAGGCCTCCTACCAGGTGGGCGAGGACATGCGCGCCGCCGTGCTGGCGCGCGATGCCGGCGCCAGCGATTGCTTTGTCGCGGACGACTCGGCGCGTTTCCGCTTCGACCTGCCAGGCTATGTCGCTCGGCGGCTCGCCGCCGCCGGCATCGGCGCGATCGGGCGGCTGGCCGAGGATACCTATGGCGACGCGGAGCGTTTCTTCAGCTATCGCCGCGCCACCCATTGCGGTCAGGCCGATTACGGTCGCGCGCTGTCGGTCATTGTGTTGGACTGAAGGGGCGATGGCGCTGCATTTCACCTTAGAGGAGCTGGGCGCGCGGCGGCGGCGGGCGGCGGCTGCCATGCAGGCGCGCGGGCTGGACGGCCTGCTGCTGTTCAAGCCGGAAAGCCACTATTACCTGACCGGCTACGACACCTTCGGCTACTGCTTCTTCCAGTGCCTGTATTTGGGGGCCGACGGCCGGCTCACCCTGCTGACCCGGGCGCCCGACCTGCGCCAGGCCCGCCACACCTCGATGATCGAGGACATCCGCATCTGGGTGGACGAGGCAGGCCGCGATCCGGCCAAGGATCTGAAAGCGATCCTGGCGGAGCATGGCTGCCGGGGCCGCAAGCTGGGCGTCGAGTGGCAGTCCTATGGACTGACGGCGGCCAACGGCCGGCTGCTGGAGGCGGAACTGGCCGGCTTCTGCGCGCTGGAGGACGCCTCCGACCTCGTCTCGCGCCTGCGCGTGGTGAAGAGCCCGGCCGAACTCGACTACGTGCGCAAGGCGGCCGAACTGGCCGACGCGGCGCTGGCGGCGGCGCACTGCCTGGCGCGCCCGGGCGCCTTCGAGGGCGACATCCTGGCGGCCATGCAAGGTGCCGTGTTCCAGGACGGCGGCGACTATCCCGGCAACGAGTTCATCATCGGCTCCGGCCGCGACGCCTTGCTCTGCCGCTATTTCAGCGGGCGGCGCCGGTTGACCGCGCCAGACCAGTTGACGCTCGAATTCGCCGGCACCTATCGCCGCTATCATGCCTGCCTGATGCGCACGCTGGCGATCGGCGAGAGCGATGCCTACCAGGACCGGCTGCATGCGGCGGCGAGCGAGTCGCTGGCAGCCGCGCGGGCGGCGCTGAAGCCGGGGCGGCCGATCGGCGAGGTGTTCGATGCGCATGCCCGCGTGCTGGACCGCGCCGGCTTGCAGGCGCACCGCATGAATGCCTGTGGCTACAGCCTGGGCGCCATGTACACGCCGACCTGGATGGACTGGCCGATGTTCTATGCCGGCAATCCGGAGCCGGCGGCGCCGGACATGGTGTTCTTCCTGCACATCATCGTCATGGACAGCGGACGCGGCAAGGCGATGACGCTGGGCGAAACCGTGCGCGTCACGCCTGACGGCAGCGAACGGCTGTCGCAGGCATCGCTTGACCACTTCGTCGGCCGGGGCTGAGGCGATGCCTCATCTCGTGGCCTTTCTTCTGCTGTGCCTCCTGGGCCTGCTGGCGACCTGTGCGCTCTAGCCGGGTCTGCCTGGCGCTGACGCTCGTGCTGGCGGCCTGCGGCCTGCCGCGGCCCTTTGAGGTCGCGGAAAAGAGCCTGGCGGCACCCGGCCTGCTCAAGCCCGATGCCGGGCTGTCGGTGCTGGTGGTGCCGGTCGCCGGCCTGCCCGACGAGGCGGCGCGGGCGCTGGCCGAGGCCGCGGCGGACGCCCTGCGTAAACGCGATATCGTGGCCAGCACGCGCACCGCGCATGCCGGCGGTCTGCTGCTGGAGGGGCGCGCGGAAGGTGCCGAGGCGGGCGCCGGGCGGCTGTCCTGGCGGTTGAGCAGCGGGCGCGGCTTGGTACTGGGCGAGGTCAGCCATCAGGAACGCTTCGCCGGCGGCCGGGTCGGCAATCTGGCCGCCATGGCCGAGCGAGCGGCGGCGAGGTTGGAGCCGCTGCTGCTGCCCGAATCGGCCCGGCCGAAAAGCCTTCGCCTGGCCGGCATCGCCGGCGCCAGCCCCCGCGCCCAGCAGGTCCTGCTGCCGGCCTTGCGCGAGGCGCTGGGCCGGCACGGTTTCGCCGTGGCGCCGCCCGGCGAGGCGGCGGAACCGCCGGCCAGCCTCAGCGTCGCCGGCCGCCTGCGGCAAGAGCCGCGCGGCAAGGGCAAACACTATATCGAGATCGTCTGGAGCGTGGCCGATGCCGATGGCGCTACCTTGGGCGAGATCCGCCAAGGCGACATGGTCGCCGGCAGCGGCACCGATCTGACCGAGCCGGCATTGGTGCGGGCCATCGCCGATGGCGGCGCCGACGGCGTGGCGGCGCTGCTGCGGGCTAAGCGACCGGCCGGCGGCAGTTAGGGTCGGGTCCGCCGGCGGCGTGTCGGCAAGGGAGGCAACAGCATGGCGACGGCATTGTTCGGCAAGGCGCGCAAGCGGTTGAAGGCCGCCGCCAAGCATCTGTCGGTGCATCCCGACGTCATCGAGAAGCTGCGCTATCCCAAGGAGACGCTGGCCACCACGCTGCTGGTGCGCATGGACGACGGCAGCCGGCGGGCCTTCAAGGCCTGGCGCTGTCGCTATGACGACAGCCGCGGTCCGACCAAGGGCGGCATCCGCTATCACCCCAAGGTCAACCTGGACGAGGTCATGACGCTGGCCTTCTGGATGACCTTCAAATGCGCGGTGGCCAACCTGCCCTATGGCGGCGGCAAGGGCGGCGTGGCGGTCGACGCCAAGAAACTGTCGCGCATGGAACTGGAACGGCTGAGCCGGGCCTATGTGCAGGCCTTCGCCCGGTTCATCGGACCGGATCGCGACATCCCCGCGCCCGACATGTACACCAACGGCATCGTCATGGCCTGGATGGCCGACGAATACAGCGTGATGACCGACCAACCCAACCCGGCCGTCATCACCGGCAAGCCGGTCGCGCTGGGCGGCAGCCTGGGCCGCGAGGACGCCACGGGGCGCGGCGGCTACTATGTGTTGCGCCAGTTGGAGCAGGATCTGGGCTTGAGCCCGCCAAAGGGCCGCGTCGTCATCCAGGGTTTCGGCAATGCCGGCTTTCATTTTGCCCGGCTGATCCATGCCGACGGCTATCGCATCGTCGGCGTTTCCGACAGCCGTTCGGCGATCTACGATCCCGATGGTCTCGATCCCCTGGCGGTCGAAGAACACAAACAGAAGACCGGCCGCGTGGCCGGCGCGCCGACCGCGCGCAAGGCGCGCGAGCTCAGCAACGCCGAACTGCTGGAAGCGGAATGCGACTTGCTGGTGCCGGCCGCGATGGAGAACCAGATCGTCCTCGAAAACGCCGCCAGCATCAAGGCGCGCATCATCCTGGAACTGGCCAACGGCCCGACGACCCCCGCCGCCGACGCGGTGCTGAACCGGGCGGGCAAGCTGGTGATCCCCGACATCCTGGCCAATTCCGGTGGCGTGACCGTCTCCTATTTCGAATGGGTGCAGAACAAGGCCGGCTACTACTGGAGCGAGGACGATGTGCAGCAACGCCTGAAGAAGAACATCGAGCCGGAAGCGCGGCGCATCTTCGACCTGCACTACCAGAAAGGCATCGACATGCGCACCGCCGCCTATGTCCACGCGCTGCAGCGCCTGGCCGCCTCGATCGAGGCGCACGGCACCAAGGCCTACTTCGCCCGCGGTTCGTAGCGATCGTCGCCAATGCGTGACTGGCAGCCGGCGCCCTCAGCCCGCCCCGCTGCCGTTGGCGGGAGCGGGCGAAGAACCGCGCCGCGCCTGCCTCGCCCGCGGGCGGGACGGCTCGCGCGCCACGGCGCGCCGGTGAGGGTGGGTCACCTGTCACCCATCGACAATTCAGGGTACTAGCGGGGCATTCGCCGATGCGTGTCGTCATCGCCATGATGAAGCACGAGACCAACACCTTCTCGCCGGTGCCGACCGACTGGGCGCGGTTCGAGGCGTGGGGTGCCTATTTCGGCAAGGACGTGATCGCCGCCTACGAGCACACCAACATGACGCTGGGCGCCTATATCCGCCTGGCGCGCGAAGCCGGCGCCGAGTTGGTGACGCCGATCGCCGCCGAGGCGATGCCGTCCGGCCCGGTCAGCGCCCAGGCCTATGCCCGAATGTCGGACGCCATCCTGGAGGCGGTCGCGGCCGGCCCGGACGCCATCATGCTCGATCTGCACGGCGCCATGGTGGCGGAGACGACCAGCGACGGCGAAGGCACGTTGCTCACCCGCATCCGTGCGCTGGCGCCGCGAACGCCCGTCTGCGTCACGCTCGACCTGCATGCCAACCTGACCCAGGCGATGGTCGCCAACTGCGATTGCCTGATCGGCTACAAGACCTATCCGCATGTCGACATGTTCGAGGTCGGTACGCAGATTGGCCGGATCCTGTTCGACCTGCTGCGCGGCCGGGCCCGGCCGGTCATGGCCTGGCGTCGCCTGCCGCTGTTGTCGCAGACCCTGCGGCAGGGCACCGACGACGAGCCGATGCGCAGCCTGATCAGGGCGGCGCGCGCGGAGGAGGCGAACGGCCTCTTGGCGGCCTCGGTGTTCGGCGGTTTCGCGCTAGCCGACATCGAGCATGCCGGCGCCTCGGCGGTCTGTGTCGCGGAAGGCCGGCGCGACAGCGCGGAAGCGGCGCTGGCCCGCATCCTGGCGCGGTATTGGGACGCCCGGGCCGAGTGCGTCTATCGCGGCCGGCCGCTGGCGGAAACGGTGGCCGAAGCCAAGCGCCTGCCGGACGGCCCGGTCATCCTGCTCGACCATGCCGACAATGTCGGCTCGGGCGGCACCCAGGACGTCATGACGGCGATCGCGGAGGTCGAGCGTCAGGGCCTGTCCGACGTGGCGGTGGCGGCGGTCTGGGATCCGGCCGCGGTGGCGGCGATGGCGCGGGCGGGCGTCGGCGCGACGCTCGCCTTGCCGCTCGGCGGCAAGACCGACATGCCCGCGCTGGGCTTGCCGGGCCGGCCTCTGGTCTTGACCGGCAAGGTCAAACTGTTTAGCGATGGCGAGTTCGTGGTGCGCGGGCCGATGTATCATGGCCTCAAGGTTTCGCTCGGCAGGGCCGCGGTGTTCGACACTGGTCGAATGGAGATCGTTGTTGTCTCGCGTCACCACGAGCCGTGGGACCGGGGCGTCTTCACCAGCTTGGGCATCGATCCGGCCAGCAAGAAGTATCTGCTGCTGAAATCGCGCATCCACTATCGCGCTGGCTTCGCCGAACTCGCCAGGCACACGTTGACCCTGGATGGCGAGGGCGTGACGACGTCCGACAACCGGCTGCTCGACTACCGGCGGGTCCGGCGGCCGATCTACCCGCTCGATCAGGTGAACGATCCGATGGCCTGATCGGCGGCGGCACTGGAGAGACGGGGAACGCGATGGTCGGCTCTGGGTTGGGGAGACGCCGCCGGGGCTTGGCCTCGGCGCTGCTCGCGGTGCTGGCCGTTTGCGGCCTTGCTTGGCTGCTGGCCAGCGGGCCGGCGGCGGCACAGACGGCGGCCGGGGAACCCTCGCTGCGCGTGCGCCTGCTGCTCGATCTGCTGGCCGATCCGGAAGTGCAGGCCTGGCTTGCCGGCCAGCGCGCGGCCGCGCCCGGCGGGGCGGCCGAACAGCCGACCG
>VGEV01000088.1 GCA_016869175.1 Alphaproteobacteria bacterium
GTTTTCCCACAGAATATCGCGCTGGAGGGCCGCTTCCTTGGCCTTTTCGTCCGCCTGCACCTTCGCCAGGGCGAACTGCACGCCAAGGCCGGGGAAGCCCTGGGCGGCGGCCGCCGCAGCGCCGCCTGCCAGCCCGCCCGTGCCCTGGGCCGTCTCGCCCGGCGCCATGTAGCGGGCGCCGAGGGGAGGCGGCCGATCGATCACCGCCTGGTCCCGGGCCGTGGTATCCGTGTCCGGGTTCTTCCACGGCTGCATGGCCCTGACCACCTTGCCGAGCTTCTCGCTCCGCTCGGTGGCGATTTCCTTCAGCTTGGCCTCGTTTCGCGAGTCCTCGTAGCCGGCGAGCAGCGCCTCGGCGATCTTGGCCACGCCCTGGAGCGGACTGACCGGCGTCGGAGCCCCGCCGACCACGGCGCCCTGGATCGGCTGCATCGACTGCCGGGTCAGCAGGTCGGTGATCGCCTGCCGGCGCTTGATCGCCCGCTCGGCCTCGGCGAGTTCGGGATTGTCGTAGCTGACGGCGGTGGCAGGCATTGGCTTACCTGAAAAAGAAGGGCGCGCCGCGAGCACCGGCCGCGCCGATGCCGAACAGGCCGCTCATCAGGTTGTTGTAGCTCCCGACCTGCTGGTTGTAGGCGTTCTGGTCGTAGAGACCTTGCTGCTGCGTGGCGGCGAAGATAGGCACCGGCGCCGTCGTGGCGCCCGCCTGGTAGCCGAGACCGCCGGCGAAGGGGTTCGACACCTGGCTGCCCGACATCAAGGCCGTGGCCTCGTTCAAGGGCGTCTGCCGCTGCGCCAGGATTTCCGCCAGAGCCTGCCGGCGCAGTTCCGCGTCTTGGCCAACCCGGCCGCGAGCTACGTCATACGAGGCCAGTTCCGCCCGCTGGCGTGCATCCGTGCCGCGCTCGTCAAGCCTTCGCATCTCGGTGCCGTAGGCGTCCGTGCCTCGGCCGATGCCCTGCGCGATCAGTTGGGAATTGGCCGCCTCCTTGGCCTCGGCAAGCTCCCGGTCGGTGCGCGCCGTCATGGCATTGAACACCTGCTGACGGGTGGCCTCGGACGAAGCAGGCGCCGGCCCCAGCGGAGCGAGGTCGAGATTCCGGCCGATCACGCTCTTGAGTTGCGTGGCCCCCGACAGCCCGAGATCGCCCAGCAGAAACTTGGTGGCGACGTTTCTGTTATAGAGCGCCTGCTGCTCGGGGCTAAACGTCTGCGTGACAAGCGCCTGGTCGGGGTCGTTATTGACCCCGAAGGTCACTGTCTGCTTGCCGTAGGGGCTGACGATGTTCGGGTTCGACAGCTTGGCCGTCGCCCGTGCCGCTTCGACATTGGCGGCCCCCTGAGCCGTGGCGGCGCCGGTGTAGTCGGGAGGCGGGGGAGGGTCGGGTGCGCACATCAGGCCGGCTCCATGACGCGGACTGGCGTTGGAGGGCTGTCGGCCCCGCTCGTCAGGGACTTCGAATAGTGCTGGGCCACCTCAGCATAGCCGAGATGCAAAAGCAACCGGCCAACCCGCTTGTCCTTAGCCGTCATGGCCAGGGTGACGGCGCCGCGCCGCCGCGCCTCGTCCTCGACGAAACGACAGAACCGCATGGCATTGCGCCCCCGGCGCGCTGCCTCCACCAGGAAGAAGGTGTCCTCGGTAGCGATCAACCTTTGCGTGTGCATCGAGGGCATGATGTAGATGCCGGCATAGCCGACCGCCCGGCGAAGCTCGTCACGGGCTATGAACAGGATGAAGCACTGGCCCCACTCATACTGGCTGTAGCGCTCGAAGGACGGCCGAAAGCCCTCGCCGGCGCGGTAGCCTTCCGTCTCCTTCCAGTGCGCCGCCGCCAGGCCCAGCACCTCCTGCCAGCAATCACGCACCCGCTCGACGGCAAAGACGAGCTTCACGGCAAGTTCCCCGCCCCCGACTCGAAAAGGTAGTCGCAGGAAATCCACCGCACGGTCAAGTCGTTGGTATCGACCCTGATCTTGCCCGCGCTGCACAAGCCGGAATACTCGTCGGGGCTGGTCCATTCCTTGATGATTTCCAGTTCGGCGGCCCAGCTGCCGGAGTCCCACTTGTCCGTATCCCACACCGCGCTGCTCGTTTTCGCGTAGACGGCAGAGCCCAGGATCGAGGTGTTTTTGAAATCCACATCAATATCGGTGAGGAAAGCCAGCGCGCCGTCAACCGCCAGCACCGGGCGGAACATCGAAAAGCGCTTGAGGCTGGACGGCGAGCCGAAATAGTGGAAAGCCGTCTTGCCGTAGGCGACGATGTTGGCCCCGTTGTCGGATACCCCGCTCCATGCCTTCACTACCTTGGTCCCCGTGGTGAAATAGAGTGCCGTGTCGAACACCGCGAAATCCTCGGCAGGCCAATCCGTGAAGCGGCACCACGCCTTGGTGATCGTGTTCATGACGTACTGATAATGTGTTCCGTCTTCCGCCAAGGGCACGTTGACGATCAGCGCCGACCGCTCGGGGTAGACGATGGCGTCCCAGCCGAACACGCTGCCGTAAGTCCGCGCCGCCTCGGTAAAGGTGTTCTCGATCTTGAACGACAGCGCCAGTTTTGCACTCTGGTCCGCCGTGTTGAGCGCGACCGACAGTGGAAAGGCGCCGTTTTCGGTCAGGATCACGAGATCGCCGCCGTACTTGACAAGGCAACGCCGGCCAAGCGGCTCGGCAAGCGAATAGGTGCCGACTTTCGCCCAGGTGCTCGCCGAGGCCGGATCGGTGCCTTGGTAGACGATGATCTCGCCTTTCGAAGTGACGAATACCGCCCGATCGTCGATGCCGTCGCCGCCGTCCACCGTCCAATTGGCCCCGGCGATGACATAGCCGCCGCGCGAGGCTTGGCCGGACAGGTCGAACTTCGTCAGCGCCCCGCCGGCGGTCCCGGCGGCCAGATACCAGAAGCCCAGCAGATCATTCTGCAAAAAGATCAGCCGGCCCTTGAACACGAACACGCCGACCAGTGAGGTGGTGGTCAGTCCGGTTAGCGCCGGCGAACTCGCATCGTCCACGGCGGTCCAGGCGGAGCCGTTGTAATAGAGCGGCTTGTCCACGCCGTTGACCATGATGAGCCAGTGGTTCGTGCCGTCGCCGAAATTGGTGTGCTGGTGCTTGCCGTTCGTGCGCGCCGCGACGGAGGCGCCGACCGCGCCGGCGGAGGATACGTCATAGACGCCGATGCTCGTGGCGCAGAACATCTTGGCGGTGCCTGTGGCGGCGGTATGCACGGCCAGGGTCTTGCCGTTGCCGGTCATGTCCGTGGCGTGGTTGGCATGCCCGCCCCTGATCTCGCAATAGGACGTACCAGGGAACCAGTTGTCGAGTGCGATAGCCTCAGTCGGCTTCATGCTGGCAAGCGCGTCGCGCGTGTTCCAGCCCCCGATCGGCGCCGGCACGGAACGGAGCGTCGATATTTGCGACCGGAGCTTCTCCCGCTGACGAAGGGCCGCGCGCATCAGGAGGTAATCCAGTTTCCGTCAGGCACGAAGATGCCAGGACGCGGCCCGCGCCAAACTTCCGCGTCAGCGTAAAGCCGAGGCTTGGCCGCGTCGCGGCCGATCGCATCCTTCACCTGCATCTCGTAGGTCCGCATGTCCTCGGCGTAGTCGAAGCCCTTCTCCTTCTTCCAGCGCCAGCGCAGGCCCGCCAGCAGCAAATCCTCCGGCAGCAGGATGGTGTCGCTGTCCGCGCCGAAATACTGCCGGAAAGTCGTGCCGTCCGCCGCCAGCACCCAATTGTAGCTGACATACTCGAAACGCCAGTTGTGGCCCGCCGGCGGCGCCGGGTTAGACAGGAGTTTGCCGCCCCGAATGCGGTAACGGTAGCGGAAGCCAGACGCCACGGCGGCCTTGGTCGCCTGCCATTCCTTGCCGTTCAGCGGCCCCATGACCGGCAGCTGGTCCGTATAGTCCCAGATGGTCTCGTTCTTGATGTGGCGAAAACCGTTGCTGGCGATGGTGGCGATCGCCCCCTGGTCCTCGACCGCCAGCGTGGTATGGCTGGCCTCGTAGGTGATCCGTTCCCAGTCGTTGCGCCGGGCCAGATCGTTCCCTTCCTCCTCCAGCAGCGCCTCGATCTGCTTCAACTGCGGATCGGTCGTGCCATACACGGTCCCCGGAACGGGCAGCCCGGTGCGCCGGCAGAAGTAATCGACAACGGTGAGCAGTGTCACGCGGCACTCTCCTGCTTGCGGGGCCGGCCGGGGCTGCGCTTGAGCGGCTGATCCTCGGAGTCGAACAGGTCGTCAGCCGAGATGACACCGGCGGCCGGCGCGGGCTGCGCCACCGTCACTCGCTGTTCCAGCAGCGCGGTCAACTGCTCAACTTTCGCCGCCAGGATGCCATGGTCGGTCTTAAGCCGCTCGTTCTCCGCCTTGAGCGCCGAGACTTCCAGCGTAAGCGGCCCCTTGTCCTGCAACTGCGCCAGCCAGGCCGCAGCCTTGCGTCGGAGGTCGTTCGCGCCCATGCCGATCCGCTGCATACCTTCTGCGTTCAATACTGCTAGGTCTTCCACCGTGCGGATATTCGACCGCAGCAGGGTCTCCTGCTGCGCCGGCGTGATGACACCCCAGCCCTTGATCGGCGTGCCATCGGCCGGCTCCTCCTGGTTCTTGCACCAGGCATCGTAGGCCCGCCGATAGCGCTCCTTGAACTCCGCCGGAATCTGCCCGGTGGCAATTTGCTGGTCGAGCCGATCCCACCAGCCCGCGACCTTGACCGGCGTGGCGTCCCGGCTGCCGATCTGCGTCAGATATACGATGTCTTCGTGCTTCATGATGCAGCGGCCAGCGGCCCGGCTGGCCACCTTGTCCTCGATGGCCGTCCGCTCGAAACGGGCGTAGGCCGGCCGGATTTCCCGGCGCGAGATCAGTTCGGAAACGGACATGGGTTCTCCCCGCATTCGGCAAGCAATGTCGGCAACAGGCCGTCGCCGATCACCTTCACATCGAGCGCCTCGGGTTTGCCGGTCAGACGGCCGGATGCAAAGCCGTCCATCACCGAACAGAAGTCCATGACCTGCCGCGCGAAGCCGGCCTGCGTCACGAACTCCCGGCCGCCCGCCTCGATAGCCACGGTCGGCAATGCCTCCTGGTGGTAGGCATGGCTCACGCCATTCTCATAGCTGCTGTCCAGGCCGAAGAACCGGAACCGGCGGTAGCCCAGAATATAGCCGAGATTCAGGCAGCGCAAAGCCGCTGTGGAGCCCCCGCCCACCAGCAACCAGTCTTTCGACCGCTCGTTCAGCACGTCTCCCAGCCCGCCGGGACCGGAAGCATGCCAGAGCACGACATGCCGGCCGGCCAAATGATCGAACGTCTTTGGGTCGGCCATGGACGCCACGAAATAGATCACATCGTCACGCGGCGATACCCAATCGCGCAAGTCGGGATTGGTTTCCAGCAGGCAGCAAGCCCACGGCACAGTGCCCCGGTCTACCAGCCAGTCGTGTGCCCCATTAACCGCGATAAGCCGGCCCTCGGCTTGCCGCCACGTCCGCGCCAGCGACGGCCCGCCGGCCATCACCGAAAGCGTCAAGTCGTTTGGCGCATACAATTGGCTGACTTCCAGCTTTATGCCGCGTTCAAGCGCTGAACGCATGTTCGCCCGCACCCTGGCATCCGTTCCATGGCGATGCCAGGGCAAGCGTGGATGAGGCGGCAGCAAACGCATTGCCCGCGCGCTTGCTACCGCCCAGTCCATCAGTACGCCTACGCCGAGTTGCTGTTGTCGTTGACGAACGGCCGGTGAATCTCGAAGTGCGCCGCGCTCGGTTCGGCCGTTGTTGCCAATTTGGCGGAAGCGCCCTTCGCGAGATTGACCAGATCGCCGTTAACGCTGGCATCGTCGATTGCCCCGGCGGTGGCCGTGGCGAATACCAGACCGTCATCGGCAAAGCCGGTCAGGCACAGACCGACCGCCTTGCCGCTGATCTGGTACCAGCCATAATCGGTCGTTGCGTCAGTCGCCGACATCGCGATAGCCACGGGGCCGATGGCGTTGGCCGCCAGCAGCGTCGTGGTCCAGTCATCGACGTTGTAAGTGGCCCAGGAGCCGACGACGGTGTTGGCGACACCCTTGAGGTAGATGAACTCGCCTTCGCCGTAGTCGTCATCAACCGCCCGGACAATGGTGCCAAACGGATGCAGTTGCGTGGTCGAGACGTTCGCGATCGGCTGAGAGCCGGCGCGTTCGTCAGTGATGCGGAATGTCATGGGATTCGTCCTTTCCTCAGCCGACGGTTACGGCTGAATCACACCCTGCTGCTTGCGGTTGCTGCACACGAGATTGCCCATCCACAGGATCGGAATGACCACGCCGTCTTGATTGACCGGGCGCATCTCGTCCATGATCTCCATGTCCGCGTCCCTATGCACCACCAGTTCGAGATAGTTGGTGTTGATGAAGTAGGCCCGCGAAGTCGGGATGCCGCTGGAGCCGTCGAACAGCACGTCGGCGTTCTTGTACTTCAGCGTAATGAAGCCCCCGTTCGCGTTCGACTGGTCGGTGTAGCGCTTGATCGACACCTGGGAGGTCTCGAAGAAAGCATAGTAGTCGTTCGACATTACGATCAGGTCGGGCTGGTCGTCCGGCCCCCGGTCCAGCGTGAGCCATAGCGGCAGCATCGCACTGCCCTCGATGGTCGTGGCGCTCATCGTGACGGAGTTGTCGCTGAGGTCAAATTCCGAATTGCGCCAGAAAGTCCACGTCGCCGCGTCGATCCCGCCGACCGTGCCCGTCTCTGGCGAATCGGAGATGAGCTTCTGCAAGCCGTCAACCTGATTGGTCGCGGTGCCCAGCGAGTAGAGATCGCTGGAAAAGCTGTTAGAAAACGTCCGCAAGCCGTTCTTCAACCGCGCCTTGGCGAGATTGATGATCCGCGCCTCGCCGCTGTTGACCCGCAGATCGCGGCCGGAGGCGACGACGTTCAGCGCGATCTGCCGCCATTGGTACTCGGCAGCCGAGATCACGTCGGATTGCGAGATGTCAAGAGTGTCCCAATCGCTGTAGCGCTGATAGGTGTTGTTCGTGGTGTAGTCGAGCGGACAGGCGATGGTCAGACCGCCGTCCTCCGTGCGGGTATTGCCTCGCTTGTTCATGTATTTCAGCAGCGCGTTGCGGTTGCTGAGGTTGTCCTTGATCTCCTTCCGGTGCTTGCGGAAGGTCGTCGAGACCAGTTCGGTAAAAGTGCTGTTGGCAGGCATTGGAAGGCTCCTCGGAGCACGCTAAAGGTCAATGGGCGCCCCGCGAATTGATCTCGCGAAGCGTAGCTCGCATCGTGTCTTCCATCGTGCCTTTGGGCTCTGTCGGAGTCCGTCGGGTGTCATGGCCGCGCACGTTGGCCGCTGAAGCCTTCCTGGCGGCTTCCGCATCGGCCTTCACCTTCGCCTTGAACTCGGCCTCGCGTTCCGTCTGGACGCGGGCCAGTTCCTTCTGGCGGGTGACTGGGTTGGCCCAGACAGCCTTTTCATAGGCTTCATCGAGGGCCATACCCCCTTTCACGAAGCCGGCGATGTCGTCCGCCACTTCGTCGAAATAGGCATGTTTCGGATCGGCCGCGAAAGCCTCGACCTGCTTGCGCGTCTGCTCCATCGTGCGCGCCCGCGCGGTCTGCTCCTGGGCGGTCAGCCCGTCCTTCAGCGCGGCGAACTGGTCTTGCAACGCCTTGATCGCGGGATCGGCCGCCAGCGCCGGCGAGGCTGCCGCGAGCGAAGCCGGATCGACACCATAGCTCCGCGCCAGCTGCGCCAGGAGATCCTGCCGCTCCGCCGGCGAACCGGTCGTCATGCGATAGTGGGCATTCATCAGGTATTGCGCCGCCTGGGATTCATCGAGCCCCTGCGAGGAAAGCACGGCCTTGTACGGGGTGAACACGTCGCGCAGGCGCTTGCCGTATTGCGCGTCCGCCTTGTACTGCTCCAGGCCCTCGTGCATCTGCTTCTCGCGCGCGAGATACTGTGCCTGGGCCTCCGGGGCCATCTTCGACCAGATTTCGTGCTTGTCCTTGGCCCAGGACTGCGGCGGCGCGTACACCTCGACGAGAGGAACCTCGGCAGGCGCCTTGACCGAAGGCACCTCGTCCGGCTGCGGTTCCGGTTCGCCTACGTCGTCCTCGAACGCATCCCCCGGCGTTGCGCCATTGCCCAGGCCAAGGCTGTTCGCAATGTCCGCCACCGCAGCCTCGGTGCCCATCGACAATTCGGAGCCGGTGTCTTCTTCGTCAGGCATGCCCTGTCGTCACCCTCAAAGGTTTCACGCCGGGCGTCAGCCGTAGCGGTTCGACTTCCATACCGCCGTCCAGTTCGCGCTGCAAACGCTCGCGCTTCTCGGAAGGCATCTTCTCAATTTCGGCCTCGACCGTATCGTCGATCCGGCGCTCCAAGGCCGCATCGGCTTCCGCCCGCCGGCAGGCCGCATCCTGCTTCATGCCGGGGTCGTAGGGGATGCAGTTCGATCGCGCCAGATCATCGGCCCGTGCTCGCTCGCTGGTGATCGGGCGGCCGTCTATCGGTGAATCATAATGGATATCCTTGCGGACCATAATCTGCGGCGCCAGGATCAACTGCCGGCTGCCGGCGCCGCAAGAACAGTGCTGCGGCGCGTCATACTCCGCGAGGGGCAGATACCTGTCGAACAGATGGCCCTTCTCGCACTCGTAAGAGTAGGTCGGCATCTCAGCTTTCCACCAGCAAAATCAGGAACTCGTCCTCGATCTCCCGCTCCTACCGCCAGTCCTGCCAGAGCGCCAGCGGCTCCGCCGCCTGGTCCGCCGCCTCCAGCGCGGCCCAATCGGCTGCCGCCACCGGCGGCACCTCGTCGGCCGCGAAGGACCGCTCGGCGAACGGTCTGGCGATTTCGACCGCTTCTTCCCTGGTTTCCCCCAGGGACCGATTCATCCATCAGGAACCGGTAATATCACGATACCACAGTCCCAAGGAGTAGATCAAGGTGGCAGTTGGGGAGGCCGGAAAGCCGCACTGTGGCCGAAAAGAACCGGGATTCCAGTCCGTCTTTCTGGCCGTGGTCGTCGCAAGACCGCTGGCCTTAGTTCGCCCAGGCGAGCGCCAAGTCGCGGCTTTTCATCGCAGCACTTGCTTGGGTACAGGGCCTCTGGCCCGCCAGGATTCAAGCCAGGCCTGGGCGTCCGCCGTGGCGATCCGCGTGGAGTGCCCAAGCTGGGTCGGCCGAAGCCGGCCGGCCTGTATCTCGATGTAAGCACGCGAGCGCGAGCAGGCGAAAAGCTCGCAAAACTCGCGCAGGGTCAGCAGTTGCTTGTCCATTGTCAGCCTCTCGCGTCACGCCGCAGGTTGCGGCGTCTCGGGAGAAGATGCCGATCAAAGGCCGATTGGATTGGGGCTTAAATCCGGACCGATTTACGCCCCAGGGGGCGTGGAGTTCTTGTTTGCTTTCCATGCGCCTCGCGGCACCAGGGATTCTTGCGCACCTACATGATCCGGCCGTCGGTGCCTCGGTCGAACTCGACGGGCGCCGCCATCGCCGCCATCATCTCGGCTAGTTGCGCGGCCAGGGCCTGCAACTGCTCGACCAGCGGTGCGAGCCCCTCGGCCAGCTTCTGTTGCCCGGCGGCATCAACATCGGCCTGCTTGACCGCCTTGGCGTCGGCATTGACCCGCGCGATCTCGACTTGGGATATCAGGGCCTGCTGGGTCTTATCCAGCTCGGTTTGCCGGTCGATCCCAACCTTCGCCAGGGTGATTTCGCGCTCAAGCCGCAGCTTGGCGATCGAGGCGTCGCGCTCCAGCTTGATGCGGGCGGCTTCGCGGGCCATTTCGGCCTCGCGGTCGGCCTGGGCGATGCGCTCCTGCATCGCCAGCTTCTCCATTTCCAGCCGCGCCCGGCCCTGCTCGACCTGCGCTTCCAGTTGCAGCTTGGCGGCCGCCTGCTGGCTCTCGGCCTGCATCTTGGCCTGCATCTCGGCGAGTTTCGCCGCCTGGCCGTCGTCCTCGGGCTGCGGCGGCTGCATCTGCTTGATGTCGTCCTCGATTTCCGTCCCGAAGCGGAATCGTCGGGCGATCGCCAGCAGCATGTTCTGGGCGACCCCGAAGGGCATCACGCCCCTGGCGACCAAGGGCGCCACCCCATTCAGATACTGCCCCAGGGCGTTCAGCAGTTCGGAAATCTGCTTCTGGTCCTCGACGGCCTCCGGCTCCACCGTCGAGTTCGTCTCGATGTCGATACGGTAGCCGCGCAGCGCGTCCTCGCGCAGAAGCGCCATGACCGGAGGCCAGGCGGGTGCTTGCAGCGCCGCCGCCACGCGGGGATCGAGCGGCCCGCCCGCCAGCTGCAT
The DNA here is from genome assembly GCA_016869175.1 of Alphaproteobacteria bacterium. Lineage (GTDB taxonomy): Bacteria > Pseudomonadota > Alphaproteobacteria > VGEV01. The sequence goes on from VGEV01000088.1 coordinate 10,312, forward strand.
CGACTGCGCCGAAGCCTCGGCCGCCACCCGCTGTTGCCCCGTCAGGTAGGACAGGCCGGTCATCGCGGCCAAGGTTTCCTCGGAGAATCTGCTGACGGCGACTTCCAGCATCATGCGCAGGAGGTCGCGGACATAGCGCTGCACCTCGCGCTGCATGCGCTTCAATCGCAGCGTGCCCCAGCTTTGCTTGATTTCCTGGGCGCCCAGCGTCTCGGAGGCGTTCGACTGCCCCCGCATGACATCGGCGATGCCGGTGATCTCGTAGATCGTCTGCTTCACCTGCTCGCGCGCGACGATCAATTCCCGCAGCACGACGACGAGGCGATCGATCGGCCAGGCCCAGATGGCGTTCTGCAAGCCCTTCTCAGCCGCGAGCGAAGACGACTTGTCGGCCGGCACCAGCTCGTTGTCGTCGGCCTCGACGAGGGCCTTGATATCCTCCCCCAGCTCGCTGTCGTAGACCGCCTTGGCCTTGATCGCCTTGGTCACGCGGCTGATCCGGCGCGTGATCTCGTTCAATTCCGTCGCCTGCTGCGCGTAAAGCGTATAGGGGGCAACGGGTTTCAGGCTGTTCGGCCGACACAGGAAGCCCAGCGGCTCCGGGCAGTTGAAGAAGCCCGTCAGCCCAAGCGGATCGTCGAGAGTCTTGAGCAGGCCGTCGGCATAGGACGGGGCGACGTAGCGGATTTTGCGGTCGCTCTTGTCCCATATCTGGTAGACAAGCGCCGTCTTGCGCTCGCCCATGTCGCGCTCGTTCCCGTTGCGCTTGGCCCGCTCGCCCCGGTCGCCGCGAACCTCGTCTTCCTCGCCCTGGCTGAACACCAGCTTGTCGGCCGTCGCGCGGCCGAAAAGCCGGACGGCTTCCTCCTTGTCGATCCATTCCTCGTAGGCGACCCAGGGCACCTTCGTCCAGCGACGGGCGAAGCCGAAATAGACCCGATCCCAAGAGCGGACGTCGAGGCAGACAAGCTCGCCCGTCTTCACGCTGTCGGGCTCGCCGCCATCCGCCGGCCGCATGCCGTAGGCGATCTGCGCGTCGTATTTGACCGTGGTGACGGCACGGCCGCAGAGCAGCGCGTCCAGCGTGGCGGCGCTCAGGGCACCATCGAAAGTCTCGTAGCCCTCGGCATTGGTGTCGAGAAGATAGGCAAGAACGCGCTCGCCGGCCTTCGCCGCCGCCTTCCCCAGAGGGTCGTCGTCCTTGAACCGGCGCTGCACCACGGGTCGGGGCGTCGCCGAATAGAGGGCGGGAAACAGCGTCTCGGTGTTGGAAAAGAGGATGTTGAACGGCGTCGCCGTGTGCTCGCCGGCATAGATTTCGTTGACCTTCTCGCCGGTCTCGCGGAACTCCTTCTCGCGCTTGCGCGCGGCCTCGATCTCGTTCAGCCACCAGCGGACGGGATCGGCCTGGGTGCGCGGATCGTCGCCATCCCGCTTGCGGCGGAGACCGGCCGTGGACGCCCTGGCCATCGGCGTCAGGTGAAGCGGCCGATGACGGTCAGCGCCACCCCGGCGCCCGTAGTGGCCTTCCACGAACCGGCAGTGCTGAGAAGCTGGAAGGTCAGGTCGTAGACGCCGATGGGGATGTTGGCCGTCCCGGCGAAGACCGTGGTGGAACCGTCGATAATCGAGAAGGTGCTGGTCGCGGCGGTCGTCACTGCGACAAGAACCCGTTCGAGCCGGTCCCCCGTCGCGCCGGTGACGCCGATCACCTGATTCGTCTGGCCCGCCGCCACCGTCTCGTAATCGTAGCTGGCAAGCGTTACCAGGTTGTGCTCATAGATCGCCATGGGGGCTTCCTTCTAGAGGGCCATCTGGCGTGCCAGCGCCTTCTTTTTGAAAAGCGCTTGGCGCAGATCGCCATAGGTTTGCCCCGCCGGGTTGCCTTTTGTCAAGCGCTCCACCAGGGGTTCGTCCGGCCGGCTCGTCCGAGGGTGTTTCCAGGTCAAACTGAGCGTGCGCCAGGCGTCGGCCGCGTGGCTGTTGCGGTCGTGCTTCGGCGTCATCGAGAACATGCGCTTTTCCTCGTCCCACTCGCGGTGGTAGTTCCTGAGCTTTTCCAGTCCGTCGCGGCAGCGCGTCTCGTCGAACCGACAGAACGGAAAGGTCGCGCGGCCAGCTTGGATGCCTTCCTCGCGGTCGAGCCTGGGCGCGATCACGCAGCGGCCCACCTTGAGCGCCAGCAGTTGCTGGAGGATCGACTTGCCGCCGGCGGCAAGCGTGCGCGGACGCGCGTCATGCGGCAGCCAGTGGGTGCCGTAGGTCCACGCGCGGTCAGCCGCCTTGCGGCGCAGCACCTCGGCGTAGTCCTCGATGCTTCTGCCGGCATCCTCGTGATAGTCGAGCACGCGGATGTCGCCCTCGGCGATCTGGAAGAACCAGATGGCGGTGTCGTCCGTGAAGCCCAAATCCCACGCCGTGCTCACGGGCGCGGCCTTCACGTCGAGGCGCGACTGGATGCGTCCCTCCAACCGCGCCCGGTCGAGGCAATCGGCCCAGATCGCGCCCGGAATCGCGGCATCGAAACTGACATGGTATTCCTGCAAGTAGAGGCTCTTGCCATAGGCCTCGCCATGCTGGGCCTGCAACTCGCGCAGCTCGTTCGCCAGCTGCCCGGCCGTGAAGATGCCCGTGTCGTCAACCGTCAGGCATTCGTAGAACCACTCGGGATCGCGTTCGGCGCTCTCGCACAGGCGCTTGAAATGGTTGTCGCCGCGCGGCGTCGAGATGAACAAGGCCCAACCGCCATTCTCCAGCAGGATCGGGCGCAGGTAGGCCCAGGCGGCGGGATCGGCCAGCGCATATTCCGAGAACGTGACACCCGCCGGGGGCGAACCGACGAGGCTGTTGAAGTTGTCGCTGCCGACCAACTGCCAGGTCGAGCCGTTGCGGAAGCGGATCATCATCTCCTGCTCGCGCGTCGTCTGGCGGATGGCGTGAGGAAACACCTCATCGATCCTGCGCCGGCCGGAATGCGGATTAACGGCATCCCAGATGGCCTTCCGGGCCTGCCCATATTGCGGAAGCATGTGCCAGTAGGTCGCCACCTTCTCGTGCGCCGCGCTCGCCGCATGATGCAGGCAAACCTCGTCTTTTCCACTCCTCCGATGCCACCTGGCCACCGCCCGGCGGCCGCCGCCGGCCAGATACCGCCACAACTTCACCTGATACGGGCGTGGCCGCCAGTTGTGCGGAAGCTGGATATCCGCCACCAAGGCCCTATTCCTCGAAAATGTCGATTTCAGGCGCCGGAACGGCCTCGATCAGCGCCGTTTTCCCGATATTATTTCCGATTTCGGCCGGATTTTGCCCGCTTTCGACCGCATTCTGCCCATTCTCGTCAAAACGCATCACCACGACCCTGACGCTCGAATCGCCATCGCCGTCCGGCTTCCGGTTGTAGCGGTTCGGATGCCAATAACCCGCCATCCGCAGCCGGGAAGCCACCCGGAGCTTGGCCTGCTCGATGGTCGATCGCGTGGCCTTGTCGGAAATCGGCACCACCTGCATCGCCAAGTCCTCGGCGTGCGCCCGCAAGGCGTTCTCGTAGGCCGCCCGGCGGCCCTCGTCGGCATGGAACCAGGTGTAGAGGCGCAAATACGGCACCTCCATGCGCTCGGCGAGCTCCCGCAGCCCCTCGCCACGGGCCACGGCCTCGCATACGAGCAGATCGAACGCCGCCGCGCGCTCGCCCTCCACGAGCGACAGGAAGCGCTCGGCGTCCGCCTGGGTTTCCAGCAGCATGCCCTTGTGGATACCCCAAGGCGTCCGACGCGGACCCTTTTTAGGCCGCTGTTTCATGGCCGTAATCTGGCGGCTCCTCGCTTCGCGGTCAACCAGGGGAAGCGAAGAACGGAGTCGCTTGCCGTAGGCGTGGGGGTCCCCAAGAGGCCGCCCCGCCGCCAAGCCCGCCGGCCTGGCCGGGGCCGGGGGTCAACCAGGGCACAGAGAACGCACCAGCCCAGGGCGCGACCGCGCTTCCCAGCGGCGCCGGCGCCGAAGCCGTGCGTTCCGTTCCGCATGCAGCGCCTCGCGGAGTGTCGGCCGCGTATCAGCGGCCGCGCGCCACAGCATAGAGGAGACTTGTTCGTTGTCGCGAAACAACGCGGCCGCGCGCAGCCAAGCATCGCTATATAGCCGCTTTCCAGTGCCGCGCGGATGTCGCGGCACGGCAGGAAGCCAGCCGTGCCGTTCCCACAGATACAAGGTCTGGCGCGTGCGCCCAAGTCGCGCCGCCGCTTCTGTTATGTATATGAAATTGCGCATGATTTCCCCCGCGCGGTTATTATCGCGCGGCAGTATAGCCGATTCGCCGCGCGGGACGGAGCGATTTCTTGGCCTAGGCTAAAATGCCAATAAAATCAATGCCGTACCCATATTCCCATGAAAAATTAGACTACTTTTTCAATGGGTGACACATTTTTTCTAACAAAATCAATACCGTACCTATGTTACTCATTAATATATATATATGGGTAGTAGGATATAAGAGTAGTGTATGCGGCGCGCGAACGCGTGCGCCCCACCGCCGCTGGCTGCGAGGGACTGTATTTTTCTGGCGCGACTTGGTTGGGAGCGATTATATAGGCGACAATAGGTACGGCGTTGAAATCACTCGATATATTGTGTCGCCTATAGACCGAAATTGTATGACTTTGTATGGGAGTATAGGTACGCCATTGAAATCGCTACAGTATTAGATGTTCCGCTTCCGTCCACGCTGGAAGGCCAGGAACGGCCACCGGGCGCGGCCAGACGAGGCTCGCGCGGTGGCTGGGGGGCAGTCTGCGCTTGGAGCGGCCCGCTGTCAAGCCCGAGCGCCTGGCATGCCATGACCTAACGTTGTTGCGGGAGCGGGGGTGGATGGCGCGTCGCTTGCCGCAGGCGCGGGCTTCTGGTTCGTCTCCTTGGTCACGGGAGGGGAACGGAGTCGCTTGCCGTAGGCGTGGGGGTCCCCAAGAGGCCGCCCCGCCCCGCCGTCAGGGCCCCGGGGCCCCAGGGCCCCAGGGCCCCAGGGCCCCAGGGCCCCAGGGCTCCAGGGCCCCAGGGCCCCAGGGCTCCAGGGCCCCAGGGCCCCAGGGCCCCAGGGCCCCAGGGCCCCAGGGCCCCAGGGCCCCAGGGCCCCAGGGCCCCAGGGCCCCAGGGCCCCAGGGCCCCAGGGCCCCAGGGCCCCAGGGCTCCAGGGCCCCAGGGCTCCAGGGCCCCAGGGCCCTGGGCTCCAGGGCCCCAGGGCTCCAGGGCCCTGGGCTCCAGGGCCCTGGGCTCCAGGGCCCTGGGCTCCAGGGCCCCAGGGCCCCAGGGCCCCAGGGCCCCAGGGCCCCAGGGCTCCAGGGCCCTGGGCTCCAGGGCCCTGGGCTCCAGGGCCCTGGGCTCCAGGGCCCTGGGCTCCAGGGCTCCAGGGCTCCAGGGCTCCAGGGCCCTGGGCTCCAGGGCCCCAGGGCCCCAGGGCCCCAGGGCCCCAGGGCTCCAGGGCCCTGGGCTCCAGGGCCCCAGGGCTCCAGGGCCCTGGGCTCCAG
>VGEV01000089.1 GCA_016869175.1 Alphaproteobacteria bacterium
CCATCCCGCCCGCACATCCGTTGGCCAAGGCCGAGTTCGCAACCATCCGCCTGCGCTTGTTGAAGCTCGGCGCCCGCATCGTCGAGACCACCCATCGCGTGCGCATCGCCTTCGCCGCCGTTTGCCCGGATGCCGCTCTCATCCGCTTGCTCGCCGGCGCGCTTCGACCCGCCGCTCCATGACCGACGGGGCCGATGCCCCGAAAACACCCGTTCCCGCAATCCCAAACCAATAACCCGACACCCGACAAACCAACCCGCGATGAAAAAGACGCAACGACCACGCATGCCGCGTGATCGCCTTGCCTCCCTGCCCATCACATCATGGCCTCTCGTGAATAAACCGGGCTAGGGCAATTTCCGATCAAGTCGAACCGGGTCGGTTCGACTTGATCGGAAGCCATTGCCCTGCAACCGATGGTGCAGCGCGGTGGCTTCCGGGCGGATGGAACGCCAAAGCGATTCCATCCGCTCGGAAACCGCGCTAGCCGCGGCGACGTCGGGCCAAGCCCAGGCCCAGCAAGCCCAGGCCGAACAGGCCCAGCAGCGCCGGCTCGGGAACCGCGGTGGTTAGCAGATTGTCTGCGCTGATCACCAGGCGATAGTCGAAAACTTGGGTATGGCCGCCGTCGAAGGGGTCAGTGTCGGTGCCGATGCCGTCGGGGGAGCCGGTCACCGCAAAGCCCCACAAGCCAGCGACATCGGTGAAGAAATGGATGGCCGACTGTCCGCCTGGTCCAACGTCGTAGTTAAAGCCGAACAGGCTGCCGTTCAGGCGAAAGACCCCGAGGACCGAATCGTTGTCGCCTGATGGGCTGATCGTCGCATCCACGTAGTCGCGGTCGAAGATCGAGGCGGTGACCAGCGCGCCCGCCGGCAGGTCCAGCAGGAAGAAGTGGACGTCATCGTCGATCGAGCCCTCGACCGACAGGGCGCCGAAGTCGAGCAGGGCGGGGTCCAGCACGTCGGCGGTAGCAAGCGTCTGGTTGCCGCCGCTCGCGGTCGCTTCGGCGCCGGTGCTGATGACCAGCCGATAGTCGCCGGCTCGGACATGGCCGGTGCCGTTGAAGTCGGGATCGCCGAAGCCGCTGACCGCGGCGCCGTGCGGGCCGCTGCCGGTGGCGGTGAAGCTGAGCATGGAAAGGGTGCCGGGGTTGTCGTCGTCATCGCTGATGATCAAGCCGCCGCCCGGATCGAACGCGCCAACCAGGGTATCGAAATCGGTTGCGCTGGCAGGCGTGCGGTCGAAGACCGAGAGCGTCACGAAATTGCCCGTGGTCACGGAGTAGCGGAAGTAATCGACATTGCCGGAGGTCAGCTTGCCGCCGAAAGCGACCGCCGGTGGCGAGCCGGCGGGGGCCGCATTTCCGGTGGGGAAGGTGTCGTTGGCCTCGCTCTCGGGCACCGGATTGGCCTCTGCGACCGCGCTGGACAGCGCCGGAAACCTTCTTGCTCATGACCGAACTCCCCAAACGCGACGCAGCCCCGCCAAACACATGTCGCTTGGCGCCGACGAAGAACTTCGTGCGCTTGAAATATTCGATGCAGAAATCAAGCCAATGATGATAATGTAGATATTACAGTGACTTAGCTCTTCTGTTCCGATTTCGCGTCGAACAGGCGTAAAATTTCTTGACAGTCCTGGCTGGTTCCCGGCACGGCGTCGTTTGCCTAAATGACTGATCTGGAGCCTATTTTTGTTCGGAATGACGAGCATGGGTCATGTAAAGCGGCTTTCCGCCCGGCTTGTGGACTGTCGGTTCAATGGCCTCTGTCGCCGCGCCGGTCGGCAGACGCATCGAACGCGGAACGAGGGCGCTCCAGCGACAAGGCAAGACCGCAGGCGAAACCCAGCAGGATGAAGGCCAGTTCGCGGAACCGCCGCAGCAGGGCCATGGCAAGGCCGACCGGGCCACCCAAGCCCAGTTCGCGGGTCAGCAGCACGAAGGCGCCGTCTTGCGTGCCCAGATTGCCGGGCACGAAGAAGGTGGCGGTTCGCACCAGTTGCAGCAGTCCCTCGAGCATCAGGGCGGTGCCGTAACTGACCGGCAGGCCCAGCAGGTACAGTGCCAGCCAACATTCCAGCGCGCCGGCGCAGAACTGCACGAAACCGACCGCGATGCCCGCCGCCAGCCGGATCGGATGGCCGCGATAGAAGTCGATCAGCCGGCTCTCCACCGAGCGGATGGCGGCCCTGACGGTGCCCAGGCGCCGCGCGGCGAACCGCCGTGCAAGCAGGCCGGCGCCCTGCGAGGAGAGCGCCAGCCACTGGATGGCGAAAAAGGCGGCAACGCCCAGGCTCAGCAGCAGCAGGCCGGTCAGCGCCGCCAACGCCAGGCTGCGCGCGACGTCGGCCTGGAACACCGCCAGCGCGAGGGCCAGGGCGACGAAGGGCAGCAGGCCCAGCAGGTTGAGGGTGCGGGCGACGAAGATCGAGGCGATGCCGGCCTGCAGGTCCAGGCCATGGCGGCGTTGCAGCAGCGACAGCTTGACCGGTTCGCCGGCAAAGCCGCCTGGCGTCACCGAATTGATCGCTTCGCCGACCAGCCGGGCCAGCAGCAGCCGCAGGAACCAACGCGGGCCGAGCCGCACCTGCGGCAAGCCGATCAACCAGACCAGGCTGTCGAGCGCCAGCACCAGCACGTAGAGCGCCAGCAGGCTCGTCGCCCCCCAGCCTACCTGGGTCACCCGTGTCCAGCCTTCGGCCAGGTCGGTCTGCCAGAGCAGCAGGCCGAGCAGCGCCAGACCGACAACGCTGCAGACAAGGCTCAGGCGGCGCATGGCGAGGGGGCGGAGATTGTGGCAGCGGGGGTCATGGAGCGTTGCCGTCAGCCTCGCGAGCCGCGTCTGGTCGTTGTCGTCAGTTTGGCTACAATGGCGCCGGTTCGCCCCATGGAGAACACCGATGCTGCGCCAGGAAGTCCGTTCGCCCGCCGAAGCCGCCCCCTCCGACAGCCCGGCGGCACGCGCCATCTATCACACCCCGCAGAACGGTTTCATGACCTTCCTGCCGGCGGTGCCGGCCCATGTCTTCAGCGCCGAGCGCGACCGGGCCTTCGATCCCGCCACCGGCACGGCCTTCGTGACCTTGGATCTGTCGGGGCCGCTCGCCACCGCCTACCCGGCGACCACGCCCACCCTGCTGGCGCGCTATGCCCGGTTGCGGGCCGGCGGCGTGCTGAGGCTGGCGGCGCGTTGCAGCGGCGAGGCCTATCATGTCCTGCAGGGCAGCGGCCGGGCGCTCAAGGCTGGCGATCGCATCGATTGGCGCGCGGGCGATACTTTCTGCCTGCCGGGCGGCGTGGCGGAAACCGTGCTCAGCGCTGCCGAGGAGGCGGTGTTGTTCCTGGTGACCGACGAGCCGGCGTTCGGTTGGAGCGGCGCCAGTCCGGCGCTGGAAGGTCTGCCGGCGATGCAGGCGGTGCATTACCCGGCCGCGGTGGCCGAGGCCGAGATGGCGCAGGTGCAGGCCCGCGTCAACACCGAGAAGCTGACCGGAAAGGTGGTGATCTTCACCAGCCCCGGTCTGGAGAAGGCGAAGACCGTCACGCCCACCATCTCGCTGGCTCTGAACGCGCTGGAGCCCGGCGGCGACCAGCCGCCGCACCGGCATAATTCGGTGGCGCTGACCTTGTGTCTGGAAGGCCGGGGCGTTTATTCGCTGATCGACGGGCAACGCGTCGACTGGCAGCGCCACGCGGTCATGGTGACGCCGCCGCTGGCCGCGCATTCGCACCATAATCGCGGGCCGGACGGCATGCTGAGCCTGGTCGCCCAGGATGCCGGCATCTATTACAACGCCCGGGCGATCGGCTTCAGCTTCGCCTGATCCGATGGCGTCGGCCGCCCTCCGCGAAGGCTTCATGCGCCGGGCCTTGGCCCTGGCGCGGCAGAGCCTGGAACTGCCGGGCACGCTGCCCTATGCGGCGGTGGTGGTGCAGGAGGGCGAGATCGTGGGCGAGGGGCTCAATCGCTCGGCGGCCCTGCACGACCCCACCTCGCATGGCGAGATCGAGGCGATCCGGCAAGCTTGCCGCCGGCTTGGCCGGATCGACCTGTCGGGGGCCGAGCTCTACACCACGGGCGAACCTTGCGCGATGTGCGTGGCGACGATGTACCTGACCGGCATAGCCCGGCTCTATTACGGCGGGACCGGCGCCGATACGGCCGGCTTCCTGGGCGATCTGGCCACCCGCCAGCCGATCTGGCGGCGGCCGATCGGCGCGGCCGACCTGCGCCGGCAGTTGAGCCTTCCCGTCGGCGAGCGTGCGATGCCGGCCGAGCAATTGCTGGCGGCCGAGGCGCGCGCGCTGCTGGCGGAATTCGCATGCCAGCATCGAGCGGGGTGAGCGCGGCTCAGGCCCCGGCCAGCCGGCGTTCCAGCCGGGCGCGCAACCGCGCCTGCCGCTTGGCGTCGATCGGATAGCGCCAGAGAAATCCGACGGCGGCCAGTTTGATGGCGATCGGCGCCAGCCCATAAAGCAGGCTGAGCGCGGCCAGGGCGGCAGCGTCGTTGGCCGCGTCGGCGGCGAAGCCGACCGCGTCCAGCAGCGGAAAGGCCACGCCAACCGCCAGGGCGAGCGCCAGTTTGGTCGCCATGCTCCACAGCGCGAAGAAGAAGCCGGTGCGCTGCGCCCTGCTGCGCGCCATGTCGAGGTCGATCACATCGGCCTGCATCGAGCCTGGCAGCGCCAGGTCGGCCCCCAGGCAGAGCCCGGTGGCCAGACAGACCGCCAGGAACGGCCAGAAGTCGCCCGCGCCCAGGAACGGCACCGCCACGAACAGCAGGCTGGCCAGCACCAGGCCCAGTGACCAGGCTCGGTCTTTGCCCAGACGCCGGCTGAGCCGGAGCCAGAGCGGTACCGAGACGATGCCGGCCAGGAAGTAGGCGAGCAGCAGCGGGCCGGCCGCGTCGGCGGCCTGCAGCACGTGGCCGACATAGAGCAGGAACAGGCTCGCGGTCAGCCCGTTGGCGGTGCTGTTGCACAGGAAGGCCAGCAGCAGCAGGCGGAAGGGGCGGTTGCGCAGGATCGCGCGCAGGCCCGCCCGCAGGCTCGGTTGCCGGCGGCTGAGGGGCGGCGGCTCCGGCAACAGCGCCACCGCCAGGGCAAGCAGCGGCGGCAGGCTCAGCAGCGCGAACCAGGCGATGGCATTCAGGGCGCCGGCGGCAGGACTTGCGTCCGGCGCCGGCGGCGCCACCAGCGGGGCCGCTGCGGCCAGCGTGGTGCCCAGCACGACGCACGCCTCGCGCGCGCCGACCACCCGGGTCCGCTCGTGATAGTCCCCCGACAGCTCGGCTCCCCAGGCCGAATAGGGCAGCAGCAGCAGCGTCCAGGCGAGATAGAGCGTGATCGACCAGAACAGCAAGTGGCCGGCGCCGGCATCCGCGGGCGGCCGGAAGAGCGCAAGGGCGGCGACGAGCAGCACGGGTGCCGCCACGACCGACAACAGCTTGCGTCGGCCGAACCGGCTGTCGAAACGATCCGACAGATAGCCGATCAACGGGTCGGTCGCGGCATCGACCAGGCGGGCCGCCAGCAACACCGCGCCGACCGCGGCCAAGCCAAGCCCGAGGCTCTCGGCATAGAACGCCGGCAGATAGAGGTAGACCCCCAGGACTACGGCGGCGATGGGTGTCGTCGGCATGCCATAGAGCAGGATCTGCCAGAACGGCAGCGGCCGTTCAGGCACGGGCGAGGGCGATCTGCAACAAGTCGGTCGAGCGCGTGGCGAAGCCCGCCTCGCAATAGCAGAGGTAGAAACGCCAGAGCCGGCGGAAGCGGGCATCGAAGCCCAGCGCCTCGATCGCCGGCCACGCGGCCTCGAAGCGCTGCCGCCAGGTGGCCAGGGTGCGGGCATAGTCCTGGGCGTAGGCCCGATCCTGCAACCAGGCGAGCCCGGCCCTTGCCGCTTCCGCGGTCAGCCGGGAGCGGGCCGGCAGCATGCCGCCTGGGAAAATGTAGCGCTGGATGAAGTCGGTGCCGCGCCGGTAGTCGGCGAAGAAGCGATCGGCGATGACGATGCTCTGCAACGCGCATCGGCCATCCGGCGCCAAACGGTCGCGAAGCTGGCTGAAGAAGGTCGGCCAGTAGCGTTCGCCGACCGCTTCCAGCATCTCGACGGACACGACGCAGTCGAACCTGCCGGTGGTTTGGCGGTAGTCCTGCAAGCAGATCTCGACCCGTCCGGCCAGGCCCTGCTGCTGCACCGCCTGCGCGGCGTGGGCGAATTGCGCGCGCGAGATCGTGGTGGCGGTCACCTGGGCGCCGCATTGACGCGCGAGGTAAAGTGCGAAGCCGCCCCAGCCGCAGCCGATCTCCAGCACGCGTTGGCCAGGGCGGATATCGGCCAGCGCCGCCAGCCGGGCGAACTTCCGGCGCTGCGCCTCGGCCAGGTCATCGGTGCCCTCGAACAACGCGCAGGAATAGACCAGCGCGGGATCGAGCCAGTGCGCGTAGAAGGCGTTGCCCAGGTCGTAATGCGCCTTGATGTTGCGGCGGCTGCCGGAGGGGGTGTTGGCGCGCAAGGCGTGCAGCAGCCGCTGCAGCCGTCGCCGCCAGGGGCGGCCGTGCAACAGGTGATGGCTGAACACCTGTTCGTTGAGCGCGGCCAACGTCAGCAGGGCAACCAGGTCCTCGCTGTCGAAATCACCGTCGAGATAGGCCTCGGCGATGCCGATGGAGCCACCCAGCAGCAGCCGGCGCGCCACGCGCTCGCGCCGGATGCGCAAGGCGGCGCTCGGCCCCGGCGCGGCGCCGCGCAGCAGCAGGCGCTCGCCGTTCGGCAGCTCGACCAACACTTCGCCCAGGCTGAGCCGGTTGCCCAGCGTCAGCATCAGGTCGAGCGATCGGCTGCCTGACCTCGCGTGACGCGGGGCGGCGGTCAGGCGGGCCGTGTCGCCCTGGACGCTCATTGGCTCGCCCCCGGCGGCGCGAGGCCCGGCGGACGGCGCGGCACCAGACGGGCGCCGCGCAGCCACAGCCGCAGCGCCTGCCAATGGATGGCCAGGATCACTTTCAGCGTCATCAACGGAAAGCGCAGAAGCAGCCAGACAAGGCCCCAATCGTCGAACTTGCGCCGGCGCCCGACGAACGAGGCGAGCAGTTGCGGTCCCTCCGGCACGTCGAAGGCGATGATCAGGCTGACCTGCTCGGCCGGCGGTCGGATCGCGAAGCGATAGGTGCCGCGCATGGCGATGAAGGGCGAAACGTAGAAGCGCTTGTCGCAGACCTGGCGGACCGGGCCCGCGACATTGGCCGGCAGCACGTAACTGTGCTGTTCACCGAACGTATTCTTGACTTCGTGCACGATGGCAAACAGTCGATTCGCGTCGTCGTAACAAAAGTAGACGCTCAACGGATTGAACACATAGCCCAGCATGCGCGGATAGCAGAGCAGCAGGATGCGGACGGGCGGCTCGCGCATGCCGGCCTCGGCCAGCAGGCGTTCGATATGCGGGCGCAGCGGTTCGCGATTCCGCTGGCCGTGGTCCGCATCGTGGAACGATACCAGGTTGGCGCGGTTGTGCGAGAACAGCCGACAGCCAGCGGCAAGCGCCGGCAGGCGGTCCAGGTCGAACAGGGCGGCACAGATTCGATAGCTGAAACGGTGGCGGAACGGCCGCAGTCGATGGTGCATCACCCGGCCGGCATAAAGCGCAGCATCGTTCATGCCGCCAGCTTCCCCTCCGCCCAGGCCGGCGGCAACTCGCAAAGCAGCCGCCGCTCGGCTTGCCAGGGCCGCCGGGCGCCCAGGGCCTCGGCCACTTTCAGGCCGGCGGTGAAGGCGTCCTCGTGAAAGCCGTAGCCGAAATAGCTACCGCAGAACCAGCTGCGTCGGCTGCCTTGCAGCAGGTGCAGCCGACGCTGCGCGGCCAGGCTGGCCGCATCGAACCGCGGATGGCGATAGCGGTATTCGCCGAACACCCGTCCGCGCGGCGCGCCGTCGTGCGGATTGAGGGTGATGAACAACGGCGGCGCGGTCGACAGATTCTGCAACCGGTTCATCCAGTAGTGCAGGGTCGGCGGCCGCCCGTCCTCGCGCGACTCGGCCAAACGGTAGTTCCAGCTCGACCAGACCCTCCGGCGAAGCGGCATGACCGAGGCATCGCCATGCAGCACGACGCGGTTCTCGCTGTAGCCGAACCCGCCCAGGATGGCGCGCTCGGCCCCTGTCGCGTCGGCGAGCAAGGCCAGCGCCCGGTCCGCCTCGCACGCGAAGATCACCTGATCGAAGCGTTCGTCGCCGCCGTTCGCGTCGCGCAGGCGCACCTCCCGGGCCTGGCGGCTGACCAGCGTCACCTGGGTATTCAGGCGGACCTGCCGGCGGAAGTCCCGGGCAATGGCGGCCACATAGCGTCGGCTGCCGGCAGTGACCGTGCGCCAATGCGGCCGGTTGGACAGTTGCATCAGCCCGTGGTTGACAAAGAAACGGACAAACGACGCGGCGGGGAAACGCAGGATATCGGCCGTCGAACTCGACCAGATGGCCGCCGCCATCGGCAGCAGATAATGCGCGCGGCAAGCGCGGCCCAAGCGCAAGCGGTCAAGATAGTCGGCGAGGCTGAGGCCGGCCAGGCGGCCGCGGGCCAAATCCACGGCCGCCTGGCGATTGAAACGCAAGATGTCGGCCAGCATGCCATAGAACCGCGGCCGCAGCAGATTGCGGCGGTCGGCGAACAGCGTCGCCAGGCTGCTGCCGGCATATTCCAGCCGGCCATCGGCGCTTGCCACGGAGAACGACATCTCGCTGGCTTCGGTGGCGACATTCAACCGGGCGAAAGCAGCGCTCAGGTTGGGGTAGTTGCGCTCATTGTAGACGATGAAGCCGGTGTCCACCGCCACCTCGCCGGTCGCCGTCGCGACATCGACGGTATGGGCATGCCCACCCAGCCAGCCGTTGGCTTCGTACAGCACCAGTTCGTGGCGCTCGGCCAGCAAGTAGGCGGCGGCAAGACCGGCCGCGCCGGTGCCGATGATGGCGATCCGCATGCGTTAGCCGACTTCCCGCGGTTCGCTCCGGGCAGCCAGCGCCCGGGCCAAGCCGTGCGCGACAATCGGCTCGGGCCCCTCGAACCCCCGCCGCCCGCCTGCCGCCCGCCGCCGCGCCGCCGGCCGGGGCAGCGGCCGATGTCGGGTTGGGAACGCGGCCACGGCCATGCGCCAGCAATGTTGCATCCCTCCAGTCTGCCACAATTGCCGCGATCGCGCATCGATCGTCGGGTAACCCGTTCCGCCGGCCGGTCCGGCGGGCGGGGCGAACGGATCTTGCCGGACGGGGAAGCCGTCGAATCGACGCCGGCCGGCGCTGCCGGCCAGCCGCAAGTCCTGGCCAATCCGAAGGGTAACTGGTCGTCTCTCGGTCAAGCGCCTGGATGCCCGCCGGGTTGACCGGTCAGCCGAACGGTTGCTTGCGGCCTCCTACGTTGGCACCTGTGACTTGGATCACAGCCAACCCTGCGGCGGCTTCAGCGTTGTGCCAGGTGGCGGCCGGTCAACAGCGAACGCAGCATGGGTGCCAGGTCGGCACCGTCCAGCAGCAGGCTGCCGTCGCGTTTCAGTTCCAGGCGGAAGTCGCGGCTCTGTTCGCTGCCGGCCGGCTCCGCCATGCCTGCCAGCAGCGGCGCGACGGCCATCCAGAGACTGAGGCCGTTGGCGCCGTTGGCCGCCTTCTCGTAGGCCTTGACAAGGGCGTCCAGGCCGTGGACGGACAGGTTGAAGCCGCCGAGAACGCCAAGCGCGGCAGCCGCGTCGGCCTGCAACAGTCCCTCAAGGCGGGCTTGCGCGCCTTGATAGCTGATCTGCCCGCGTTCGAGCCGCAGTTCGGTGCCGGCAGTGGCTAGTTCGCCCAACGCCTGCGCCAGCGCCGGCCCCGCCACGTCAAGCGAGCCGCCAAGCGCGGCCTGCATGCCGAGCGCCATCGCCGCCATCGCCAACCGTTCCACCGGCAAGCGATCGAGCACGATAGCCAGGTCGGAGGCAGTGGCAAGCGGCAGGTCGGCGTCGCTGCTGGTCAGGCCGTCATGCCCCAGTTCAAGCCGCAACCGTGCGGCCGGCTGATCGAGGCCTTCCAGGCCGAGCCGCATGTGTCCCATGTCCAGGGCGAAATCCGTCTTGCCGGTTTGGCTGGCGCGCAATTGGCTCAGCCGAAACTCGAACGCCAAGGCGGAAAGCGGCCGCGTCGTCCGGCCGGACCCGGCCGTCGGCTGCAGCGCGGCGCCGTGCAACAGGCTGCGATAAGGGGAGAGCTGCAAGCCCCGCGCATCCAGGGCCAGCGCCAGCTGACCCAGCGACAGCTCGCCGCCGCAGCCGCAGTCGAACCAGCCGCCGTCCACCGTCAGCCCGATCGCGCCGTCCCAGCGCCCCGCCTGCTGTTCCTTGAGCTGGCTGACGAAGGTAAGGCGGCTGGCGCGGAAGCCGCCAGCGCGTCCGTCGCTCGCGCTGAAATCCTGCCAGGCGATCGCCAGCCGGGTCACCAGATCCAGGCCGGTGTCGCGGGCATAGTCGAGCTGGCCCGCGCCCGCCTTGAAGACCAGGCTGCCGCCGTCGGCATGCAGCCCGGCGACGGCCTGGGGCAGCAGCATGCCGATGCGCTCCTCGCGCCCGGCGGCCTGCGGCGGATGGTATTCGCCGCCGACGTCGCCGAACCGCAACTCGAAACCACCCGCGCAGCGCAGCCGCAGGTCGGACAACTGGAATTTGTGTCCGGAACCGGCGGGCGAGCTGCTCAGGCCGGCATAGCTCGAGAGGCCGGAACGAGCGAGTTCGGCGAACAGCCGGTCGACCGCGGCCCGCACCTTGGCGTCGCCGGCCGCGTTCTCTGCCTGCTTGCCGGGACTGGGTTTGTCGTCGGCCGGCTGGGCGGCGGCGCTGGGCCGCCCGGCGGCGCCGGCGGCCAGCCGGCGCTCGGCGGTGATGGCCGGACGATAGCCTTGCCGGGCCGCCGCCGCGAACCAGCGCTGCGCGGTGGTCGGGTCGATGCTCATGCCGAGACCGCGTTCAAACAGCACCCCCAGCGCGTATTGCGCGGCCGGATCGCCCGCTTCGGCCAGCGGCTGCCAGTGTTGCCGGGCGGCCTGGAAGTTGCCAGCCAGGAAGTGGCGCTGGCCGATGCCGAAATCCGCCGCCGCCGGCTGGCTGAACAGCGCCAGGACGAAAGCCATGTAGACGACGCGCCGCATCCGCTGCCTCCCATTGCCGCGAGCAAGGCTAGGGCGCAGGCGTTAAGACGGACTTCCCGGGCAGCCTTAAGCCCGGGCGGCGCAGCCCTGCCGGGATCAGGCGGCGGCCTGCCAGCCCTGCCGCACGTGCGCCGCCACCTCCGCCATCCGGGCAAACCAGACATCGCCGCGCAGGCGGGCATGGGCGACCAGCGCGGCCAGGATCGCCATGCGGTGATGCCGCCCGATCACCGAGGGATGGCAGGTCAAGGTGAACACGCCGCCATGCCCGACGATGCCGTCGAGTTCCGCCTGCCAGATGCGCGCCACTTCGTCTGGATCGTGATACTGGGCCATGCTGGCAGGGGGCTTGAGGAAAAGATAATAGGCCGCATCGTCGAGCGCCCAGTCGATCGGCAGCTCAAGCACCGAGACGGACGGGTCGTACACTTCCATCGAATACGGCGCTTCGCCGGCGAATAGGCTGGAATCGTAGAGAAATCCAGCCTGCTGCAGGAGTTTGGGCGAATGCGCGTTCATGTCCCAGGCGGGCGAGCGGTAACCCGCCGGCGCGATCGCGAGATGACGGCGGAAGCTGGTCAGGCTGGCTTGGAGTATGGCGGCTTCCGCTGCCGGGTCGTCGCGCAGTTCGGCCAGATTCTCGTGTTCGTGGCCGTGCGCCGCCAATTCGTGCCCGGCGCGCTGGATCGATTGGAATACCGATGGATAGCGTTCGATGTTCGCGCTGGGGACGAAGAACGTCGCGGGCAGACCTTCGCGCGCAAGGAAATCCAGGATGCGCGGCAGGCCGACATGCAGCCCATAGAGGCCCCGAGAATAGCCCGACAGGCTGCGCGGCCGTTTGTTGATCAAGTCGCTGCCGTCGGGCGGATTGACGGCGCCACGCGGCGCGCGGGTATAGGCGTAGGCGAAGTCGCAGTCGAAGCTGAGGCAGACGGCGCCGCGCTTGCCCTGCGGCCAGGGCCCGGTGAAATACCGCATGGGCTCGATCCTCCGGTCAGCTCCGACGGAAGCGCATCATGAAGATGAGCGGCACGGCGACAAAGGCGGTGCCGGCGTAGAAGAAGAAGGCGTTGACGTAGCCGATCATGGCGGCCTGGCGCTGCAACTCGTTGCCAAGGCTGGCCATCGAGGTTAGCGAGTCGAGCCGCCAACCGCCCATGCTCCAGCCGAACGCGGTCAGTTCGTTGAGCGGCGTCACGAAGCGCACGAACTCGGCATAGTTCTCCTTCGCGCCCCACAGCACCAGAGCCACCGACAACGAAATGTGCACGCTCGAGCCGACATTGCGCAGCAGATGGAACACCGCGGTGCCTTCGGGCAGATAGCGCGGCTCCAGCGTGGCGAATGTCAGCACGGTCAGCGGCACCCACACCAATCCGACGCCCAGGCCTTGCAGGCCCGAGGTCCAGGCGACATCGAAGGTCGTCAGGTTGATGTCGAACGTCGCCATCTCCCAGCCGGCGACGCCCTGGAGCGCGAAGCCGAAGAACAGCGTCATCCGAGGGTCCATATTGCGGATCACGATATTGATCAGAAAGCCGATGAAGGTGCCGCCGCCGCGTGCCGCCAGCAGATAGCCGACCACGTCGTCCGGATAGCCGCGCAAGCCCTGCAGCAGGGTTGGCAGCAGCACCATCGGCGTGAAATTGACCATGCCGAACAGCAGCGCGATGGCCATGCCGAGCGCGTAGTTGCGGTCCGACAGCAGGCGCAGGTTGAGGAACGGCCGCTCGGCGGTGATCGCGTGCACCAGGAAGAGATAGCCGCCCAGCAAGCTGGTGCAGGCGGCCAGGACGATGCCCGTCGCCTCGAACCAGCCGAGCCGCTCGCCGCGGTCCAGCATCAATTGCAGCGACCCGACGCAGAGCGACAAGGCCAGGAAGCCGGTCCAATCGAGCCGGGTGCCGGGCGGCTTGCCTTTGTCGGCGACGAACAGCCAGGCACCGAGAAAGGCCAGCGCACCGAACGGCAGCAGCAGGTAGAAGACGTAACGCCAGCCATAGAGATCGCTGAGTAGCCCGCCCAGCGTCGAACCGATGATCGGGCCGGAGGTCACGCCAAGCCCGTAGACGGCGGTCACCATGCCGTGCTGATGGCGCGGATAGGCATCCAGGCTGATCGCCTGCGCCACCGGGACGATGGGCGCGCCGATGGCGCCCTGGATGACCCGATAGATGATCAGCTCGACCAGTGTCGTGGCCGTGCCGCACAAGAAGGATGTGGCGATGAAGCCGCCAAGGCCGAACAGCACCACTCGCCGCCGGCCGAACCGTGCCACCAGCCAACCGCCCATGGGCGTGGCGATCGCGGTTGCCACCAGATTGAAGGTCACCACCAGGGCGATCTGGTCTTGCGTCGCCGAAAGCGAGCCCTGCATTTGCGGCAGTGATACGTTCGCCACCATGACCGACATCACGTAGGACATGGTGCCGAGCGTCAACGTCGCCAACAGCGCCGCTCGCCTGAGCGCACTGCCGGAGCCCGTCTCGACCACCCCCGCGACCATCGCCGATCCCGCGACCGCGGGGCCGGTGCTGTCCGGCTGCGGTCTGCCGCATCATAGTCGGCCTGTCCGTCCCGCCTAGCGTCCCGGGCGCGCGCCAATGACCATCTCCGGGCCGCGCAGGACTTGGTTCGCCTTATGGCGGTCTACCCGGCGCGTTACTTCAGGAAGTTCGAAGTGAGTGCGGCGGGGCGATCCGGCTGGTCTCGAATCACGGCGTTATCCACAAGCAATTTCCGCCTCAGCGTTGCCATTAACCCTAACGCAGCGCTTCATACAGCAATCTGGACGAAGGCCGTGTCGGAGGGGGGCCACGACATGACACGACGTCAGCTGGCGCACAGAGTTGCGTTGCTGGGGCTCATGATCATCGGTTTCGCATGGGCCTCGCCGGCCAGGGCGGCGCAATCGCGGAATTGCGTGCAGTTCGCCAAGCTCGCCTCCGATATCGAGCTGTCGGGTGATGCCTGGATGTGGTGGCATCGGGCGGCCGGCGAGTACCGGCGCGGGTGGGTGCCGCGCGAAGGGTCGGTGCTGGTGTTCAAGCGCACCAAGCAGATGCGCTATGGCCATGTCGCGGTAGTGACCGCGGTGGCGGATCGTCGCACCGCGGTGGTTGACCACGCCAACTGGGCTACCCGTCGCACGGGCAAGGGCCAGGTGGAACGCGACGTGCTGGTGGTCGACGTGTCCGCGGACAACGACTGGTCGGAGGTCCGGGTGTGGTACCGGGCGGCCGCTAGCTTCGGGCGGACCAATCCCACCTATGGTTTCATCTACCGCGACGGCTAGGCGTATATCTTCCTGACAAGGGCGGCGCGGTCGTGTAGCGTCGAGCGCACTCGGCGGAAACCGCCCGCCATTGTCGGCGACGGTGCTGCGGGGCGCCGCCGACCGGGGCGACGCCGGACGGCGCCAGCGGGTTTGCAGGGAGTATGCGTTGGCGAGGCGTGTGGAGATCCAGGCGGGCAGCTATTTCCGCAAGACAGCATCGCAAACACTTTGGCGGGTCGAAAGCGTGCGACGTTTGCCAACGCACGACCATGCCACGCTGCGCAAGCTGGATGATCCAACCACGGTGATCACCGTGTCGGTGGAAGCCTTGCGCGACCGCAGGCTGTTCGAGCCGACCTCGGCGCCCGCCTAGCCGCGCAACGGTTTAGACCGCTTGCCCGCCCACCGGTCCGGGCGGCATCCGCGGCCGCGCCGAAGGACCGTCCTGGAACGATACGCGACCGGGCGGAATTCGCTCGTTGCGTGCCATGCCAGAACGATTCGGGCGGATTCCGGGCGGGCTTGGCTGCCGCGATCCTGGCATGTCGCTTGCCGCGGGTCGCTGGCGGGGCGACCCAGGGTCGCTGCGCATAAGCCTTCAGCAAAGGGTAGGGCAGTGATCGCATCGACGACGCGTACCAGCACCGAACTGTCCGACCTGGAGCTCCGGGATACCAGCAGCCCGTCGCAGCACCTGCCGTCGCGGCATGCGGCGAAGTGGCGCTGGGCCATCAAGCGCGGCTTCGACATCCTGGCGGCCGGCGGCATGCTGGCTCTGACGCTGCCACTGCTGACGCTGGCCGCGGTCGCCATCCGGCTGGAAACGCGCGGACCGATCCTGTTCCGGCAGGAACGCGTCGGGCTGCACGGCCGCATCTTTACCTTGGCCAAGCTGCGCACCATACGGCACGAGCCGCCCGCCGAAGGTCGGCATAGCTGGGCCAGGGAGCTGGACCCCCGGATTGCCCGGGTGGGTGCCGTCCTGCGCCGGCACCGCATCGACGAGCTGCCACAGCTTATCAATGTGCTCGGCGGCGAGATGAGCCTGGTCGGACCGCGCCCGGAAGTACCGCATTACGTCGAACGCTTGGCGGGCGAGTTGCCCGACTATCATCTGAGGCACGCCGTGAAGCCAGGCTTGACGGGCTTGGTCCAGGTTAGGGCTCGTCAGGGAATACCTGAATCGCGCCGGTCTATCGGCGGGGGATTCCGTTTGATGTGAAGGTAGCGTAGTTGATCTGAATGATCGACGACGCAGCGATCCGCGCGCGCTACGC
>VGEV01000090.1 GCA_016869175.1 Alphaproteobacteria bacterium
CGAAGATGTCGGCGCGGATGCCGTTGGCGAATTCGAGATGCGTGGTGGTGAAGTCGGCGATGGGCTCGTTGAGATAGCTGTAGCCGACCGCCTCCACCCGTTGGGGCGCCTGGCCGGCCAGCGCCAGGATCATCGAGATGTCGTGCGGCGCGAAGCTCCAGAGAATGTTCTCCTCGCGGCGGATGCGGCCCAGGCTCAGGCGATGCGAGCCGATGTATTTCGGCATCCCAAGTTCGCCGGCCGCGACCAGCGCCTTCAACCGGGCAAACGCCGGATGGTATTGCAGGATGTGGCCGACCATCAGCACCCGGCCGCGATCGGCCGCCAGCCGCACCAGGTGCGCCGCGTCGCCGGTGTCGAGCGCCAACGGCTTTTCCACCAGCACGTCCTTGCCGGCACTGAGTGCCGCGCGCGCCAACGTGGCATGCGTGGCGGCCGGCGTTGCGATCACCAACGCGGCAATCGCCGGATCGCCCAACAGCGCATCGAAATCGCGCACCGGCACGCCATGCTGGCCGGCGACGGCCAGTGCCGCCCGCGGGTCGGCGTCCGCCACCGCGGCCAGATGGCCGAGCCGCGCCAGGACGCGCGCGTGATTGCGGCCCCAGGCGCCGACGCCGACCAGGCCGATCGACGGCTGCTTCATGCCTCGCTCGCCTCGACTTCCGCCGGGGCCGCCGCCGGCACACGCTCGCGCAGGGTGTATTGCGGTCGCTGGCTGACCGTCAGGTAGATGCGGCCGACATATTCGCCCAGCATGCCGACAATCATCAGTTGCGCACCCGAGAATACCAGGATCGCCGCCATCACCGAGCCGTAGCCGAGCGGCAAGTCGTGGAGGAAATACTCGATCAGCACCAGGATCGAGGCGCCGAGACCCGCCACGCCCAGCGCCGCACCCAGCAGCAGGCTCAAGCGCAGCGGCATCACCGAGAAATTGACCGCGACCCGCAGCCACAGCCGCATCAGCCGGCGGAAATTATAGTTGCTGCGGCCGGCCCGGCGCGGCAGATGCTCGACCAGCAGCGCGCCGATATTCTGCGTCACCTGCATGATCAGGCCATCGACGTAAGGATAGGGGCCGGCATAGGCCGTGACGCGGTCGGCGACGAAGCGGCTGAGGCAGCGGAAGGACGACAGGTAGAGGCCCTTGGGCTTGTCCAACAGGAAGTCGGCCATCCGGTTGGTGAGCCGGCTGCCGAGCTGGCGCGTCCAGCTCTGCCTCGTTTCGGCATAGTAGGTGTAGACCACGTCGTAATTGCCCTCGCGCGCATGCCGCAGCAGCCGCAACACCTCGCCCGGCGGGTTCTGCAGGTCGTCGTCCATGGTGATGACATGGCAGCCCCGGGCGTGCCGCAAGCCGCACATGACGGCGTTATGCTCGCCATAGTTGCGCGCCAGATTGAGCAGGCTGACCGCAACATCGCTGCGTCGCGTGAGCGCCCGGCACACCGCCTCGCTATTGTCGGGGCTGCCGTCGTTCACCAGCACGATCTCCTTGCCGCCCGGTACGTCCAGCCGCGCCAGCGCGTCGACCAGTTCGCCGATACTGCCGGCGCCGTTGTAGACCGGCACCACAATGCTGAGCGCTGGCGCCGCCGGCTCAGTCATCGCGGCGCGCCAGCAGCAGGACCGAGCCGCCAAAAGGCAACCGCCAGCGGCGGCGCAACGCGCGGTGTTCCAGGCGCATGGCGCGGTCGAGCAGCCAATCGAGCACCGGCGGATAGAGCCGCACGTCGCCACCGCCGACGCCTGCGGCCAACAGGCGGCGCACGGCCATGGCGGGAAAGGGGATGGTGTTCCAGTAGCTCGTCCATTCGACTTGCAATCCGGCCGCCCGCACCAGCGCGATGGCCTCGCTCGCGCTGAAGCGGCGGGCGCCCTGCACCCGGACGTCGTGCGCCGAGCCCAGCCAGCGGTAGGCGGGCAGGTTTATCACGGCAACCCCGCCTCGGCGCAAGCAGCGTCGCATCTCGGCCAAGGCGGCGTCGGCCCGCACGTTCGCGTGATAAAGCACGTCCAGGCTGACCACCGCGTCGAACCGGCGGTCGGCGAAGGCCAGGCGGTTGACCGAGCCCGCGACCAGCCAAGCCCGCGTTCGGGGCCGCGCCAAGGCCAGCGCCAGCGGCGAGGCCTCGAGCCCGCAGAGCCGCGCCGCGGGCCAGCGTTCGGCCAGCCTGCGCAACAGGCCGCCCGTGCCGCAACCGGCATCCAGGATTGCCCCATCGCCCGCCGGCAGCGCGCTTGCCAGCAGCGCCAGCACGTTGCGGTGCAAGGCGCGGTACCACCACATGCGGTCCTCGACCGCCGCCATGGCGGCATACTGCTCGGCCTGCATCGGCCGACCGTATCAGCCCTGCGCGGCGAAACCGCCATCGACCGGGATGGCCGTTCCGGTGATGAAGTCGGACGCGGCCGAGGCCAGAAACACGGCGATTCCCGCCATGTCCTGGCCCGTGCCCCAGCGGCCGGCCGGCGTGCGATCCAGCACGCGCTCGTTCAGCTTCGGCACCTCGGCCCGCGCACGCTGGGTCAGCTCGGTGTCGATCCAGCCGGGCAGCACGGCGTTGACCTGGATGTTGTCCTTGGCCCAGGCGGTGGCGAGCGCCTTGGTGAGTTGCACGACGCCGCCCTTGCTGGCGGCGTAGGGCGCCACGAACGGCGTGCCGAACAGCGACATCATGGAACCGATGTTGATGATCTTGCCGCCGCCCGCCTGGCGCAGTACCGGATAGGCAGCGTGACAGGCGACGAACAGGCCGGTCAGGTTGATATCGATGACACGCTGCCATTCGGCGAGCGTATAGTCCTGCGGCGCCTTGCGGATGTTGATGCCGGCATTGTTGACCAGGATGTCCAGACGCCCGAACCGCCTGACCGCGTCGGCGATGGTGTCGCGCACGGGCTGCTCTTGCGCCAGATCGGCGATGAAACTCTCGACGCGGCCGCCCGCAGCCGCCAGCCGGGCCTTGGCGGCGGCGTTCTTCTCGGCGTTGCGGCCGACGATCAGCAGGCTGGCGCCGGCATCGGCCAGCCCCTGGGCCATGCCGAAGCCGATGCCGCCGTTGCCCCCGGTGACGATCGCCACCTTGCCCGTCAAGTCGAACCGCTGCATCCGCTGTCCTCCCCCGGGGCGCATGGTAGGCGAAGCCCGCCAGCCGGCGATAGCGGCGTGAGCGCCCTGCGCCGCCAGCGGCTGGGCCGCCTGCTGGCAGGGCTGTATCTGCTGGCGGTGCCGATCATGCCGGTGCCCGAGGACTGGGTGCTGCGCATGCCGCTGCCGCGGCTGCAGCCGGTCGATGCCCTGGCGCCCGCCATCGTGGGCTGGCTCGCCTGGACGGCGCTCGCCGAGCGCGGCCTCGGCCGCCTCTGCCATGCCCTGCTGACCCTGGCCGCGCTGTTCGCCCTAAGCCCGGTCGTCGGCGCGGCACTCGATCGTCCGATCGCTCTTGCCGACTTGGGCGAAGCGGGCAAGCGTCTCTATCTCGGCTTGGTCCTGGCGTTCTTCGTCTGGCTGTGGCGGCGCGGCGCGCTCGACCGGGCCTTCCAGCGTTTCGCGCTCTGCTGGGCGGGCTTGCTGCTGCTGCTGAGCCTGGGCCTGTATCTGCACGCCGCCGCGACCGGGCGCGCCAACTTCGCGGTCAATGTCTGGCAGGACTACTACTTCCTTGGCAACGTGGTGGCCTTGCGCGGACCGTTCAGCCCGACCTCCAAGCTGCTCTCGGTCTATGTGCTGTTGCTCGGCTGGTCGGCGCTGGCGGCGCAGGGTCGCCTGTCGAGGAGCGCGGCCTGGGCATTTGCCCTGCTATGCGCCATCGCGGCGACGCTCACGCTGTCGCGTTCGGGCTGCCTGGCGTTGTTGTTCCTGGTGCTGGCGCTGTTGGCGCGGCAACCGCGGGCTTCGGTCTGGCTGGCGCTCGCAGCCCTGCCCGCGCTGCTGGCGATCCTGGCGCTGCAAGCCGTCACCATCACCTATTCGCCCAACCTGGAGGCCGCGTTCGCCTGCGGCCTGGCCTACGCCGCCGATCCGGCCGCCCACGCCTATGGGCCGATGGCGGACGGCACGGAATGCCGCTTCCGCCTGGCCGGCAGCATCGTCTGGTTCCACTATTGGCAGTTGAAATGGGTGGCGCTGCAGGCCTGGACGGCCGCGCCCTGGTTCGGCGCCGGCGCCGGGGGCTTCCAGGCGACGCTCGAAGCCTTGCGCGCGGACGGCGCACTGCCGGCGGCCCTGCGCAGCTATTTCAGCGCGCAATCGAGCTACCTCAGCCTGGCGGCGGAAAGCGGCTTCGCCGGTCTGGCGGCCTGGCTTGGGCTGCTGGCCCTGCCGCTCGCCACCGCTTGGCGGCAGCGGACCGACCCGGCGGCAGGTCGCGTCATGTGCCTGGCGATCGCCGCACTGGCGATCGTCGCGGTCGACCTCGACATCCAGAATTTCCGCTTCCTCTATGCGCTGCTGCCGTTGGCGCTGGCGGCTGCCGTTCCCGATAGCGTCAGCCGATAGAACCGCGTGCTGGCGACATCGAAGCGCTGGGGGGCCAGTCCGCGCTGTGCCAGCAATGCCTCCAGCACGCGGTGGTCAAAGCCGAAATGCGTCTCCCAGTGGGCGCGGGGCTGCCGGAAGCGGGCAAGCCGCCGCCCCGTCAGCAGCGCCAGCAGGTAACGCCAAGCGAGCCCCCTTGTTCGCGGCAGGTCCTGGAAGCCGATGCCGCCCGGCCGCAGCCGCACCGCGAACTTGAGCAGGCCCGGCAAGCCTATCTCGATCGGCACGCTGAGCAACAGATGGCCGCCCGGCCGCGGCAAGCCCAGCAGGTTGTCGATCGCCGCCTCCAGGTCGCCGACATGTTCCAGTGTCTCCAGGCACAGCACCACGTCGTAGCGGCCGGGCGGCGGGGTCGGGCGGTTCAGGTCGTATTCGCGATAGCGGATGCCCGGATGGTGCGCCCGCGCGATCTCCAGCAAGGCAACCTGCCGATCCAGGCCCTCGACTTGGCCGAGACCATAACGGGCGGCGATCAGGGCCGTCAGCAGGCTGTCGCCCGTGCCGACATCGGCCAGGCTGGTTTGCGGCGTCAGCAGGCCATCCAGTTCGCGCAGCAAGCGGGCGATGCGGCGACGGTGCGGCAGGCTGGCCAAGCCTCGACCGGCGTAGAGCGCGCGGAAGTAGTAGGGAATGGTGTTGCTGGCAAGATAGCGGTCGAGGTCGAGCGCCACGCCTAGAGGTCCTTCGATGGCGGGACCGCAAGGCGGTGGGAGGGTATGGCGGCGATCAGCGGCACCAGGACGTAGAGGAAACGGAAATTGGTTGCCGTCAGGTCGATCAGGGCGGCGGCGAACAGCGCCAGCCAGGCAGCAATCAGCCACCGCCCGCCCGGCACGTCCGCCGCCCGCCACCACAAGGCGCGCAGCACCAGGGCCAGCATGCCGAACCAGGCCAGCAGCCCGATCAGCCCGGTTTCGACGGCCAGGTGCACATAGCTGCTGTCCGGGGTTTCCGGCAGCAGACCCAGCATGGTCGCAGGCACCAGCCCGGCGGCAAGCGCCCGCTGCCAGGCGTCATAGAAATGCTCTGGCCCAATCCCCAGCACTGGCGCCGACCACCAGGCAGCCAGACCCACGCGCTTGAGATAGTAGGCTTCGGTCAGGCGCAGGCCGCCCGCGCCCAGCAGGTAGTTGAGGTCGAACACGGCGCTGGCGAGCAGGACCGCCGTCAACCCGGCGACCAGCGCCGCGGCGTGCCACCGCCAGGCCCGCGGCACCGCCGCCAGGCAGAGGAACAGCACCGCCAGGATCCCAGGCCGACAAAAGGTCAGCAGCGAGCAGACCGCCAGCAACGCCCATAACAGCCGCCAGGTCAGACGGTCGAACTGCGACCGGCCGAAGGCCAGGGCTGCGGCCAACAGCAGCAGGTAGGTGGCGAACAGCTTTTCCGTCGGGCGCATCGGGCCGACCAACTGGCCGGGGCCAAACTCCATCAGGAAGACGCCCCCCGGTCGCACGAACAGGTTGGCCTCGCCGGTCACCAGGTGCGCGCCATAGAAGCCGAGCGCCAGCGCCGCCACCAGGACAAGCCAATAAATCGTCGCCCACAGCACGATGAGGGGGGCGTTCTCGATGCGCAGCACGCGCACGTAGAAGACCAGCGTCAGCGCGAGATAGAAGCGCTTCAGCGTGTCGGCGATCGGCAGGCGACCGTCGGCGAGATAGCCGCTTGCCGGCCCCGCCGCGACATAGGCGGCGGCGGCCAGCAACAGCAAGGCGACCGGAAAGCGCGCTTCCGGAGCCAAGCGCGGCGGTCGGCTCCGCCAGTCCCAGGCGAGCCAGGCCGCCATCGCCGGAGCCAGCAGGTCGGCGAGCTGCATGCGGCCGAACCGCCCCGGCAGCAACGGCTCCAGCCCGTTCTGGATCATCACCGGCGCCAGCAGGGCATACAGGCAGGCCAGTGCCACGCCCAGCACGTTGAGGGTCGTGCGGCTCATCGACCCGCCTCCTCTTGCGCTGGCGGCCGGGCCAGGCGCTTCAGGGCGTAGGCCAACGAATAGGGCATGCCGGCCAGTGCCAGGGTCCGCAGGATGCCGAAATAGCTGTGCGGATCGGCAAAGCCGAAACGATCGAGCTGCAGCCGCAGCCGCGAGCGGATGAGTTGGCGCCGACGCGTCTGCGAGATGCCCAGCGGATTGAGATAGACCTTGAGCAGCACGTCCGGCAGGTTGGCGCCCAGGCCGATATCGAGCAACCGCCAGAACAGCTCGTAGTCCTCGGCACCGGGACAAGCCTCGCTGTAGCCCCCGGCGCGTTCCAGCGCGGCAAGTCGCAGCATGCTGGCCGGATGGATGAACGACGGCCGGTAGCGCATCTCGCGACGGATCGCGGCGTCCTCGCATTGCGGCGCATAGCGATAGAGCGGCGCGCCGGCACGGTCGATGAACTCGACATCGCTGGCCACCACGACATGCCGCTCATGGCGGTCGAGGAACGCCATCTGCAAGCCGAACCGCTCGGGCGCGCAGATATCCCAGGCATCGAGCCGGGCGACATAGGCGTAGTCGCGCCCCCTGATGAGCGCCAGACCTGCGTTCAGCGCGGCAGCGATGCCCCGATTGGCCGGCAGCCGATGGCAGCGGACCGCGAACGGCAGGCCGGCGCCCGCTTCGTCCAGCGGCGGCTCGCTGCCATCGTCGACCACCAGCACGTCGAAGCCGCCCCCCGCCGCCGCCAACGGCGCCAGGCAGGCGGCCAAGCCTCGGGGGTCGTTGTAGACCGGAATGAGCACCGCCAGGCGATTCACGCGATGGCTCTCCCGATCTGCCGCGCGGTCATGTCAGCCGCGCCGGTAGCAGCCGACATAGTTGACCGCCAGCGTTTCCAGGCCCCGCCCATGGTGCCGCGCCAGCCACTCGGCCGGGACGACGTGCAGCGCCGGCAGCAGCGCCTGGAGTTGCGTGCGGGGCAGCAGATGGAAGTTGGCGAAGCGCCAATCGACCAAGGCGAAGCCGACCCCCGCCAACAGCCGGTCCAAGGCCCGCGCGCCGTAGCGACGGTGGCGGAAGCCGACGTCGCGCCGCAGCAGCCGGTTGCGCCCGCGTTTCATCAGTTCCCACAGGCCCTCGGGATAGCGGCTGGGCAGATAGGCTTGCAGGATCAGGCGGCCGCCCGGCCGCAACACTCGGCGCAGTTCGGCCAGCAGCGGCGCGGGTTCGGCGAAATACTCGATCAGGCCGACCCCGATCGCCAGGTCGAAGCTGCCGTCGGCGAAGGCGGTCTGCGTGGCATCGCCGACCAGCAGGCAAGTCGCGTGCTCCAGGCGCAACTCGCGTGCCCGCTCGCGGGCGGCGGCAATCATGTTGGGGGCGAAGTCGACGCCGACATAGCGGGCGCCCAGCGCCGGCGCCAGCTCCAGATAGGCCCCGGCGCCGCAGCCCAGGTCGAGCAATCGCGGAGCAGGCTCCTGCGCGGCTAGCTCGAACACCGCCCGGCGACGCGCCATCAGGTTGTAGTCGGCGGTCGAGCGGAAATGCTTGACCCAGTGGGCTTTCTGGAAATGCCGGCGGACCGCCTCGCGTGCCTGCGCGCTCATCGGCCGGCCTCGGCCAACAGCAGGTCCGCCACCGAGCCCATGCTGGCGATGGCGAGTTTTCCCTGGTCCCTCAACCTGGCCGCCCTGCCCAGCAGATAGTCGAGATCGTCCGACAGCACATCGTGACCGTATTCCTCGGGATGCATCCAGAAGTGCAACACGCCGCCCTCCTCCACCGTGGCGGCCAAGCCGCGGTCGACGTAACGGCGGAACGTATCGACAGGCGGCAACCGGCGCAGCAGCGCCTTGGGCCCGTGCGCGAAACCGGCCAGATGCAGCGATGGCGACAACGCGACCAAGCCGTGCTCGTCCAGCACCGGCTGGCGGGGCCGGGGCGGCGCGGTGGCCAGCCAGGTCGCCACCGCCTTGCGCCATCTGGGGCCGACCGTCTCGTGTCGCGCGTCGGCGCGATAGCAGCGAAAGCCATGCTGGGCGAGCAGGCCGCGATGGCCGTCGCGGTTCTGCGGAAAGACGAAGCTGCGCAGGTGCAGTCCGAAGCTCTGCGCCAGCCGACAAGACTGCGCCAGTTCGAGCGCCGCCGCGGCCGCATCCAGGGCGTCGAACGGACGATGCGAGAAGGAATGACAGCCGATCTCGAAGCCGAGCCGGGAGGCCAACAGCCGCTCCACTAGGTCCCGGCCGAACCACGGCGAGTCGGCGTCCGCCGGACAGTCCGCCAGCTCCTGCAGGCGGTCGACCTGCGCGTATTCGGCCGCCGTCAGGCCACGCGACAGAAGCAGGTGGGTGACGATGGCGAAGGTCGCGGTCACCGCGTGCCGCTCCAGGGCCGCCACCAGCCGGGCAAAGCGCGGCCGGAAGTCCGCCAATTCCGCCCGCTTGCGGGCACGCAACCCGGGCGGGCTGTCGGTCCAGCCGTGCAGCAATTCGAGATCGAAGCTGAGGGTAAGGGTGGGGGCCAGCATGCATGGCAACTATAGACGCTTTGCCCGCGGGCCGGCCGCGCGCTGCCTGGCATGGTAATCTAACCGGCGATTCCCCTCCGCTGGTCGCGCCATGCCAAACACCCCGACCGAGTTGGTTGCTCCGCGAACCCTGGCGCAAAGCCGCCCGCCGCTGAGTATCGTCATGCCGGCCTTCAACGAGGCGGCGGGCATCGGCGGCGTGCTGGATGGCCTGCGCCGCGCCATGCCGGAGGTCGAGATCATCGTGGTGGACGATGGCTCGACCGACGGCACGGCGGAGTTGCTGGCCGCCCGCAACGACGTGCGGCTGCTGGTGCATCCCTTCAACCGCGGCTATGGCGCGGCGCTGAAGACCGGCATGCGGGCCGCGACGGGCGACGCCATCGCCTGGTTCGATTCGGACGGCGAGCACCGCGTCAGCGACCTGCAGGCGATGTTGGACCGGCTGGCGAAGGAACGGGTGGCCGCGGTCCTGGGCCGCCGGCCGCGCCGCCAGGGCGCCAAGGTGCGCATCATCGGCAAGGCCGCCATCGCGCTGCTGGCGATGGGTCTGGGCTTTCCGCCCGCGGCCGATCTCAATTGCGGCCTGCGGATTTTTCGCCGCGAGGCGGTGATGCCCTATCTATCGCTGCTGCCGAACGGCTTCAGCGCAAGCCTGACGACCACGCTGGTGCTGTTGGAGCGCCGATACCCCGTGGCCTGGCAACCGGTCGGCACCGCCCCGAGGCTTGGCAAGAGCAAAGTGGCGCTGCGCGACGGATTCGCTTCGCTGGCCTTGGTCATGCGCGCTATCTTGCTGTTTGCCCCGCTGCGCTTTTTTCTGCCGCCCGGCCTGTTATTGACGGCGCTAGGCACGCTTTATGGCCTCGTCGTTGCGCTCAACCGGCACGAAGGCATTCCGGTCGCCGGCATGCTGGTCACCTTGCTCGGCCTGCTGATGTGTCTGCTGGGCCTGTTGGCGGACCAGTTGAGCCAGCTTCGTCTGGCGGAACTCGACCGCCAGCAGATCACGGATTAGGGCCGTTTCCGTACAAATCGAACCGGCAGGTCCGGTTTCACCGCAAGCCATTGCCCCCGCAACCCAGACGGTGGCGCGGACGGCTCCGATCCGAGGGATCGCCATCAGCGATGCCAGCCGATCGGACGCCGCGCCGGCTGTCAGGGCGGGCAGGGCGCCCGGGCCTTGTCCGGATGGCGGGCCTGCAAGATGGGACACAGCATGTCGGCCGCCAGTTCGCCCAGGCGCCGCGCGCCTTCGGGCGTGTGGTGCACGGGATCGTAATACAGCCGAATCGCCTTCGGCAGGTGGCGCGCCAGATCGACCAGCGGGACCGCTTGCTCGGCCGCGATTTGCCGGGTCGTCTCGTTGTAGCGCTCCAGCAAGTCCCAGGCGGCACCGCCCGGCAGAGCCCACAAGGCTTCGATCGCCGCCAGGTCCCAGCCGGTCCACGCGTCGATCCCCGGACCGAACACCGCCGGCTGGGTGAGCAACACCGGCAACGCACCCAGGGCACGGGTCCGGCGCACCAATTCGCGCAACCGGGCGGCGTAGTCCGGCAGGAAGGCCTGGCTCAACGCGGCGATGCGCGCGCCCGCCTCGTCCGCCCCCAGCGGCGGCGCCAGCGGCGCAGCGCGGCGCGTGGGGTCGGGACCGAACAGGCCGGGATCGTGCACCAGCCCCGCCTGCCGAGCTTGCCAGGCGCGTTTCAGATTGAGCCCCAGCGAGAACACTTCGCTATGCCGGGCGAGACTGCGCAGCAGGCCGCCAGCCGAGCTGAAGTCGAACCGGCCCGCTTCGTGCGCCCGGTCGAACGCGCGCGGCGCGGCATGGCCGACATCGTTCACCCCCACCAGGAACAGCAGCACGTCGGGTTTCAGGCCGGCCAGATGGTCTTGCAGCAGAACCAGGTGGCCGAAGCTGGACTGGCCGTCGAGGCCGGCATTGTTCGCCCAGAGCGGCCCCACGGCGGACCCGAGCCGCTCCGCCAGGCGGTCGGTCCAGGTGCTGCCTTCGCCAAGATAGAGGTTCTCGGTCGTGCTGCCGCCGACGGTGATCAGCCGCAATGCGCCCGGCGCCGCCGCGGCGAGTTCCGGTCCACGCAGGCCCAGGCTGTTCCGGCGCACCTCGACTTCCGCCGCCAGGGCGTAGTGTTCGAAGCGGAACCGCAGGCGTTCGTTTGCCGGCAACACGATGCGGTCGGCGCGGACCCGGGTCGGAAACGGCGGCGCCAGCCGCAACCCGACCTCGACCAGCGCCAGCCCCAGGACCAGGCCGAGAGCGATCAGAATTGCCTTGAACAGACGGTCGCGCCAGCGCATGAGGCATACTGGCAAGAGGCGGCGAACTGGGCCAAGCGGCGAGCATGGCGGAGGCGGAACGGGGCGGAAACGCTGGTCTTGGCGGATTGTGGCTGAGCGGCCTGTTCGCCCTGGCGTTGACGGCGCGTCTGGCGATGGCGCTGGCCTACCCGGCCTATGCCGGCGATTCGCCCGGCTACCTGGTGCTGGCGGAGAACATCTACCGCAACGGCTGCGTCGCGGCCTCGCCGCCCGAGGGCGCGGCCTGCCTGCCCGAGCCGGGCGGCAGCCGGCTGCCAGGCTACCCGGCCGTGCTGGCACTGGCCTGGCTGCTGTTCGGCCCCTCGACCGTCAGCGCGCTGCTGCTGCCCTGTCTCCTGCAGGCGCTGGCAATCGCCTGGCTGGCCGAAGCGGCGACGCGCGCCGCCGGCAGCCGCGCGGCCGGCCTGGCCGCCGGCCTGCTCTGCGCGCTCTCGCCACTGCAGGTGCCCTATGCCCGCTTCGTGCTGACCGAGGCGCTGCAAACGGCGGCGGCGTGGTGGGTGTTCGCCGAAATGCTGCGCTGCCTTGCGTTGGGCCGGCTCGCCATCCTGCCCTTGGCACTGGCGCTGGGCGCCGCCTTGACCTTGCGCTACGACGCCCTGCTGCTCTGCCTGCCGGTCACGGCGCTCGGACTGCTGCTGCACCGACCGCGCGAAGCGCTGCGGCGCGGCGCGATCCTGGCGGTCCTGCTGGCGCTGCTTCCGGGCGCCTGGGCCTTGCGCAACCTGGCGCACGGCATTCCCGCCTTGCCCAGGGGCGACGTCGCCAGCCTGCCGGGATATCCGCTCGGCTACTATCGCTGGGGCATGTCCTGGACCGTCAGCCATTACGACGGCCAGGCCTGGGCCTATCCGATCGGCGAGCGGCGCTGGTCCGATATCGTCGTGCCCGAGCGCGCCTATGTCAGCGCCGACGAGCGGCGACAGGTGGCGACCCTGCTGGAAGCGCTGCGCCGGCACGACGGCAAGCCGGTGCCGGCAGAGATCGATGCCGCCTTCCAGTCGCTCTACGAGGCGCGCAAGCGGGCGGCGCCCTGGCGGCATTACCTGTTCGACCCGTTGCGCGCGATCTGGGACCTGGCTGCCAATCCCGTCACCGCCAATGGCTGGCCGACGCCCGCCGGCGACATCGGGCCGGAGCGCCGGCTGGGCGGCCTGATGTCGCTGGCGCTGGCCTTCCCGGGCGACCTGGCGATCCGGGCCGGCGGCAACCTCTATCGCTATGCCTTGTTGCTGGGTGCGCTCGCGCTTCTGCTCTGGCCGGTCCCGTTGCCGCGCGCCGTGCGCTGGGCACTGGCGTTGGCGCTTGGCTATTTCCTGCTGCGGCTGGCGGTGTTCGGCTATGGCAATCGTCCCATCACCCGCTATCTGCTGCCGGGCTATGCCATGCTGGAAGCGGCCCTCGGCATGGCTCTGGCGGCGTTGCTGCCGCGTTTGCGCCGAGCCGACCGGTAACGCACATGCTGTTCAATTCGCCCGAGTTCCTGTTCGGCTTCCTGCCGATCGTGTTGTTCGGCTTTTTCCTGTTGAATCGAAGCAGCCGACGATGGGCCATTCTGTGGCTCGCGCTCGCCTCGATCTTTTTCTATGGCTGGTGGGACTGGCGGTTCCTGGGCGTGCTGCTCGCCTCGATGGCGGGAAATTTCGCCGCCGGCCGGGCGCTCGGACGGGGCCAAGGCGGCCGCCCGTTTCTGGCCTGCGCCGTGGCCGGGAACCTGGCCGTGCTCGGCGGTTTTAAATATGCCGGGTTCGCGGTGGCGAATTGGAACCTGGCAAGCGGCATGGCGCTGCCCTTGCCGGGGGTCGTGCTGCCGATCGGCATCTCGTTTTTCACCTTCCAGCAGATTGCCTATCTGGTCGATGCTTTTCGCGGCGAAGCGCGCGAATACGACTTCGCGCAATATTGCCTGTTCGTGACTTTCTTCCCGCAATTGATTGCCGGGCCGATCGTACATCACAAGGAGATGCTGCCGCAGTTCGCGCGCAAGGCGCGCCGACGCTTCCGCGCTTCCGACCTGGCGGTCGGCGGCACGATTTTCGCGTTGGGTCTGTTCAAGAAAGTCATCCTGGCCGACAGCCTGGCGCTTTATGCCAGCCCCGTCTTCCAAGCCGCTCGCACCGGGGGCGCCCTGACTTTGGCCGAAGCCTGGACCGGCGCCCTGTCCTATACCTTGCAAATCTATTTCGATTTTTCCGGCTATTCCGACATGGCGATCGGCGGCGCCCGCCTGTTCGGCATTCGCCTGCCGGTCAATTTCGCTTCGCCCTACAAGGCCGCGAGCATGGTCGATTTCTGGCGACGCTGGCACATGACGCTGTCGCGCTTCCTGCGCGACTATCTCTACCTGCCGCTCGGCGGCAATCGGCTCGGAACCACCCGGCGCTATCTCAATCTGTTGCTGGTGATGATCCTCGGCGGATTGTGGCACGGTGCCAACTGGACCTTCGTTGCCTGGGGCTTGCTGCACGGCCTCTACCTGTGCCTCAACCATGCTTGGCGCGCCGGCAAGCGGATTTTGGGCTGGAAGCGGCGGGGCGGGCCGGTCGCGCGGGCCATCGCCTGGATGACGACTTTCCTCGCCGTGGTCGTCGCCTGGGTGCTGTTTCGGGCCGAGACGATGGGCGAGGCGCTGGCGATGCTGCGCGCCATGACCGGCTTCGACGGCCTCTCGTTGCCGGCTAGCCTGGTTGGGCGCCTGGGCCAGCTGGAGCCTTGGCTCGTGGCGCACGGCCTCAGCTTCACAGGGCTTTTCCCGAATGTCAGGGGCTTCTGGCCGGCGGCGCCGCTTGCCGTCGCCCTCGGCCTCCTGATCGCACTCGGCTTGCCGAACACGCAAGAACTGATGCGCCGCTACCGGCCGACGCTCGAGCCGGCCGGCAAGGCCCGAATTGCCTGGCGGGCCACGCCGGCCTGGGGCACCGTCACGGCGGTCGTTGCCGTCGTTGCCTTGCTTGGGCTCTCGCGCGTCAGCGAATTCCTCTATTTCCAGTTCTAAAAGCCGTGCAACGCCACGCCCGCCGTTTTCTTCTGGCCTTCGCATTGGCGGCGCTGCCGATCCTGGCCTGCGTGGCCGGCTTCAACTGGCTGGCCGATCCGACCTGGGCGTTCGAGCCGCCGGTAACGCTTTCCAGCCGATACATCTTGCGCGACGAACGCCAGAACCGTGTCAATCGGCTGTTCGCGCGAAACGAGACCTTCGACGGCGTGCTGCTTGGTTCGTCGCGCATGACCTATTTCGATGTTGGGACGCTGCCCGGCCGGGTTTACAATTTTTCGGCTTCGCGCATGTTCCCTTATGAATATGTCGGTCACTTGGCGACCTTTGTCGCGGCCAAGGGCCGGCCGGGACGCCTCTACCTCGCCATCGATTTTTTCGGCTCGAGCACGCCCGACACCCAGATCGACGCGGCACGCTTGCGCACCGACGCGCAGTCGTGGCGCACCCGCGCGAGCCTGCTGCTCAGCCTCGATGTGTTGTTCAACGGCCTGGAGAATATCGTGCTGGCGCCGGGTGCGGCGCATACCTGGACCTATGATCGTATGGGCCGCCGTCATCCGCCTGCGGCGACGCCGCAGGCGCTCGCTCAGCAATTCGAGGAGGGGTTGGCGCATGCCCGGCGCAGCCGCTTCTATGGCAGCGAGACCTATCGCTACAATGCCAAGCTGGGTGAGGAATTGGCCGCGGTTCGAGCCGGATTTCCGGACGCGGAGATCGTCGTTTTCACCTCGCCCATCTCGATCGAACTGTTCGCGTTGCTGGTGACGGAGGGTCGCTTCGACGACTACGCCCGATGGCTGACCGAACTGGTGACGGTTTTCGGCAACTGCGTCGATTTCATGGGCGATACCGGCTTCGCCCGGCGGCGCGAGAACTGGATCGACACCAACCATTTCTGGCCGAGCCTAAGCCGCCATTTGGCGACGGCGCTGGCCGGCGGCAGTTCGGCCGCGTTTCCCGATTTCGGCCAGCGGGTAGATGCCGCCAACCTGGCGCAGCACCTGGCCCGGCAACGCCGGTTCGCAGAGCGGTTGCCGGCCGAGGGCGCGGCCGCCGCACCGCTCGCACCGGCACCCCGGAAGGGCGGCCCTTGACGCGGCTCTGCGCAACAAGCACGAAGTCCGTTCGATGAACGCCGCCACTGCCCGGCCCTATCAGGTTTGCGTCCGCTGCGTGATGGACACGAGCGATCCCGCCATCGCCTTCGACGAACGGGGAGTGTGCAACCACTGCCGGGGCCATGCCGCGCCGCGCGCGTTCGACCGGGCGCACGAAGCGGGCCGGTTCGACTTCAGCTCGGCTGGCGGTCTGCTGCGCAGTCTCGCCCGGCATAGCGGAGTGTTCTCGCTGGGG
>VGEV01000091.1 GCA_016869175.1 Alphaproteobacteria bacterium
TCCCCCGCCGCCGACAGCCACGCCAGCCGCTCGTCCGTGTCGAAGAAACCAGCCTGTCCCGCCATCCCCGCCTCCGGCCATCGCCAGAGGTCAGAGAATCAACCCGCGACCCTCAACGCCAGAGGTTCTCGAGGTGTCCAATTGGTCGAGATGTTTTATACCGCCCGTTCGCTATCGCCGCCGCCGCGCCGGCGGCGTTTGACCACGGCGCTGGCCACGAACAGCAGCCGGCCGGCGGCGCGGATCTCGCCCCGCAGGAAGGCCATGCTGCCGGTCTGGCGCAGCAAGTCCGCCGACGCTTCTAGCAGTTCACCCGGCCGGCCGGCAGCGAGGAACTCGGCGTTGAAAGCGACCGTCACCACCTTGTCCCCCAGCGCCCGCGTTGCGCAGGCACAAAGCGTCAAATCGGCCATGGTCATCAGCAGGCCGCCATGCACCGCGCCGGAGGCGTTGCAGTGCCGCCGCTCAGCCAGCAGCACGAAACGCATCCCGCCGCTGGCCGTGTCAACGGCATGAAATGGCCCACTGCCCATTTCGAAGGGGTCGTCGGGGTCGTAGAGGTGGGCACCGGGCTGCGGCGGCGCGCTCGGGTGCGGCATGGGTGGATCCTCCGCCGGTCTGGCGGGTCGGCAGGTTCGGCGGCCGGGCGGCGGGCTGTCAATTCGGCTTCTGGCGGGCATGCCGGCGCGGGGGAATCCGTTACACTGCCGGCGGCAGTGCAAAGGTCGGCTGGCCGAAGGCAAGGCGGGCGATGACGGACGAAGAGGCGCTGGCGGTGTTAGGCCGGCAACTGGCCGAACGCACCGAGCAGCTCAGGCAGAGCAATTTGGCACTGCGGCGCGAGACCGCCGAACGACGCCAGTTGGAGCAGCGTCTGCGGACCATCGGCGACCTCGATCCGTTGACCGGTCTTGCCAATGGCCGCGTCTTCGAGGACCGGCTGGCGACGGCGCTGCTGCGGACCAGCGCTGGCCAAGGCGATCGCGTCAGCCTGCTGGCAATCGACCTGGACGGCTTCCGTGCGGTGAACGAGCAGCACGGTTCCGGCTATGGCGACTGGCTGCTGCTGCAGGTTGGGCGACGCATTCGCCATTGCATCGGGGCGGCCGATACCGTGGCGCGATTGGGCGGCGACGAATTCGCGGTGCTGCTGGAAGGCACCGGCGATGACCGCCAGGTGGCCGGGGTGGCCGAGCGGGTCATGGCTTCGCTGGTGCGGCCGTTCTCCAACGAGCACCGGGTGATGAGCCAGGTTGGCGTGTCGGTCGGCATCGCAAGGCATCCGGAAGCCGGCGGCAATGCCACCGAACTGATGCGCGCGGCGAGCCAGGCGCTGCTGGAGGCCAAGCGCCAGGGCCGCGGCCTCTACCGTTTCTTCCGCGCACCCGGAGCTTGAGCATGCAAGATCCGGTACGCCGGCATCCGACGCGGGCCGAACAGCTCGACCTGTTGGTCAGCATTGTCGCCGAACAGGCGGTCGACGGCGACCGGTTGCTCGACCTCGGCTGCGGCCAGGGCTATCTCGCTCACCTGCTGCTCGCCCGACATGCCGGGCTGGTCTATGTCGGCGCCGACCGCTCGACCGCGGCCCTGGACCAGGCCCGGGCGAACCTGGCACCGCAAGTCGACCGTGTGCGGCTCGTGCCGGCCGACCTCGATGTCATCGATGCCGCCGGCCTGCCGGTCGGCCCCTATCGCTTCATCGTCGCGGCCCTGGTGTTCCATGACCTGTCGCATGCCGCCAAGGCCCGCGTCATCGGCTGGGCGGCGCGTCAACTCACGCGCGACGGCTTCTTTCTGCTCTATGACCGCATTCGTCTCGCCGAGTCGGCGCTGTTTCCGCTGCAGCGTGCGATCTGGCGTCGCTTGCAGCGCCTGCACGGCGAGGCCATGCGCGAAGCGGCCGATTTCGTCGCCTACCAGGCGGATCTGGGACCCGACAACAACCCCGCCCGGCTGGTGGACTATGCCGAGTGGTTCCGTGCGGCCGGCCTGGCCGGCGGCCTGCTGCACTTGCACGGCAACGTGGCGCTAATCGCCGGAGCGCCAGCGACCTAGAATGGCCGCGGGCTCGCGCCGATCGGGCCCCGAATAGGACAGTCCGGCGATCCGCCGGCGATCCGGACCGACATAGTGTACGGTGCGGATCTGCTTCGCCGGCCGACTGCGCAGTTGCAATGCGAGATGCACCAGCGTCGCGGCGCTGATCGGCGTCAGCATCACATGGTCGATGCCCGCGCGTACCGCCCGACGCACCGCCTCGGCCGAATGCTGGCGCAGCAGGCCCAGCACCGGAAGGCCGCTGCTGGGCGTTTGGTGGGGGTCACGGATCGCCGCCAGGAAGGCCGGCGCCGCCTCGCGATCGCCGTCGAAATCGACCACCGCGGCGGCGATCGGCGTGCGCGTCAGAATGGCCAGGGCCGCCGCGCAATCCTGGGCTTGGCGCACCCGCGCCTCGCTGGCGATCTCATCGGCGAACGGCGAGGCGATGCGGAGCAGCAAGAGCTGGGGCGCTGCTTCGTCCGCCTTTGCCGCGGAGTCTCGTCCAGTCAGCGGGGCCGTTGTCTGAGCTGCCGTCATCCCTGTCCCGCGCTATTCCGCCGCCTTGCCGAAGCTGGGTGAATGCGCCAGATCGTCGACGAGCGCGTCCGGCCCTTCGGTCGGTAGCAGGGCCAGGTAGTTGAGCCCCGCATCGATGTCATTTTCCCACATCTCGCGGGGCAACTCGTACAACAACTCGACGCCATAGCCGTTGGGATCGCTGATATAGACGCTGTGGGTGACGCCGTGGTTGACGCGCAGGTGGAACTTGACGCCTTGCGCCTGAATGAAGGCCAGCCGCTTCAACCAGCTCTCGCGGTCCGGCATGGCAATAGCAACGTGATTGATCGCCACCGGCTCGCCGAACAGAGCCCAGTCTTTCGGCGGCGGCAGGTTGGGGTTCTCGACCAGTGCCACGTCATGGTGGGTCATCTTGCCGCCGTGATCGCCGCTATAGAAGCGCATGCGCGGGATCGGCCCCATATCCGCCCGCGGGCGCAGCGCCCCCACCTGCTTCAGGCCGACGATCTCGGTCCAGAAGCGGTGCGATGCCTCGATGTCCCGAACGTTCAGCACGACATGGTTAACTCCTACCGGGCGTGGCGCATCGCGCGTGTCCATGTTCTCCTCCCCATTTGCCGGACGCTCGTTGCTCTGTGCGACCCATCCTAGTCGAAGGCGGCGGCAATTGGCAGCACGCGCCGATTGGCGGCCGGAAGCCGGCGATGCTAGAGAAGACCGCGGGGCGAGCGGGGCGGGCAGGCAAGGGTTCGGGCATGGCGGTCGCGGCCAGGAACGTGTCGACGGGCGCCCGGGCGGTCGGCCTGGTTTCCGTCACGCATCTCTTGAGCCATCTGTATATCTTGTCGCTGCCGCCGCTGTTCCCGTTGCTGAAAGAGGATCTGGGCGTAAGCTACACCGCGCTGGGACTGATCCTGACGACCTTCAACGTCGTTTCCGGGGTGGCCCAGACCCCGGTCGGTTTCCTGGTCGACCGCATCGGCGCGCGCAACCTGCTGATCTGCGGCATCGTGGTCGAGGCGCTGGCCTTCACCGGCATGGGCCTCTTGGGCAGCTACGCCACGATCCTGGCGATGGCGGCGATCGCCGGCGTCGCCAACAGCGTCTACCATCCGGCCGACTATGCCATCCTCAACGCCAGCGTGGCCGAGCGGCGCATCGGCCGGGCGTTCAGCCTGCATACCTTCGCCGGTTTCGTCGGCAACGCCATCACGCCCGCGCTGATGGTGGGGCTGGCCGCGGCCTGGGGCTGGCGCGGCGGACTGGCGATCATCGGCGCCGGCGGCCTGCTGCTGGCGGCGGTGCTGTTCGTCTGCCGCGACATGCTGTTCGACCAGGCGAGCCAGCCGCCGAAGGCAAGGGCCCGCGGCGCCGGCAAACCGTGGGCGTTGCTGATCTCGCCGCCGATCTTTCTGTGCTTCGTCTTCTTCGTGCTGTTGGCGATGTCCTCCAGTGGGGTCAACAGTTTCGCCGTGTCGGCCTTCCACGACCTCTATGCCCTGAGCCTGATCGACGCCAACGCCGCCTTCACCGGCTATCTGGTCGGCAGCGCCGCCGGCATTCTGGTCGGCGGCCAGATCGCCGACCGCACACGCCATCACGAGCTGGTGGCGACGGCGGGGTTCGTGCTGTCGGCGGCCATGATGGTGTTCGTCGGCACGGTCGGCCTGACGCCCTGGTTGCTGACGCTCACCCTGACGGTGGCAGGCCTGCTGTGGGGCATGATCATGCCCAGCCGCGACATGCTGGTGCGCAAGGCGGCACCGCCCGGCCAGATCGGCGCGGTGTTCGGCTTCGTCTCGACCGGCCTCAACATTGGCGCGGCGCTGACGCCGGCGCTGTTCGGCTGGCTGATGGACAGCGGCAACCCGCGCCTGCTGTTCTACGTCGCCGCCGGCTTCATGCTGCTCTGCGTGGTGGCGGCGCTGGCCACCCGGACGACCAAGCCGAAGCCCGCCTAACCGTTGGCGCCGACGGCCTGCTTGAGTTGGCGAAAGCCGTCGCGCGCCAGCCGTGTCGCCAAGCCCTCGAGAATCTGGCCAATCAACCCCGGCCCGCCGTAGACAAGCCCGGTATAGAGCTGCAACAGGCTGGCACCGGCGCGGAGCTTGGCATAGGCCGTGTCCGCGCTGTCGATGCCGCCGATGCCGATCAGCGGCACGCGGCCTTGCGTCAGCCGGTGGAAACGCGTCAGCACGGCGGTCGAAAGCGCGAAGAGCGGCCGGCCGCTGAGGCCGCCGGCTTCGCTCTGCCGGAGCGAGCGCAAGCCGGCGGGACGGCCGATCGTGGTATTGCCGATCGCCACCGCGTCGATGCCATGCGCCAGCACGGCCTCGGCCACGTCGGACAAGCCCGCCTCGTCGAGATCGGGAGCGATCTTCAGCACCAGCGGCGGACGGCACGCACCGCGCGCCGCGTTCAGGCGCCGCAGCAGGTCTTCCAGCCGCGAGCGCATTTGCAGGTCGCGCAGGCCCGGCGTATTGGGGCTGGAGACGTTGACCATGACATAGTCGGCGAACGGCGCGACGCGCTCCAGGCCGGTGACGTAATCGGCTATCGGATCGGTGCTGTCGCGATTGGCGCCGACGTTGACGCCCAGCGGCACGCCCAACGGTCTCGGCAGCGTCGAAAGGCGGCGCACCACGCTGTCCAGCCCGTCGTTGTTGAATCCGAGGCGGTTGATCAGCGCGCCGTCCTCCGGCAGGCGGAACAGGCGCGGCCGCGGATTGCCGGCTTGCGGACGCGGCGTCACCGTGCCGACTTCGACGAAGCCGAAGCCAAGTCGCGCCAGCGCTTCCGGCACTTCGGCGTTCTTGTCGTAACCGGCGGCGATGCCGAGCGGATTGGCGAAGGACAAGCCGAGACAGTGCGTCGCCAAGATCGGTTCGCCGGTCGCCCGCCGCGGCGCCAGGCCGCTTCGCAGCAGCCGCAGGCTCAAGCGGTGCGCCCGTTCCGCTTCCAGACAGCGCAATCCCCTGACAACCGCGCGGTCGAGCAAGGCCGCTTCGCTCAGGCTGCTGGCTGCGCGGCGTCGGCCAGGCGGGCGCGAATCAGGGCCGCCGTTTGCTTCACGCCATAGAGCTCGGCGAACGAGCCCATGCGCGGGCCCTGGCTGTCGCCAAACAGCACCTCGTAGAGCGCGCGGAACCAGTCGCGCAAGTTGGCGTAGCCGTGCTTTCGGCCCAGCGCATAGAGTTCGTTCTGCACCGCCTCGCCATCGGCTTCGGGCGGCATCGCCTCCAACGCCGCCGCCAGTTCCTCGAAGGCCGCGCGCTCGAGCGCCGTCGCCCTGCGGAAGCGTCGGGCGGGCTTCACGATGTCGCGAAAATACGCGATGGCGTAGCCGACCAGGCGGTCGAGAATGGGATGCGTTTCGGGCGTCGCCTCCGGCGCATAGCGGCGGATGAAGCCCCAGAGCACGGTCTTGTCCTCGGTGCCGGCGGTGCCGGCGAGGTTCAGCAGCAGCCCGAAGCTGACCGGCACCGCCTCGACCGGCGGCCGGCCGGAATGGATGTGCCAGACCGGGTTGGCTTTACGCTCGTCCTCGCCCTGGCCCGGATATTTCGCCAATTCTCCGAGATAGTCGTCGACCGCGCGTGGCATCACGTCGAAGTAGAGCCGCTTGGCGCGCCGGGGCTGCTGATACATGTAGAGCGACAGACTCTCCGGCGAGGCGTAACGCAGCCATTCCTCGATCGTCAGACCGTTGCCGCGCGACTTCGAGATCTTCTCGCCTTTCTCGTCGAGGAAGAGTTCGTAGGTGAAGCCGTCCGGCGGACGGCCGCCCAGGATGCGGCAGATCTGGCTCGACAGCTTGACGGAATCGATCAGGTCCTTGCCCGACATCTCGTAATCGACATCGAGCGCAACCCACCGCATGGCCCAATCGGCCTTCCATTGCAGCTTGCAATGGCCGCCTGTCACCGGCACTTCCTCCAGGCGCCCGTCCTCGTCGCGATAGACGATGGTGCCCGTGGCGACTTTCAGTTCCACCACCGGCGCCTGCAGCACCCGGCCGCTGCGCGGGCAGAGCGGCAAGAAGGGGCTGTAGGTGGCGCTGCGTTCGCTCCCCAGGGTCGGCAGGATGACCTTGAGGATCGCCTCGTAGTGGTTCAGCACCGCCAGCAGGGCGGCGTCGAACCGGCCCGCCTGGTAGTATTCGGTCGAACTGGCGAATTCGTAGTCGAAGCCGAAGGCGTCGAGAAAGGCGCGCAGGCGGGCGTTGTTGTGCGCGCCGAAACTGTCATGCGTGCCGAACGGATCGGGCACGCTGGTCAGCGGCTTGCCCAGATGGCGCGCCAGTGCCTCGCGGTTCGGCACGTTGTCCGGCACCTTGCGCAAGCCGTCCATGTCGTCGGAGAAGGCGATCAGCCGGGTCGGCATGTCGGACAGCGCGGCGAAGGCGTGCCGCACCATGCTGGTGCGCGCCACCTCGCCGAACGTGCCGATGTGCGGCAGGCCGGACGGACCGTAACCCGTCTCGAACAGCACCTGCTTCTTGTCGGCGGGTTGGCGCGCCAGCCGATCGAGCAGCTTGCGGGCCTCCTGGAAGGGCCAGGCACGCTCGGCCGGTTCGGCCGGCGCCGGTCGTGCCGCCTGTTGCGTCATGGCATGCTGATCAAGTGTCGCCTTGGTCGCGCACCATAGCGCCGATGCGTGGGCCGTCAACAATCGTGGCCGGGCGCCGGCGCCGCTACAGTCAGGCGATGGCGAACCAACCCCAGCCGGCTTCCGCGCCC
This sequence comes from Alphaproteobacteria bacterium, assembly GCA_016869175.1. Classification (GTDB taxonomy): domain Bacteria; phylum Pseudomonadota; class Alphaproteobacteria; genus VGEV01. The sequence continues at coordinate 7,302 of VGEV01000091.1, forward strand.
GGGGACACCCGACTGCCGGAGGCGCCCGTGTTGGCGCTGGCCGGCGGTCGCGCGCTGTGGTGTGAGCCTGGCGGAAAGCCGCAGTCGCTCGGCTTGGCGGAGGCGGCGAAACGAGCGCAGGGCGAGCCGCCCATCGTCTGCCATGCGCGCTCGCTGGCGCGCCGCCTGGCGGTGCCGCCGTTCCGCGCCTATGACCTTCTGGAACTGTTCGCCTTCGTGCGGCCCGCGGCCTTCGTGGTGCCGACCCCGCGGGGCTTGGCCGAAGCGCTGGCGCTGCCGCAAGGGGCGGACCCGGCCGAGCAGCTGGCGGCTGCTGCCCGGGCGCTGTTGCGCGATCTGTCGCGGCAAGCGGTCGACCGGCCGAATGCCGAGCGGCTGGCCGGCGCGCTGGCGGGTGCCGACTGGCCATGGTCGGCTGCCGTGTGCGGCGCGTTGGCAGGCGAAACGCGCGACGGCGCCAGTCTTGCCGGCCTCGACATTTGGAACCGGCTGCCGAAGTGGGAGGAGCCGGCGCCAGAGCCGCCGCCGGAGGACCATCCCATCGCGCCGGTCGAGGCGGCCGGCCGGCTCGCTCAACTGCTCGGCCCCGGCGCCGAGGAACGACTGCCGCAGATCGATTACGCCAAGGCGGTGACGGAAGCCTTCCGGCCGCGCGACCGCGCGGGCGAACCGCGCCTGGTGCTGGCGGAGGCGGGCACCGGGGTTGGCAAGACCGTCGGCTACCTGGCGTCCGCCAGCCTGTGGGCGGAGCGCAACGGCGGCACCGTATGGCTGTCCACCTACACCAAGAACCTCCAGCGCCAACTCGACCGCGAGCTCGACCGGCTCTACCCCGAGCCGGCCGAGAAGCACCGCCGCGCGGTGTTGCGCAAGGGCCGGGAGAACTATCTCTGTCTGCTGAACTTTGAGGACGCGGCCCGCGCCGCCGCGCTGTCGCGTCCGGGCGATCTGGTGGCCCTGGCGCTGCTGGCGCGCTGGGCGATGGCCAGCCGCGACGGCGATATGGTGGGCGGCGATTTCCCGGCCTGGGCGATCGATCTGCTGGGCCGCGGCCGCACGCTGGACCTGGCCGACCAGCGCGGCGAGTGCATCTATTCCGCCTGCCCGCATTATCGTCGTTGCTTCATCGAGGCGGCGATCCGTCGCTCGCGCGGCGCCGACTTGGTGATCGCCAACCACGCCTTGACCTTGATCAACGCCGCCCAGGACGGCGAGGGCGGCCGTTTGCCGCTGCGCTATGTGTTCGACGAAGGCCACCACCTGTTCGACGCAGCCGACAGCGCGTTCTCGGCCCAGTTGTCGGGTCGCGAAGCCGCCGAGCTAAGGCGCTGGCTGGCCGGGCATGATGGCGGGCGGAGGGTTGGCCGCGCGCTTGGCCTGGAACGGCGCTACGGCGATCTGACCGCGGGCCTGGCGGAAGCGGAGGCCGCCTTGCGTCAGGTTCTGCAAGCGGCCCGCGCGTTGCCGGCGGAAGGCTGGCTTGGCCGGCTGGAGAACGACCAGCCGAGCGGTCCGACCGAGAGCTTCCTGGCCCGCGTCCGTCAGCAGGTGCTGGCACGTGGCGCCGAGCAAAGGGCTGCCGAGCAAAGCCTGGAAGCCGCGACGGCCGAGCCGGTGCCAGGCCTGCTGGCCGCGGCCGAAGCCCTGGACGCGGCATTGGCGGACCTGGAGGTGCCGCTGCAGCGTCTCTCGGCGGCCCTGGCGGGGCGGCTGGACGACGAGGCCGCCAGCCTGGACAGCGGCGAACGCAACCGGCTGGAAGCCGCCTGTCGCAGCCTGCGCCGCCGCGCCGTCGGCCCGCTCGGCGCGTGGCGGGCCATGCTGGCGGCGCTTTCCGCCGGCACGCCGGAGGAGTTTGTCGATTGGTTCGCCATCGACTTGCGCGAGCGGCACGCCAACGACATCGGCATGCATCGCCATTTCGTCGACCCAACGCGCCCCTTCGCCGTCGCCCTGCTGGCCCGCGCGCATGGCGCCGTGATCACTTCGGCCACACTGCGCGACCGCCCGCCCGAAGCGCCTGATGACTGGCAGGGCGCCGAGATGCGCACCGGCGCCCAGCATCTCGCCCTGCCGGCGAAACGCGTCAGCCTGCCCTCGCCGTTCGATCATGCGGCCCATGCCCGGGTCTTCGTCGTCACCGATGTCGCCCGCGACATGCCGGAGCAGGTGGCGGCCGCCTTTCGCGAGCTGTTCCTGGCGGCCGGGGGCGGCGCGCTCGGCCTGTTCACCGCCATCGAGCGGCTGCGCCGGGTGCACGCCCGCATCCAAGCTCCGCTGGAAGCGGCCGGCCTGACGCTGCTGGCGCAACATGTCGATGCCATGGATGTCGGCACGCTGATCGACATCTTCCGGGCCGAGACCGATGCCTGCCTGCTGGGCACCGACGCGGTGCGCGATGGCGTGGACGTGCCCGGCCGGGCGCTGCGGCTGATCGTCTTCGACCGGGTGCCGTGGCCAAGGCCCGACCTGCTGCACCGGGCCCGGCGCGGCGCCTTCGGCGGCCGGGCCTATGACGACTTGCTGGTGCGCCTGCGGCTGAAGCAGGCCTACGGTCGGCTGCTGCGCCGGGCCGACGACCGCGGCGTCTTCGTGATCCTGGATGCCATGCTGCCCAGCCGGCTGCTGACCGCCTTTCCGCCGGAGGTTGCCGTCGCGCGGCTCGGCCTCAAGCAGACCGTCGAGGCGACGGCGGAGTTTCTCGCCCGCAGTTGAAGCTTGCCCGCCTGCGCTCGCCTCCCTATGGTCGCCCCCGCATTGTTACGACAGGCGGGCGAGGCCAAGCATGCGCCATGCAACCCGGGATGTGCTCGATCCGCACGACGCGCTAATCTATGTCATGGTCATGATGTCGGGCGTCGACCGCGGCATGGCGGACGAGGAACTGCACCGAATCGGCGACATCGTGCGCACACTGCCGGCGTTCCGCGACTTCGATATCAAGTAGCTTGTTCCCGTGGCCGAGGATTGCGCCCGCCGGCTGAGCGAAACCGACGGTCTCGACAAGATCTTCACGGTGATCGCCGCCTCGTTGCCGGACCGGCTCGGAGAGACGGCCTATTTGCTGGCCTGCGAGATCGCCGCCGGCGACCTGATGCTCAGCCAAGAGGAATTGCGCCTGCTGGAGATGCTGCGCAGCCGTCTCAAGCTTGGCAAACTCGTTTCCGCGGCCATCGAGCGCACGGTCCGTGCCCGCTACCAGACGCTCTAGCGAGCGTCCTTTCGGTGCCCGGACACCGGTTTCGCCCGCCGGCCGGCGGTTTCCGGCGGCCCCGATCGTGCCGGCCGCCGGTCCAGGCGCTCAGTGCGCCGGTGTGATGGCCCGGCGGGCGATCTCGTCCTTCAGTCTCAGCTTCTTCTTTTTCAGCTCAGCGATTCGCGCCTCGTCCGGGTGCGGCCGTCGCATCTCCTCCGCCAGCTCGGCCTCCAGATCCTGGTGGTGCGAGCGGAGCAGATCGACACTGCCTTCGACCGACATTTGTCACCTCCGTGGTTGACGCAGCACGCCATTAGATCACCGGGCGCGGCACTTGTCAGCGGTGATCGGCGGCCCTGCGATCGGTGCTATGCTGGTGGCCCAGCCATGGCGCGGTCGGGATGACGGAACTCGAGGAATTGAAGTCGCGGCTCCTGGCCTTGCAACAGGAACATCGCGATCTCGACGATGCCATTCTGGCGCTGACGCAGAGCGCCCCCTACGACCAGTTGAAGTTGCAGCGGCTGAAAAAACGCAAGCTGGCGTTGCGCGACATCATCGCCAAGCTCGAAAGCCAGCTCCACCCCGACATCATCGCCTGACGACAGGTCGCCCTGGCGCGCTGTCCGGTCGCAGGGCATCGCGATCCGCGATTCGTCGGATCGCAGGCCGCCGCTTGCGGTCATGGCTGCAGGCCAAAGGCTTCGGTTCAGACCGGACCTGGCGGTTCGATTGGAACGGAAACTGCCCTAGGCGCCGGGCTTTCCGGCCGCGCTGCCTTTCAGGCTGGCCTTGTGCTCGTACATCGCCCGGTCGGCGGCGGCCATTGCCTCGGTCGCGTTGTTGCCGGAACGGAAGGTGCTGGTGCCGTAGGCCACGACCACGACGATGCGTTGGCCTTCATAGATGACCGGCGTTGCACGAATCGCCTCGGCCAGGCCGCGCGCCTTCTCTTGCGTCGCCGCCTCGTCGGCGTTGGCCAGGATGACGCCGAACTCATCGCCGCCCAGCCGCCCCACCACGTCCGATTCGCGGACATTGTCGATCAGCGTATTGGCGACATGCAGCAAGGCGCGGTCGCCGGCGGCATGGCCATAGGCGTCGTTGATCGCCTTGAAGCCGTTGATGTCGAAGTAGATCAGGCTGCCGGGCGTGCCATAGCGCTGGCTGAACGAGATCAGCCGGCTGAGTTCGCGCACGAAAGCGCGGCGATTGGGGATCGGCGCCAGCGCATCCTGATCGGCCAACCGTTCCAGGTCGACCAGCCGCTGCTGGGCCGCCGTGAGCTCGCGCCTGAGCTGATCGACTTCCCGCATCAAGGTAGCAATGGCGGCCTTGACCTTGGGGGTGAGTTCGGCTTCCGGGATGCCCAGGACCGAGGCGGTATCGGTCGCCGCGGCCGGTCGCGCCGTCCGGGCATAGCTGGCCGCCGCCGCCTTGGCTTCGCGTCGTACCCCATCCGTCGCGCCGGCCGCCGTGCTGCCGCAGATCATGCCCGCGCGCTTGCCGTCGCCGACCTTCATGCCCTACCGCAAGTTGCCGACCGGGCCACACCAAGGCGGCCGGTCTCCAGCCAAGACACTCTACCAAAACCGTTAACAATTGGCAGCGCCGGTTGCCTTGGCGCGGCCCGGCGCCCCTATAATCGCGGCGCAAGCCATCGGGGAAGCAATGGCCAGGGGCCAACCTGTCGTCGGCATCATCATGGGGAGCCGGTCGGATTGGGAAACGCTGCGGCACGCGGCCGCGGTGCTGGAGGAACTCGGCGTTCCGCACGAGGCCAAGGTGGTATCGGCGCATCGGACGCCCGAGCGGCTCTATCGCTATGCCCGCGGCGCTGCCGAGCGCGGCCTGAAGGTGCTGGTGGCCGGCGCGGGCGGCGCTGCACATCTGCCGGGCATGGCGGCGGCGATGACCGTCTTGCCGGTGCTGGGCGTGCCGGTGGAGAGTGCCGCGCTGAAGGGCATGGACAGCCTGCTGTCGATCGTGCAGATGCCGGCCGGCGTGCCGGTCGGCACGCTGGCCATCGGCAAGGCCGGCGCCACCAATGCCGGTTTGCTGGCGGTGGCGGTGCTGGCGCTCGGCGACCCCGCGCTCGCCGGCCGCCTGGCCGAGTGGCGGGCAAGGCAGACGGCGATGGTGGCCGAGGATCCCGAAGGAACGCCCGCCACGCATGCCTAGGACCATGGCCGTGGTGCCGCCTGGCAGCCGCGTCGGCATCCTGGGCGGCGGGCAGTTGGGACGCATGCTGGCGATGGCCGCGGCGCGGCTGGGCTATGCCGTCCACATCTATTGCCCGGAAGCGCAGGCACCCGCCGCCGCGGTGGCGGCGGCGCACACCCGGGCGAGCTATGAGGACGACCAGGCGCTTGCGCGCTTTGCCGCCGCGGTCGACGTCGTGACGTTCGAGTTCGAGAACGTGCCGGCGGCCTGTGCTGCCTTCCTGGCGGAGCGCGTGCCCGTGCGGCCCGGCGCCACGGCGCTGGCGGTCGCCCAGGATCGGCTGCGGGAAAAAGAGCTCGCCTGCCGCCTCGGCATTGCCACGGCGACTTTCGTCGCCGTCGAAGGTCCGGCCGATCTGGCGCCGGGGCTGCGGAAGGTTGGCTTGCCGGCGCTCATCAAGGCGCGCCGCCTGGGCTATGACGGCAAGGGACAAGCCACCATCGCCGCGGCAAGCGACGCTGACCAGGCTTTTGCCCGGCTGGGCTCGCCCCCGGCGATCCTGGAGGCGCATGTCGACTTTGTCCGCGAACTGTCGGTCATCGCCGCGCGGTCGCTCGACGGCCGGATCGTGGCCTTCGACCTGGCCGAGAACCGCCACCAGGACGGCATCCTGCGGCGCACCATAGCGCCGGCACCGCATGCCGAGAGGCTGCGCGGCCCGGCCGGCGAGATCGCGCGCGCGGTCCTGGAGGCCCTGGACCATGTCGGGATTCTGGCCGTCGAACTGTTCGAGACCCGCGAGGGCCGGCTGCTGTTCAACGAGATCGCGCCGCGGGTCCACAATTCAGGCCACTGGACGATCGAGGCCTGCCGCACCAGCCAGTTCGAGCAGCATATCCGGGCGATCTGCGGCCTGCCGCTCGGCTCGCCCGAGGCGCTGTTGGATGCCGAGATGACCAACCTGGTGGGACGCGAAGCGGAGGGTTGGCAGACGATTCTGCGCGATCCAGGCGCGGCACTGCACCTCTATGGCAAGGATGAGCCTCGTGCCGGGCGCAAGATGGGCCACGTCACCCGGCTCTGGCCCCGTCGCGACCATAGCGAAGCCGACTGAGCCAGGCCCAGGGTTCGGGCAGGCGTTGGCGCAGCTTGCCCAGCCGGCCCAGGCGCCCGAACACGCTCAGCACGTCTGAGAGCCGCCGTTCGAGGAACGCCCACGTCTCGACCTGCGCCTGCGAGCGGTCGTCCAGCCAGAACACCAACGTCGCGGCATAGACGCCGGCCAGCAGGCCGCGCTTGCTGTAGAAGTTGAAGTCGCTCGACCTGTCGCCCGCCGCTCGCCAGATGGCGTCGACCGTGCGCCAGATCGTCCGCGCCGCACGAGCCTGCTCGCCCGGCAGCATTTGCAAGGCCAGCGCCCGGCACAGCGCCTCGCGCTGGCCGACAAGCGCCTCCAGCCGCAAGCGGATCGCCAGCGCTAGCCGTTCGCGCACCTTGAGCGCGGCAAGATCGTGGCCCGCCAACGCCGTCGACATGACGCGATCGGCTTCGGCCGCCCAGAAGGCGATCAGTTCGCCGGGCCCGCCTGGAAAGGCCAGCTCGGCCATCCCGGCCGGCTGCCCGGCCGCCACCGCGGCGCGCCGCAGCGTGCGCCGGTTCCAACCCTCGAACGGCACCAGCGGCAGCGCCGCCGCCAGCAGCGCGCGCCGTTCGGCCTGCAATGCGTCCGCCATCAATCGGCCGCCCGTTCGTCCTGCGGTCCCAGTTCCGCCAGGATATGGCGCCACTCGCTCTCGAACACCAGTTTCGTCAGATCGGTCATGCGTTGCGGGTAGAGGATGCCGTCCAGGTGGTCGCATTCGTGCTGTACCACCCGGGCATGAAAGCCCTCGGCGACGCGCTCCAGGCGCTGGCCGCTTGGCGCCAGGCCGCGATAGCGGATGCGCGTGTAACGCGGCACCAGGCCGCGCAGGCCCGGCACCGACAAGCAGCCCTCCCAGCCATCGGCCTTGTCGGCCGAGAGCGGCTCGATCACCGGGTTGACCAGCACGGTCAACTCCTGCTGCTCGGCCTCGCCCTCGCGCGCCGCCCGCTCGGCCGTGATCCGGAACATCACCAGGCGCAACGGCACATGCACCTGCGGCGCCGCCAAGCCGGCGCCGTTGGCGTCCAGCATGGTTTCGTACATGTCGGCGATGAGCTGATGCACCGTCGGCGCCGTCGGGTCGTCGACGGCGCTCGCCGGCCGGCGCAGGGCAGGGTGACCCATGCGGGCGATCTTCAGAATGGCCATGTCGGCTATTTAGGTTGGCGCCGGGCGGAATGCCAAGCTTTCGACAACGGCCGGCCAGCGCTTGCCTTTTGCGGTCCGATCGGGCAGATTTCCCGGCTGGCGGCCGGCAGCGGCTTGGGCCGGTGGCGGCGTGCGCATTTTCGCTGCATCACGGTCGGCAACGGACGAGGGAGAGCGACCCTGGTACAGGTTCTTGTTCGCGACAACAACGTCGATCAGGCGCTCCGCGCCCTCAAGAAGAAGATGCAGCGCGAGGGCGTATTCCGCGAAATGAAGCTGCGAAACCATTACGAAAAGCCGTCCGAGAAGAAGGCCCGCGAGCGGGCGGAAGGCATCCGCCGGGCCCGCAAGCTGGCGCGCAAGCGCGCCCAGCGCGAAGGGCTGATCTAGCTTCTAACAATTCGGTATAGCCTGGACCGCTCAGAGCGGGACTCCGCGACATTCCGTTCACCCTCACTTGGCGCATGCGCGCCGACCTCTTCCGCTGCGCGGCAGAGGTGGTGCCGAACCAATTTCACCCTCTCCCGCTTGCGGGAGAGGGCCGGGTAAGGGTGCGAAGCACGAACCGCAGCCTGTTGACAAATCGCCTACGGCGAGTTTTCTGTACTGAGACGGTATTGACCTGACAGTAGGCCACCGCAGAACCGGGCGCGGACCGCAAGGGTCCGAGCGCCCGGTTCCGGTGGCCGAGCCGCTTTCGAGCGGGTTTGATGGCGTTGTCGAGACAAC
>VGEV01000092.1 GCA_016869175.1 Alphaproteobacteria bacterium
TCGCGCGTGAGCCGGGGGCGGCGCGCCTCGACGACAGTGGCATCGACGATCTGCCCACCCATCGCCAGATAGCCCTTCTCCCGTAGCGCCGCATCGAACCGGGCGAACAGCCGGTCGAAGGCACCAGTCCGAACGAGTTGCTCGCGGTAGAGCCAAATCGTCTTGGCATCCGGCACGGCATCGTGCAGCGCCAGCCCGACAAAGCGCATGAACGACACCGGCGCCGGCTGCTCGACGCCATCGCCAAGCTGAGCGACGGGCCGGCGGCGACCGCGGCGCCGGCGCAGGCCGAGCCGGCCGCCCCGCCCGTCGCGCGCCAGGCCGAGCGGCGGCAGGTGACGGTCATGTTCGCCGACCTCGTGGGCTACACGGCGCTCGCGGCCGAACTCGGCGCCGAGGCCATGCACGCCCTGCTGGACCGCTTCTTCGCCCGGCTCGACCGCGCCTTCGAGGCGCATGGCGGGCGCATCGACAAGCATATCGGCGACTGCGCCATGGCGGTGTTCGGCGCGCCGGTCGCGCACGGCAACGACGCCGAGCGGGCGCTGCGCACCGCGCTGGCGATCGGCGAGGAGATGCGCCTGCTGTCGGCGGATTCCAACCGTCCGCTGCTGGTGTGCATCGGCGTCGCCGCGGGTCAGGTGGTGGCCAGCGGCACCGGCAGCGCCAGCCATCGTGAATACACGATGACCGGCGATTCGGTGAACCTGGCCTCGCGGCTGACCCAGGCCGCCCAGCCCGGCGAGATCCTGGTTGCCGACGGCGTCTGGCGCGACCTGGCGCACCGTCTCGACGGGGCCGATGCCGGCGCCTTGAGCTTGAAAGGGTTCGCCGAACCGGTGCGCGCGTGGCGCCTGGCTGGCTTTCGCCAGGCGGCGCAGGCCGGCCGCCTGCCCTTGGTCGGGCGCGGTGCGCAATTGCGGCAGTTCCAGGCGGCGCTGGCGGAATGCGGCAAGACCGGCCGCGGGCTGGCGATCCATCTGCGTGGCGAGGCCGGCATCGGCAAGACGCGGCTGGTCGAGGAGTTCCAGCGCGCCGCCCGCGAGGCCGGCTTCCTCTGCCATGGCGGCCTGGTGCTCGACTTCGGCACCGGCGCCGGTCGCGACGCCATCGCCATGCTGGCGCGCGGGCTGATCGGCCTCGCCCACCAGGGCGACGCAGAGGCCGCTGCCCTGGCCGCAATCGACTTCAGGCTGGTCGAGCCCGACGCGGCGCCGTTCCTCAACGACCTGCTCGATCTGCCGCAACCGCTGGCGCTGCGCGCTAGGTACGACGCCATGGACCATGCCGCCCGTGCCGAGGGCCGGCGCGGCACCCTGGCGCGACTGGTCGAACGGGCGAGCCGGCGGCAGCCGCGCCTGCTGGTGATCAAGGACCTGCACTGGGCCGATGCGAGCACGCTGGACTACGCCGCGCGCCTGGGCGCCGTAGTGGCCGAGTGTCCCGCCTTGCTGGTGCTGACCTCGCGGGTGGCGGGCGATCCGCTGGGCCAGGACTGGGCGGCTCGCAGCGGCGGCGCGCCCTTGCTGACGATCGATCTGGGACCGCTGCGGCACGACGAGGCGATGGCGTTGGCCGATACCCTGACGGGAGCGGTCGAGCGCCACGCCGCGCGCTGCGTCGAACGGGCGGCGGGCAACCCGCTGTTTCTGGAACAACTGCTCCGGCACGCCGATCAGCTCGACGGCGACAGCGTGCCGGGCTCGGTGCAAAGCCTGGTCCAGGCCCGCATGGACCGGCTGCAACCGACCGACCGGGAGGCGTTGCAGGCGGCCGCCGTCCTGGGACAGCGCTTCAGCGCGGAAGCGCTGGCGCACCTGCTGGGCCAGCCCGGCTACACACCCCTGCAACTCTCCCGGGACCTGCTGGTGCGGCCGCAGGACAATGCTTGGCTGTTCGCCCATGCCCTGATCCGCGACGCCGTCTACGACACGCTGTTGACGCAGCGGCGGCGCGATCTGCACCGGCGCGCCGCGCAATGGTACGGCGAGCGCGATCCGGTGCTGCAGGCCGAGCATCTGGACCGGGCCGGCGACCCGGCGGCGGCCACGACCTATCTGAAGGCGGCGCAACATCAGGCCAACGCCTATCGCTACGAAGCGGCATTGAAACTGGCCGAACGCGGCCTGGCGCTGGCCAACGGCACGGCCGAGCGGGCGCTCATCAACTGCCAGCGCGGCGAATTGCTGCACGACCTGGCCGACATGCCGCGCGCCGCGAGCGCCTTCAGCGACGCGCTGGCCGAGGCCGATGAGCCGGCGCAGCGTTGCCGCATCCTGCTTGGCCTGGCGGCGGTGAAACGGATGACCGACAATCTGCAAGGCGCGTTCGCCGACCTCGAGGCGGCGGCGAATTCGGTGCCGCAGGACATGCTGGTCGAGCGCGCGCGCATCCACTTCCTGCGCGGCAATCTGCTGTTTCCGACGGGTGACGTGGCGGGCTGTCTCGCCGAGCACGCGCGCAGCCTGGCGCTGGCCCGGTAAGCGGCCTCGCCCGAGCTGGAAGCGCAAGCGCTGGGCGGGCTCGGCGATGGCGAATACATGGCCGGACGGATGGTGACCGCGAACCGGCATTTCCGCGATTGCGTCGCGATGGCCGCGCGGCACGGACTTGGCCGGATCGAGGTGGCGAACCGTCCGATGGCGGCGATCACCCAGCTTTACGCGGACAGCATCCCGCTTGCCGCCGAGGAAGCCGAGGCCGCCATCGCCGCGGCGCGGCGCGTCGGCCACCGCCGGGCCGAGGTGATCGCGCTGCACGCGGCCTATTTCTGCTACTACGAGAGCGGCGGTTTCGATCTCGCCTTCGACGTCGTCGAACAGGCCTTGGCGATCACGCGGGTGCTGCAATCCGTTTGCTTCGAATCCGAGACCCTGGCATTCCGCGCCGAGTTGCACCGTCTCGCCGGCCGGAATTCGGAAGCGTTGCTGGACGCGCAACTCGCGGTGGAGTTGTCGCGGCGTTCCGGCCTCGCCTATATGGAGCCGATCGCCCTGGGCACGCTGGCGCACGGGACGCAGGACCCGGCGCAACGCGAGGCGGCGCTGGCGGAGGCCAACCGGATCCTCGATGCCGGCGCGGTCAGCCACAACTACCTGCTGTTCCCCCGCGACGCGATCGAGCTGCACCTCGAACTCGCCGACTGGGACGGGGTTGCGCGATACGCCAAGCGCCTGTTCAGCTACACCCGGCGGGAGCCGATGCCCTTCGCCGACTACATCGTGGGCCGCGGCCGGGCGATGGCGGCCTGCGGGCGGGGGCGGCGCAATCCCGAGCTTCGCCAGGAGATCGAGCGACTGCGCGCGATCGGTGCCCGGCTGGGCTCGGCCGCCACGCTTGCCCAGCTCGACGAGGTCCTGGCCCATTGGTGAGCGAGCGCGGCCAGCGGCCCCACCTATCGCCCCTATTCCGGTGACAGTATCCTCTATCGTTCCGCACTATTCCGGTGACAGTATACTTTATTCGTTGCCCGCGCGGGGCTGATCTCATCCCGGTGTATTCCGGTGACAGCATACTTTATTCGTCGCCCGCACGGGGCGGATCGGCCAGGAGGCCGGCATCGCCAGGGGCGCGGGCGTGCGCCGGCCTGGCCGCGAGGCGAGCGATACGGGCGCCAGCGATTGCAGAAGCGGTTGCGGCACTGGGCGTGACAGCGCCGGCGGGCGGCCTGCCGGTATTCGCCGTGGCGCTCGAGCCGCCGGACGACCCGCCGACGCAAGCAGGCCCGCTGGCCGACGCCGCCAGGCCGCCGCGCTCAGATCGCCCGCGCGGCGCGGTGGCCGTCGACCGTCGCCACCTCGATGTCGCGCGGCTGGAAGCAGTCGCCGACCGCGAACAGCGCCGGCACCTTGCCTTGCAGCGCGTGATAGAGCCGGTCGTCCGGCTGGCCGCCGGCGGCCAGCACCACCGTGTCGATGTCGGCGATGGTGCGGGGTTCCCAGGTCACCACGTTGTAGGCCTCGACGGCGTTCTCGCGAACCTCCCACACGCCGGTATAGGGAGTGAGCCGCACCCCCTTCCGCATCAGCCGTTCCAACAGGTTGTGGCCGGCCGGGTAGGGCATGTGACGGGCCACGTGTTCCAGCCCGGTCACCAGTTCCACCTCGCGGCCCATGTCGGCCAGCAGCTCGGCCACGCTGGGCGCCTCGGGCCGGCCCTGGCTATCGACCACCAGCACGCGCTGGCCGATGGCGGCATTGCCCTCGATCACCTCCCGCGCGGTCAGCACATGGCGCTGCTCGGCACCCAGGAACTCCGGGCGGAAGGCGGTCGAGCCGGTCGCCACCACTACGGCGTCCGGTGCCTCGGCCAGCAGCTCGGCGGCGACGGCGGCGCGGCCCAGCCGGACGTCGACCCCCAGGCTGGCCAGCCGCCGTTCGAAATACAGGATGATCTCCTCGAAGATCTCGCGGCCGGGCGTGCGCGCGATGAGCTTGACCTGTCCGCCCAGCCGGCCCGTCTGCTCGAACAGCACCACGCGGTGGCCGCGCTCGGCGGCGACGCGCGCCGCCTCCAGTCCGGCCGGCCCACCGCCCACCACCACCACGCGCTTGGCCCGCGGGGCGCGCGGCAGCTCCGCCCATTCGGCCTCGCGGCCGGTGACCGGGTTGTAGATGCAGCCCACCCCCATGCCGAGATAGAAGTGACCGACGCAGGACTGCGTGCAGGCGATGCAGGTGCGGATTTCCTCGGTCCGCCCCTCGCGCGCCTTGTTGGGCCAGTGCGGGTCGGCGATCAGCGTGCGCGCCAGGCCGACGAGATCGGCCTTGCCCTCGGCGATCAGGCGCTCGGCGACGGCGGGCGAGTCGATGCGCCCGGCCCCCACCACGGGCAGCTTGACCACCTGCTTCAGGCCCGCTGGCAAGTGGGCGAACTGGCCGGGCTTGTAATAGTGCGACGGCCAGTGCTCGCGCCCGCTGCGCGGGCTCGTCACGATGCCCTGCCACATGTTGAAATAGTCGACCTTGCCGGCCTGCTCCAGCAACCGGGCAACCTCCTTGTAGTCCTCGAGGCCGAGGCTGTAGTCGACCAGATCGTCATAGAAGCGCACGCCCAGCAGGCGTTGCAGCCCCAATTCGCCGCGCACCACCTCGATCACCTCGTTGAGGAAGCTCATGCGCTCGGCCAGCGTCGCGCCGCCATAGCGGTCGGTGCGCCGGTTCGCCTGGGCGCTCAGGAAGTTGGCGAACAGGTAGTCGATCCCCACCGCCAGCTCGACGCCGTCCAGCGCGCCCTTGACGATCCGCCGCGTGGCCTGGCCGAACGAGGCCACCACCTCCTCCACTTCCCCCGTCGTCATGGCATGCGGCACCAATTGCGGCGCCGAGAAATCGGGGGCGGGGATGGCCGAGGGCGCCAGCAGCGGCCGCTGCAAGAAGCCGCCGCTATCCACCACGCGGCGGCCGCGATGGCCCAGCTGGTTCAGGATCGGCACAGCATGGGCATGCGCCGCCTCGGCGATCCTGGCATAGAGCGGGATGATGCGGTCGTCGTAACTGGCGAGCGAGGCGGCGGCCTCGCCGTCGTAATGCGTGACGGTGTGGCCGATGACGATGATGCCGACGCCGCCGCGCGCCCGCTCGCGCACGTAATCGACATAGCGCTGGGTCGGCAGGCCGTCGGCGGTCTGGAAATGCGCGGCATGACCGGTGTTCATGATCCGATTCTTGAGCGTGTAGCGGCCGACCTGGATCGGACGGAACAGATTTGGGAACGCGCTGCCCATGCTCACCCCCAGGGCCTTGCTGCGAGCGCCGGCCGATGATTACGGCCGAACCCGGCACGATTTGCAAATTCCGGCGCCGCTCTCGGCAGGTTGCACTGCCGCCCGCCAGGCGGTTTGATGGGCCGAGCGCAAGGGGGCGGGCATGACGGAACGGATCGTGCGGAGACTGGTGGCGGTGCTGGCGGGCGTTGCCCTCGCCGGCCCGGCGGCGGCGCATCACGTCATGGACGGCCGCCTGCCCGCGAGCTTCCTCGACGGGCTGCTGTCCGGCCTCGGCCATCCCATCATCGGCCTCGACCACCTGGCCTTCCTGCTGGCGGTGGGCGCCGCCGTCGGACTGGGCCGGCTGTCGCTCGCGGCGGTGCCGGCCTTCGTCATCGCATCGGCCCTGGGCGTCGGCCTGCATGTTGGCGGGCTGGACCTGCCGGCGGGGGAAGCGCTGGTGGCAGCCTCGGTGCTGGCGGCGGGAGCCGGCCTGGCAGCGGGAGCGCAGGTGCGACTGCCGCCGACGCTCGCCCTGTTCGCGCTGGCCGGGCTGCTGCACGGGCACGCCTATGGCGAGTCGATCTACGGCGCCGAGCCGTCGCCGCTCGCTGCCTATCTCGCCGGCCTGGTGCTGATCCAGATGGCGCTGGCGGGCGCCATGGCGCTGGTCGCCCGCCGGCTGCCCGCGCCCGCCCTGCCCATGGCCGCGCGCCTGGCCGGCGCCGCGGTTGCCATGGTCGGCGCGGGCTTCCTCGCGCAGCAGGCTTTGGCCGGCTGAGCGGCCGCGGCAGACCGCCAGCGGCCGCCTTGTCCGAGCCGCTGCAAAACGTACACTGTCACAGGTTTGACGGTCGCCTCGAGCCCCAGAAAAACCTAAACTGTCACCGGAATAGCACCCGCGGTAAAACATAAACTGTCACCGGTATAGCACCGGTATGGTCAAGTGCCGGGATCGCGCCGGGCTGGCGCCGCTTGCCGGAAAACCGGTGACAGCTTATTATTTTGCGAGCGCAACGGAGGTGCCCATGTCCCGCATCGCCCGGGTGGTCGTGCCCGGCCTGCCGCATCATGTCACCCAGCGCGGCAATCGCCGCCAGCCGGTTTTCTTCGGCGAGGAGGATTATCGCCTCTATCGCCGCATCCTGGCCGAGCGGGCCAAGGCAGCCGGCGTTCAGGTCTGGGCCTATTGCCTGATGCCGAACCACGTGCACCTGATCCTGGTGCCTGCCAGCGCCCAGGGACTGGCGGCTTGCGTCGGCGAGACGCACCGGCGCTATTCCCGGTTCGTCAACGCGCGGGCGGGCAAGACCGGTCACCTGTTCCAGGGGCGGTTCGCCTCGGTGGTGATGGACGAACCGCACCTGCAGCTGGCCGCGCGGTACGTGGCGCTCAACCCCCAGCGCGCCCGGCTGGTGGCGCGCGCCGCCGACTGGCCGTGGTCGAGCCTGCCGGCGCATCTGGCGGGCCGCGACGACGAGCTGGTCAGCGTGACGCCGCTGTTGCAGCGCATCGGCGACTTTCGCGCCCTGGTGCGGGGCGAGGCGGACGACCCCGCCTTCGCCGCGCTGCGCGCGGTCGAACGCACCGGGCGACCGCTCGGCGCGCCCGGCTTCGTCGGCGAGCTCGAACGCCGCCTGCGGCGGCCGCTGGCGCCGCAACGGCGCGGTCGCAAGCCGCAGAAGGCCAAAGTCCGCCGCTCGACCGGGCGGCGGCGCGGCAATGCCGCTCGCGACCGCCGCAAAAGCTAGGCGATCGGCCCAAACGGCTGCGAGCCCTCCGCTTGGGCGGTCGATCCCCTGCAGCAATGGGTGAGGGGTGCGATTGAAGCGCCGCCCGGGAGCCAGGAACCGGCATCGAACCACCAGGCGGCCGCCGGCGGATCTCGGGAACCTGCCGCTGTCACCGGTCTGACAGGCTTGGTCACGCCGGGTCGGAAGACGCAGGCTGCGGAAAATGTAAGCTGTCACCGATTTCAAAACGTAAGCTGTCACCGGTTTCAAAACGTGAGCTGTCACCGGTTTCATGGGTTTGGCGGCGGCCGGCCCAAGCCAGCCCGCCAGCGCCCGGCGGCCAGCGCCCGGCAGCCTCAGCGGCGCCACGCGGGGCCGATCCAGTCGCGGCTACCCTCGGGACGGCTGGGCTCGGGCCGGGGCGGCCATGCCTCCGGCAGCACGCTCACGGCATAGCTGACGTTGAGCGTGATCCGCCGCTCGATGATCCGCCAACCGTCCTGCCGCACCAGGCGATCGACATAGGTGCCCTCGCCGGCATCGGCGCTGGCCGCGTTGCCGATCTGGACGACATGGAAATACGCGGTCGACAGCGCCTCCCGCCCGCCAGGCGCAAAGCGGACGACGATGTTGCTCAGGTGATGGAAGCTGAACCGGCGGGCCGCCAGCAGGTAACGATAATTGCGCCCGATCGCCTCGATCCCGACATAGGTGCCGCGCGGGTTGACCAGCACGCAATCGGCGTGAAAGACGGCGATGGCGCCGTCCAGATCGTTGCCGTCGTAGCAATAGGCATAGGAATGCAACAGGTCGCGGATGGCCGCTTCCTGCTCGATCCGCTCCAGGCGCTCCGCCAAGCCGGACGGCCGCCTGGCCGGGCGGGCGACATTGCGTTGCAGCGGCCGCCACATGTGTCGGTCGAGCGCGCTCGCCCACGCCTTCTTGCCGTCTTTCGCCATGCTTGCCCCCGTCCGTGCCGTCGTCGCCACCACGACCCCGAATCGTCATACTGGCCAGCCGAAGACGCCAGGTCGGGCAGCCCGCATGAGCCGCATCATCGCGCATTACCGCCTCCGCTGTCCCGCTGCCGAAGTCCAGGCGCGGGCCCGCGCGATCGCCGTGGAGCAGAGCGTGGAAATGCCGCTGGAGGGCATCCGCGCGGCCCGCGTCCTGGCCGAGATCGTGGGCGAGGTTCGGGCGATCGAGCCGCTCGGCGAGGAACAATTCCGGGTCAGCATCGGGCTGGCCAGCGAGACCGTCGGCGGCGACCCGGCACAGCTTCTCAACATGCTGTTCGGCAACGTCTCGCTGCTCGACTGGGTGACGCTGGAAGACGCCACGCTGCCGGACGAACTGCTGGCGGCGTTCGCCGGACCGCGCCATGGCATTGCCGGCTTGCGCGCGCGCGTCGGCGCGCCGCGGCGCGCCCTCGCCTGCTCGGCCTTGAAGCCGCAGGGCCTGCCGCCGGCGGAACTGGCCGACCTCGCGCAGGAACTGGCGCTGGGCGGGCTCGACTATCTCAAGGACGACCATGGCCTTGCCGACCAGGCCTATAGCCCGTTCGCCCGCCGGGTCCCGGCCATCGCCCACGCGGTCGCCCGCGCCAGCCAGCTCAGCGGCC
This sequence comes from Alphaproteobacteria bacterium, assembly GCA_016869175.1. Taxonomy (GTDB): domain Bacteria; phylum Pseudomonadota; class Alphaproteobacteria; genus VGEV01. The sequence continues at coordinate 9,062 of VGEV01000092.1, forward strand.
AGCCGACCGCCTATGTGCCGAGCCTGTCCGGCAGCCTGGACGTGATGCGCCAACAGGTGCGCATTGCCCGAGAGGAAGGCCTGACCACCCTGCTGATCGCGCCCTTGACGGCCGGCGTCGCCACGCTGGCGCAGCTGTCGTCCGAGCATCCAGAGATGGCGTTCCTGGCGCATCCGAGCCTGGGCGGTGCCGCCCGACTGGCGCCGCCGCTGCTGTTCGGCCGGCTGTTCCGCCTGTTCGGCGCCGATGCCACGATCTTTCCCAATCATGGCGGCCGGTTCGGCTATTCCGCGACGACCTGCCGGGCGGTGGCGCAAGCGGCGCGCGCGCCCTGGGCGGCGGTGCGCCCCTGCCTGCCGGTGCCGGCCGGCGGCATGACCCGGGCGCGCGTGACCGAGATGCTGGAGTTCTACGGTCCCGACTGCATGCTGCTGATCGGCGGCAACCTGCTGGCAGCGGCCGAAGGCCCGCGCGCCGCCGCTGCCGCGTTCGTCGCCGGGCTGCGCGCTTACCGTTTCCAGGCCGCTTCGGCTACACTGCCGGCGGAGCCCTTGCCATGACAGAGCCGACGCTGCGCGCCGCCCTGCCCGACTATCGCTGGGAGGGCGTCGAACGTCGCCCCTACAAAGCCGAAGGCAGCGCACCCTTCCGGGACATCGCCCGCGCGGTGCTGTTCGACGACCCGGCCCTGGCCTGCCAGCTCCGCTATTTCGAGATGGCGGCGGGCGGCTATTCGACGTTCGAGCGCCACCAGCACGCGCACGCCGTCATGATCCTGCGGGGCCACGGCCGCTGCCTGGTCGGCCGCCGGGTCTTCGCCGTCAAGCCGCACGACCTGATCGCCGTACCCGCGATGGCCTGGCACCAGTTCCGCGCCGCCGCCGGCGAGGCCATGGGCTTTCTCTGCATGGTCAACGCCGACCGCGACCGTCCGCAACTGCCGAGCCCGGAGGAACTCGCCGCCCTCAGGGCCGACCCGGTGGTCCGCGCCTTCCTCGACGGCTAGGGCAACGGCCGCGGTGCGGTGGGCTCCGATCAGCGGGATCGCTGAGCGCCACTCCAACTGATCGGACACCGCGCTAGCGCGACAGCTGGCCGCGGCGGGCATCGCGCGCTTGGGTCGCGTAGTCGTTGCCGCGAGCATTGTCGGGACGCAGGCCGAGCTGGCCTGTGAAATAGGCCTCCGCAAGGCGATCGAGCGCCGCCACGTGGCCCGCCTCGGCCGCCTTGGCGAACCAATGCACCGCCTTCACGGAATTGGCGGCGAGACCGGCACCGCGCTCAAGCGCCACCGCCAACTCGTACATCGCGATCTCGTCGCCCGCCTCGGCCAGTCTTAGGAGATGCGGCACGGCGTCAGCGAACTGGCCCAATTGCTGATGCGCGATCACCGACAGGCGGCTGGCGTCGCGATGCGCGGGATCGAGCGCCAGCGCGCGGTCGAGCGGGGCGAGAGCGTTGCGGAACTCGCGCACCGTGCCATAGGCGACGGCCAGCTGGAAATGCGCGTCCGCGTCTTCGGGCGATTGCTCGCTCAAATGCCGATAGGCCAGGATCGCCGTCTCCTCGGCGCCGCCCAGCAGCATGCCGAGCGCCAGCAGGCGCTTCAGCCGCACATCGTGCGGCGCCGCGTCCAACGCCTGTTGGCAGGCGGCATACTGTCCCTGCGGCGCGCCCGCGGCGCAGTCCGCCGCCAGGTCCGCCAGCGCCACCGTCGTCAGCAGCATCGCCAGCGCCAGACCCGTCGCCGGCGTCACGGCATGGCCCGCTTGATGCGCTCGGCCAATTCGCCGATGCGCGCCATGTCGCCCGGCTTGTGGCCCCAATTGAACTGCGCGTTGTCGTTCAGCTTGCGTGGGAAGACATGGAAGTGGAAATGGAACACGCTTTGCCCCGCACCGGCGCCGTTGGCTTGAACCAGGTTGATGCCGTCGGGCCGCAAGACCTGGTTGACCGCAATGGCCAGCCGCTTGGCCACGGCGATGGCGGCGGCGAGGTCGGCCTCGTCGGCCGCGTACAGGTTCTCGGCATGCGCCTTGGTGATCACCAGGCAATGACCGTCATGGAAGGGATTGATGTCCATGAAGGCCAGCGTGCGCGGATCCTCGTGCAGCTTGAAGCAGGGGATCTCGCCCTCGACGATGCGGCAGAAAACGCAAGGCGCGGACTCGGCCATGTGACTAGCTCCCGGTCAAAGCGGCGTGTCTTCCCTCGCCTCCTCGCGCCGGCGTTCGCCTTTGCGGTAGGGCGCGTATTCGGCCAAGTGCTCGATATTGCTCGCCACCTCGCGCCGCTCCTCGTTGAGGTAGCGTTCGACCGCCACGCGGAACCGCTGGTCGGCGATCCAGTGCGCGCTGTGGATGGCGACCGGCACATAGCCGCGCGCGATCTTGTGCGGGCCCTGCGCGCCGGCCTCGACCCGCGCCAGGCCACGGCGGATGGCGTAGTCGATCGCCTGGTAGTAGCAAACCTCGAAATGCAGCAACGGCCGATCCTCGACGCAGCCCCAATAGCGGCCGTAGAGCGCGTCCTCGCCCAGCAGATTGAGCGCGCCGGCGATGTAGCGCCCCTGGCGCCGGCACATCACCACGACCACGCGCTCGGCCATGGCCTGACCCAACAGCGAGAAGAAGCGGCGGTTGAGATAAGGCCGACCCCATTTCCGGCTGCCGGTGTCCATGTAGAACTGGAAAAAGGCATCCCAGTGCGCTTCCGTGATCTCGGCGCCAGTCAACGCCATGATCTCCAAGCCCGCTTCCTGCGCCAGTTCGCGCTCCTTGCGGATGGTCTTGCGCTTGCGCGAGGACAGGGCATCGAGGAAGTCCCGGAAATCGCGATAGCCCCGGTTGAACCAGTGGAACTGCTGGTCGTTGCGCAAGAGCAGGCCCTGCTCGCCAAGGCTCCGCCAATCGGCTTCCGGCAGGAAATTGAAATGCAACGACGAGGCCGCGTGCCGGCGCGCGAGCTCGATACCGGCGCCGACCAGCAGGGCGCGTGCGGCGGCTGGCGCGTCGGGCGCCAGCAGCAGCCGGGGGCCGGTCACCGGGGTGAACGGCACCGCCACCAAGAGCTTCGGATAGTACCGTCCGCCCGCCCGTTCATAGGCGTCCGCCCAGCCGTGGTCGAAGATGTACTCGCCCTGGCTGTGACCCTTGAGATACATCGGCATGCAGCCGATCGCCCGCCCGCCTTGGCTCAGCACAACATGCTGCGGCGCCCAGCCGGTCTGCGGCTTGACGCAGCCGGCTTCCTCCAGCGCCGCCAGGAACGCATAGGCGGTGAAGGGATGGCCAAGCCCGGCACAGGCATCCCAAACCTCGCCGCCGATCTCGGCGATGCGCGAATAGATCGTCGCGGTCGGCGCGGGCTCGTTCATGCTGGCGCCCAGTCTACCACGCCGGCCGCCTTCGTCGGCTCAAGCGACCTCAAAAATCGCCTCGGCCTCGACTGGCACGTTGCGCGGCAAGGCGTTGGTCCCGACCGCGGATCGGGCATGCCGTCCGGCCTCGCCGAAGACCTCGACCATCAGGTCGGAACAGCCATTCATCACCTCCGGCTGCTGGGTGAATTCCGGCACGCAGGCGACGAAGCCCAGCACCTTGACGCAGCGCACCACCTTGTCGAGATCGCCGTCGCACCCCGCCTTGACCTGCGCCAACAGGTTGAGGCCGCAGATCCGCGCCACCGCCTTGGCTTCCTCGACCGAGAATTCCACGCCCGCCTTGCCGCGATGGCGGATCTGGCCATCGACGAAGGGCACCTGGCCGGCGATGAACAGCAGCTTGCCGCTGCGCACATAGGGCACATAATTGGCCGCCGGCGCCGGGGGATTGGGCAGTTCGATGCCCAGCTGCTGCAAACGCGCCTCGATCTTGCCGGCCATCCCGTCCTCCCGCTTGGTCGCGCCATCCTAGCCAACGACGAATGCCCCTGTCAGGGGTCGAATTGCCGGTGCCAAACGCCTAAGTTGAGGCGATGAACAACACCGCAGAGCTCGCCGCCTGGCTCGGCGGGCGCGACGACGCGGCCGGGTTGATCGATCGGCTGCTGACCGCCGGCCTGGCCGGCCACGACCTGCCGGAACTGGTGGCCATGGCGGCGGAGGGGCTGTGCGCGCTGGGCCTGCCATTGCTGCGGATGCATGCCAGCGCCAGCACCCTGCATCCCGTCTATGGCGCGCTCAGCCAGACCTGGGAAAGACGGTTGGGCAGCATTGCCCCGGCACTGCATCCGCGCGCCAACAACGACCTGCCGATCTGGCAGCGCAGCCCGTTCTTTCACATGCTGCAGCGGCGCCTGACGATCCTGCGCCAGCGCCTGGATCGCCCGGCCGATCCGGATTTCGCCGTCTATCAGGACTTGCGTGAGCAAGGCGGCACCGACTACTACGCGCGGCTGGTCGGCTTCGAGCGCGCGGCTGAAACGGAGACCCGCGCGGGCGTGGTCTATTCCTTCGTCGCCGAGGGCAAGCCCGGCTTCGACGCCGCCGACCTGGCGTTGATTGAAGCCGTGCTGCCGGCACTGTCGCTCGCCATCCGCTCGATCGCCTCCGAGCGCATCGCCGCCGGTCTGCTGGAAACCTATGTTGGCCGGGATGCCGGGCGGCGGGTTCTGGCCGGCCAGATCGAACGCGGTCAGGTGCTGGCGTTGCCTGCGGTGATCTACCTCGCCGACTTGCGTGGCTTCACCGCCTTGGCGCAGGCCATGCCCGGCAAGGCGTTGGTGACGCTGCTCGACGACTACCTGGAACGCATGGCGATGCCAGTGCTCAATCGCGGCGGCGAGGTGTTGAAGTTCCTGGGCGACGGGCTGCTGGGGGTGTTTCCAATTCCCGCCGACGGCAGCACCGAAGCCGCCTGTCTTGCGGCCCTGGCCGCGGCCGAGGATGCGCTGGCGCAAGCCCAGGCCTTCAATGCGCTACGCCTTGCGGCCGGCCAGCCGCATCTGGACCTCGATCTGGTTCTGCATCGCGGCGAGGTGCTCTATGGCAATGTCGGGACGGCCAACCGGCTCGATTTCACGGTGATCGGTCCGGCGGTGAACGAGGCGGGCCGCATCGAGGCGCTGTGCGCGCCGCTTGGCCGCAACCTGCTGCTGTCGGAGGCCTTCGTGGACGCGGCGCCCAGTTTGGCGGGCCGTCTGCGGCCGCTCGGGCAGCAGGCCTTGCGCGGCCTGCCCGGCCGCTACGCCCTCTACGCCTTGGCCGAATGAGCGACCCCTACCCCTTGCTCGACGGCTTCGCCATGCCGGCCGAGTGGCGGCCGCATAGCCGCTGCTGGATGGCGTGGCCGGTCCGTCTGGAATTGTGGGGCGCGCACCACGAAGCGGCCTGCCGGGCCTATGCGCGCGCGGCCCGCGCCATTGCCGAGTTCGAACCCGTCACCATGCTGGTGCTGGAGGGCCTGGAGCCGGTCGCCCGGCTACAGCTCGGCCGCAAGGTCGAACTGCTGACCTGCGAGTTCGACGATTCCTGGCTGCGCGATACCGGCCCGCTGTTCCTGTGCGACGGCAAGGGGCGGCTCGCCAGCCTGGGATTTCGCTTCAATGCCTGGGGCAACAAGTTCCACCCCTACGACAAGGATGCCCGTCTCGCCGAGACGCTGGCCAAGCATCTGGGCTTGCGGCATTACCAGGCGCCCCTGACACTGGAAGGAGGCGCGATCGACGTGGACGGCGAAGGCACGTTGCTGGCCACCGAGCAATGCGTGTTCAACGCCAACCGCAATCCGACGCTCGACCGCCGGCAAGTAGAGGAAAGGCTGGCGCTGCATCTGGGCGCCCGGCGGATCATCTGGCTCGAAGCGGGGCTGAGCGGCGATGGCACCGACGGCCATGTCGACAACTTGGCGCGGTTCGTCGCTCCCGGTCGGGTGGTATGCGCCGCGACCGACGATCCCCTGCATCCCGACCACCGGCTTCTTGCCGAATGCCAGCGGCTCTTGCGACGGAGCAGCGACGCCCGGGGGCGGAAGCTGGAAGTGGTGCCGCTGCCGCTGCCGCGTGAGCGTCCGGCGGACGCCCCGGCGCACTACGTCGCCTCGTACGCGAATTTCTACCTGGCCAACAGCGGGGTCGTGCTGCCGAGTTTCGGCGATGCCATGGACGGCCCGGCGCAAGAGATCCTGGCCAGGCTGTTTCCAGAGCGCCGCGCGGTGGCGGTACCGGCCGGCGACATTGTGCTGGGCGGCGGCGGCTTGCACTGCATCACCCAGCAGCAACCGCTGGGCCGGCCCGCCGGCTGAAGCGGGGTCAGGCGCGGCGGCCGACCTTCAGCGCGCTGGCACCCGCGGCCCAGGCGCCGGCGCGCTCGTGCTTGTCGACACACATCGCCCGGTCGGCCGCGGCCAGCAGCGCCTCGGCGCTGTCGTCGGCGCCATAGGCAACCGCCCCCATGCTGACGGACAGCAGGATGTTGCGCCGCTTCAGCACCACATTCGGACACCTCGAAGAACCCCATCATTGACGACGAAGCATCGCCGATGAGGGCATGGCCTGCGGCCCAGCCTGCGGATTGGGTGCTGTGGCGGGGTCTATTTGGTCTGCGGTGGCGTGTCGATGCAGTGAGCGGCGCAGTGAGCCCATCAGGCGGGCGCGGCTTGCCCCTCGATCCAGTCCAG
>VGEV01000093.1 GCA_016869175.1 Alphaproteobacteria bacterium
ATGCCTTCGCCCATCTCTACAACCACCACAGACCGCACGGCGCCCTTGGCGGACGAACCCCCAACGAGTATCTCTCCCTCACCCGACAGCAGAACCCAACGTCTCATATCTACTGAACCCGGACACCACCTTGCGTTTGGGGCCGGCTTCGCTATAGTGCGCCGCCTTGTCGCCGGCCGAGCTGAGGCGGGCGCACTCGGCTTTTGTCCCGGGACCGAAACGTCATGGCGTTCTACGAGAACGTATTCATCGCGCGGCAGGATATCGCGCCACAGCAGGTCGAGGCACTGACCCAGAGCTTCGGCGACATCGTGCGCAACAGCGGCGGTACCGTCGGCAAGACCGAGTACTGGGGGTTGCGCAACTTGACGTTCCGCATCAAGAAGAACCGCAAGGGCCACTACATGCTGATGAACCTCGATGCGCCGTGGCCGGCGGTGGTGGAACTCGAACGCAACATGCGCATCAACGAGGACATCATCCACTTCCAGACCGTCAGGGTGGAGGCGCTGGAAGAGGGCCCGTCGGCGGTGATGCAGTCCAAGGGCCGCGACGGCCGTCGCGAGCGCGGCGAGCGTGGCCATCGCGACGACGACGAGCGCGGCGAACGGCGCGAGGCGCCGCAACAGGCTGAGGGTTGAGTGCCATGGTGATGAAGGAAATCCGCATCAGCCAGTTGCCGCTGCGTCGGCCGTTTCATCGTCGGCGCAAGACCTGCCCGTTTTCCGGGCCGAACGCGCCGGTGATCGACTACAAGGACATCAAGCTGCTGCAGCGCTTCATTTCCGAGCGGGGCAAGATGGTGCCGAGCCGGATCACCGCGGTCTCGGCCAAGCGCCAACGCGAATTGGCGCAGGCGATCAAGCGGGCCCGCAACCTGGCGCTGTTGCCCTACGTTCTGGACTAGGCGTCGCGCGCCGGCCGGCCGGCTGCCATGCCAATGGCTTGGCTGCTAGGCGTCGGCGCCGGGCTCGCCAGCGGCCTGCTGCATCTTGGCGGGGGTCTTGGCACCGGCGGCAGTCTGCTGCTGAGCCAGATCGCGGCGCTGCCGATCTTCCTCGTGGCCTTGGGGTTGGGCTTTGGGCCGGCGGTGCTGGCCGCGGCCGGCGGCGCGTTGCTGGTGGTGCTGTTCGGCGGCGGCCTGGCCCCGCTCAGCTACATCCTCTTGAATGGCGTGCTCGCGGTCGGGCTGGGCCGCCTGGCCTTGTTGTCGCGCGCGGGCGAGAGCGGCCGGGAGTGGTATCCGGCGGGTCATCTGCTGACCTGGCTGTTTGCGCTGGTCGCGGGGATCTACGGTCTCGCTTTGCTGGCGGCGGCGCTCAGCGGCCAGGGCCTGCTCAGCCGGCTCACCGCCATGCTGGAACAGGCGATCGCCGCGTTCGGCGCGAGCCTGCCGGCGCAGCAGGCTGACCTGTTGCGAGCGGCGGTGGCGCTGGTGCCCGGCATAATGGGCGCCTTTGTCATGCTGCAGACGATGTTGAACGGCCTGCTGGCGCAGTTTCTGCTGCTTCGTGGCGGCCGGGCGGTGCGGCCCGCGGAATCGTTCGCCGGCCTGGCGTTGCCGCGCGAGCTGGCCTATGTGCTGGCGGCGTCGTTGGCGGCCGCCCTGCTGCCGACCGGCTTGGCTTCGGTCGGCTTGACGCTTGCGATCCTGGCGGCGGTGCCGTATTTCCTGCTCGGTTTGGCGGTGGTGCATGCGTGGCTGGCGCGCCACGCGGCCCGCGGGCTGCTGTTGACCCTGGTTTATGGTGCCCTGGTCGTCGTCCTGGCGCTGTTCTTGCCGGCGGCTGCCTTGCTCGTCGCGCTCGGCCTGGCCGAGCAGTTCGTTGGCTTGCGGGCCCGGTGGGCGCGCGGGAAGGAGGAGTGATGGACGTCATCTTGCTGCGGCGGATCGAGAAGCTCGGTCAGATGGGCGACGTGGTCCGGGTGAAGGACGGCTACGCTCGCAACTTCCTGCTGCCCAAGGGCAGGGCCTTGCGTGCGACGGAGGCCAACCGGGCACGCTTCGAACAGCAGCGCACGACGCTGGAAGCGCACAATCTGGAGGAGCGCAAGGAAGCCGAGGCGATGGCGGCGCGGATGGGCGACGTGCGCTGCGTGTTGCTGCGCCAGGCGAGCGACCTGGGCCAGCTCTACGGCTCGGTCAGCGCCCGCGACGTGGCCGAGGCGCTGGCCGAGAGCCGGATCGCCGTCAATCGGGGCCAGGTGGTTCTGGATCGGCCGATCAAGACGCTGGGCCTGCACAAGTTGCGGATCAGTTTGCACCCGGAAGTCTCGGTGGTGGTGGAGGTGAACGTCGCCCGCTCGGCCGAGGAAGCTAAGCTGCAGGAAGGCGGCGTGGCGGCCGTGCCGGAGCAGCCGGAGGCGGCCGGCGAGGCGGAAGCCGAATCGGTATCGCCCCGCCCGGCCGACTGACGCGGTGCGAGCGATTCGCCGGCTGGCAACCGCTTGCGCCGGGCAGGCCGGCGGCGGGCTTCCGCACAACCTTGAGCGGACACGGTAAAGCGAGCACGGCTTGGCCGGCGGGCCGGCTGTCACCATAATTCCCAGGCTGTGGGCAACTGCGATCCCCGGGATTCTTGCCTGCCCCCCGGCGCCGGCCGATCGGGTCGTTGCTATGGTTGCCGCCCCGCCAGCGACGAGCCCCAATGACCGACAGTTTGACGACGCTTTTCAAGCCGCAGACGCCACTCGCCGCCTACCGCGAGGCGCCGCACAACATCGAAGCCGAACAGGCGTTGCTGGGTGCCCTGCTGGTCAACAACGAGGCCTGTCATCGGATCGGCGACACGCTGGTGCCCGAGCATTTCTACGAGCCGGTGCATGGTCGGATCTTCACCGCCATTGCCAAGCTGGTGGATCGTGGCCTGGTGGCCAATCCGGTTACCTTGAAGCACGCGTTCGAGCAGGACGACGGCTTGGCCGAGGTCGGCGGCGCCAGCTACCTCGCGCGGTTGGCGGGCGCCGCGGTCACCATTGTCAACGTCGCCGGCTATGCCCGCATGATCGTCGATCTGGGTCGGCGGCGGGCGTTGATCCGGATTGGCGAGGATTTGGTCAACCGCGCCTTCGAGGCGGCGGTGGACGACGAGGCCGAGGAACAGATCGAGGCGGCCGAACAGCGGCTTTTCGACCTGGCCGAACGCGGCGAGGCCGACCGCGGCTTCGCGCCGCTCAGCAAGGCGTTGGCGGCGGCGCTGACCTCGGCGGAGATCGCCTATAAGCGCGATGGCAAGATCAGTGGCGTGCCGACCGGCTTTCTCGACCTCGACGCCAAGTTGGGCGGCCTGCACAATTCCGACCTGGTGATCCTGGCGGCGCGCCCGGCCATGGGCAAGACATCGTTGGCGACGAATATCGCGCTCAATGCGGCGCGCCTGTTCAAGCACGAGGCCGTCTCCGAGGGCCGCCGGCCGCTGTCGGTTGGCGTGTTCAGTCTGGAAATGTCGGCCGAACAGATCGCCGGCCGCATCCTGGCCGATATTGCTTCCGTCTCCTCGCACAAGCTGCGGACCGGGCAGGTCCATCACGATGAATGGCCGCGCATCGTCGCCGGCGCGCAGGAAATCGACGACCTGCCCCTGTTCATTGACGACACCGCCGCGCTCACCATTTCCGCCGTGCGAACGCGCGCCCGGCGCCTGAAGCGCAACGCCGATCTGGGCCTCGTGGTGATCGACTATCTGCAATTGCTGCGCCCCTCCAGCCAGCGGCGGAACGACAACCGGGTGAACGAGGTGACGGAAATCACGCAAGGCCTGAAGGCGCTGGCCAAGGAGCTCGACGTGCCGGTGTTGGCGCTGTCGCAGCTTTCGCGCGCGCCGGAGCAGCGCGACGACAAGCGACCGCTGTTGGCCGACTTGCGCGAGTCCGGCTCGATTGAGCAGGACGCCGATGTGGTGATGTTCCTGTTCCGCGAGGAATATTACCTCGAGCGGAAGGAGCCGGACACCGAGCGCCAGCCGAAGGAACACGCGGAGTGGCAGGAGGCGATGAATCGCGTGCACAATCTGGCCGAAGTGATCCTCGCCAAGCAACGGCACGGGCCGACCGGCACCGTGCATCTGATGTTCAATCGCGAGTTCACGCGCTTCGGCAACTACGAGAGCGGCGACTATTCGACGAATGCCCCGTTCTGAGGCGGCTGGCGCGACCCTGAGGGTCGACCTGGCGGCGATCGCCGGCAACTATCGTCTGCTGGCGGAGCGCGCCGCGCCGGCCCGCGTGGCGGCCGTGCTGAAGGCCGACGCCTATGGCCTGGGTGCCGCGCAGGTGGGCCCGGCGCTGGCCGCCGCCGGCTGCCGACGGTTCTTCGTCGCGCATGGTTTCGAGGGCGAAGCGTTGCGCGCCGCGCTGCCCGAGGTGGAGATTTTCGTGCTGCACGGCCCGCCCGCCGGCTGCGAGGCGGAGTTTCGCGCGCACCGGCTGGTACCGGTGCTGAACGACCTGGCGCAGATCGAGCGTTGGCGGCGGCAGGCCGGTGGCGGGCCGCTGCCGGCGGCGTTGCATGTCGACACCGGCATGAACCGGCTGGGTTTGAGCGAGCCCGAGGTGGCGCGGCTGGCGGCGGAACCCGAGCGACTGTCGGGCATCGCCGTTGGGTTGGTACTGAGCCACCTGGTGGTGGGCGAGGCCCCGGCCGATCCGACCAACGAGCGGCAGCGCCAGCGCTTCGAGCGGCTGCGCGCCAGGTTGCCCGGCGCGCCGGCCAGCCTCGCCAACTCCTCGGGCAGTTTCCTTGGCACGGCGTTCCACTACGACTGGGTGCGACCGGGCGCAGCACTCTATGGCATCAACCCGACCCCGGGCAGGCTGAACCCGATGCGCGAGGTCGTGGGCTTGAGCACCCCGATCCTAGCGCTGCGCGAGGTGGCGGCGGGCGAGGGCGTGGGCTATGGACCCGAATACCGCGCGACCGCGACACGGCGGATCGCCACCGTTGCGGTCGGTTACGCCGACGGGTATGCACGTGTCCTGGGCGGCCGGGCGGAAGCGCGGCTGGCAGGCCGGGTGGTGCCGCTTGTGGGGCGGGTGTCGATGGACCTGATCACGCTCGATGTGAGCGATGTACCGCGGGCGTTGGCACGAACCGGGGCCATGGTTGATCTGATCGGCGGTGGCATTGCCATTGATGACCTCGCGGACCGCGCCGGCACCAATGCCTATGAGCTGCTGACCCGGCTCTGCCCGCGCTTGGCACGCGTCCATGGCCCAACGGCGGAGCCCGCGGCATGAACCCGCTGGCCATCGTCGGCCGCTTCTTCCTGGCCTTCCTCGCCGCCATCGGCAAGCTGGCCTGCTTTGCCGGCGACGCGGTCTGGCACTGCCTGGTGCCGCCGCTCTATTTGCGCCTGGTCGGCCGGCAGATGCTGGCGATCGGCTTTTACTCGCTGCCGGTGGTGGGCCTGACGGCGCTGTTCACCGGCGCGGTGCTGGCCTTGCAGATCTATATCGGTTCCTCGCGATTCAACGCCGAGAGCGCGGTCGCCACCATTGTGGTGATCGGCCTGACGCGCGAACTGGGGCCGGTGCTGGGCGGCCTGATGGTGGGCGGCCGGGTGGGCGCCGCCATGGCGGCCGAACTCGGCACCATGCGGGTGACCGAACAGATCGACGCGCTGATCACCTTGCGCACCGATCCGCTCAACTACCTCGTGGTGCCACGGCTGATCGCCGCCACGCTCACCATGCCGCTCCTGGTGCTGGTGGCCGATATTGTCGGCGTGTTCGGCGGCTACATGGTGGCGATCCACCGCCTCGACTTCAACGCGGCGAGCTATCTCAAGAACACCTTCGAATACCTGGAAACGATGGACGTGGTCTCCGGCCTGGTGAAGGCGGCGGTGTTCGGCTTCATCATCGCGCTCATGGGTTGCTACCACGGGTTCAACTCCTCGGGCGGGGCGCAGGGCGTCGGCCGCGCCACCACCAACGCGGTGGTTTCCTCGCTCATCCTCATCCTGGTGGCCAATTACATCGTGACCGAGCTGTTCTTCGCCGGATGAGCGAGACGCCGAAACTGCAGCTCAGCGATGTGCACAAGTCATTCGGCCGCAAGGTCGTGCTGGCGGGGGTCGACCTGACGGTGGCGCGCGGCGAGTCGCTGGTGGTGATCGGCGGCTCGGGCACCGGCAAGTCGGTGATGATCAAGTGCGTGCTGGGCCTGCTCAAGCCCGAGCGCGGCAGCATCCGGGTGGACGGCGAGGAGACCATCGGGCTGAGCGGCGGCCGGCGGCGCGATTATCTTGCCAAGTTCGGCATGCTGTTCCAGAGCGCCGCGCTGTTCGACAGCCTGAAGGTCTGGGAGAACGTCGCCTTCGCGCTGATCGAGGGGGCGGACATGGCACGCGAGGCAGCGCGCGAGGTGGCGCTGGAAAAGCTGCGCCGGGTCGGCCTCGGGCCCGAGGTAGCCGAACTCGACCCGGCGGAACTGTCTGGCGGCATGCGCAAGCGCGTGGGCCTCGCGCGTGCCATCGCCACCGAGCCCGAGATCATCTTCTTCGACGAGCCGACCACCGGTCTCGATCCCATCATGGGCGACGTGATCAACCGGCTGATCGTCGAATGCGTGCGCGACTTGGGCGCCACGACGCTGACCATCACGCACGACATGGCGAGCGCCAGGACCATCGCGCACAAGGTGGCGATGTTGCATCAGGGCCGGATCGTCTGGCACGGGCCGGCGGCGGCGATCGACCAGTCGGGCAACCCGTTCGTCGATCAGTTCATCCATGGCCGCGCCGAGGGCCCGATCGCCATGGAGCTCTAGCCGATGGCCAAACCGGCCGAGCGCTTCGTCTGCCAGCAATGCGGCGCGGTTCAGCGCAAATGGGCGGGCCAATGCGCCGCCTGCGGCGCCTGGAACAGCATGGCCGAGGAGCCGGGCGAGAGCGGACCGCGTCAGCGCGGGCTGAGCCGGGGACGGCCGCTGGCGTTCGCCAGCCTTGCCGGCCTGGAAGCGGCCGAGCCGCCCCGCGTGCTGACCGGCAATGCCGAGTTCGACCGGGTGACGGGCGGCGGCCTGGTGCCGGGTTCGGCGGTGCTGATCGGGGGCGATCCGGGCATCGGCAAGTCGACGCTGCTGCTGCAAGTGACGGCGGCGTTGGCCGGTGCGGCGGTGGGGACCGCCTATGTCTCGGGCGAGGAAGCGGTGGCGCAATTGCGCATGCGCGCGCGCCGGCTGGGCCTGTCGGACGCGCCGGTGCAACTGGCGGCGGCAACCGATGTGGGCGACGTCCTGGCAAGCCTGGAAGGACGCGGGGCGCCGCGCGTGGTGGTGATCGACTCCATCCAGACTATGTTCGTCGAGAGCCTGGAAAGCGCGCCCGGCACGGTGGCGCAGGTGCGCATGAGCGCGCAGGAATTGATCCGGGCGGCCAAGCGCCGCGACACCACGCTGCTGCTGGTCGGCCACGTGACCAAGGACGGCCAGATTGCCGGTCCCCGGGTGCTGGAGCACATGGTCGACACCGTGCTCTATTTCGAGGGCGAGCGGGGCCACCAATTCCGCATCTTGCGCGCGGTGAAGAACCGCTATGGCCCGACCGACGAGATCGGCGTGTTCGAGATGACCGACCGGGGCCTGGCCGAGGTGCCGAACCCCTCGGCGTTGTTCCTGTCCGACCGGCGCGGCGAAGGCGTGACCGGCGCCGCCGTCTTTGCCGGGATGGAGGGCACCCGGCCGCTTCTGGTCGAGGTTCAGGCGCTGGTGGCGCAAGGCGCGCAAGGCAGCGCGCGGCGCACCGTCGTCGGCTGGGACGCTAATCGTCTTGCCATGCTGATCGCGGTGCTGGACGCGCGCTGCGGGCTCAGCCTCAGTGGCCGCGACGTGTATCTCAATGTCGCCGGCGGCCTCAGGATCAACGAGCCCGCGGCCGACTTGGCGGTGGCGGCGGCCTTGCTGTCCTCGCTTGCCGATCGGCCGGTCCCGGCGGGCGCGGTGCTGTTCGGCGAGGTCGGCCTTTCGGGCGAGGTGCGGCCGGTCGGACAGGCCGAATTGCGTCTCAAGGAGGCGGCCAAGCTGGGCTTCCAGCGGGCTTTCGTGCCAGCCGGGGGGCGGGGCCGCGAGGCCGGCGTGCCGATCGCCGAGATCGAGACGCTCTCCGACCTGGTCGGGCTGCTGTCTCCCGAACTGGCCGACGCGGGCGCGGAGCCCCGACGGTGAGCGGTATCAACTGGCTCGACCTGGCGGTGCTCGGCCTGCTGTTGCTGTCGGGTCTGTTGGCGTTGGCCCGCGGCTTCGTCGCCGAGGTGTTGTCGATCGTCGGCTGGGTGGGCGCCGCCATCGCCACCTTGAAACTGTTCGACCTCGTGCAGCCGATCGCGCGGCTGCACATCACGCCGGCGTTGGTGGCCGACGTGGTGGCGGGTGCCGCGATCTTCTTCGCCACGCTCATCCTGTTGTCGCTGCTGGCGGGCGCCATCGGTCGGCGGGTGCGCGACAGCGAGCTCAGCATGCTCGACCGCTCGCTGGGCTTCGTCTTTGGCCTGGCCCGCGGCGCGGTGCTGATCGGCCTAGCCTATCTGGTATTCGCGCAATTGGCGCCGCCGAAACAGCATCCCGACTGGATCAAGGACGCGAAGTCGCTGCCGGCGATCCGGTATGCCGCCCTGGCGCTGGCCAGCCTGGCGCCGGAATCGGTCGCCAAGGCGCTGGAAACGGTCGACGAGGCGGGTCAGGCAGCCGGCGCCGCGATCGGCGCCGGCAAGGCCGTCCGGGATGCCAAGGAGGCCGCGGACAAGCTCGGCGCGCCGCCTGACAGGGCCAAGGAATCGGGCTATAAGTCCGAGGATCGTCAGCAGATCGACCGCCTGATCGGAACGACCCAGGAGCGCTGATGGCAGCCATCGCACAGGAAGCTGCGGCCAGGATGGGCGGCACGCACCCTTTCGCCGACGACAAGCTGCGCGAGGAATGCGCGCTGTTTGGCATCTGGGGAGCGGACGACGCGGCGGCGCATACGACCCTTGGCCTGCACGCGCTGCAGCATCGCGGCCAGGAGGCCGCGGGCATCGTCAGCCTCGACGGCGTGCAGTTCCACACCCATAAGAGCCTGGGCCATGTCGGCGACAATTTCGTCTCGGAGCGGATCATCACCCGCCTGAAGGGCCGGGCCGCGGTGGGCCATACCCGATATGCGACGCAAGGCGAGACCATGCTGCGGAACGTGCAACCGCTGTTCGCCGAGCTCGAAAGTGGCGGCTTCGCGGTGGCGCATAACGGCAATCTGACAAACGCGCTGACCTTGCGCCACGATTTGGTGCGCCGGGGCTGCATCTTCCAATCGACCACCGACACCGAGGTGATCGTCCACCTGCTGGCGACCAGCGACTTCCCCCGTCTGCTCGACCGCTTGGTCGATGCTCTGCGCCAACTTGCCGGTGCCTACAGTCTTGTCATGCTGACGCCGGAAGCGATGATCGGCGCGCGCGACCCCTTCGGCGTGCGCCCGCTGGTGCTGGGCGTGCTCGATGGCAGCCACATCCTGGCGTCGGAGACTTGCGCGCTCGATATCATCGGCGCGCGGTTCGTGCGCGATATCGAGCCCGGCGAGGTGGTGATCTGCAACGACCGCGGCGTCGTCAGCCTGACGCCGTTCCCGACGGCCGGACGCCGTTTCTGCATCTTCGAGTACATCTATTTCGCCCGGCCTGACAGCAAGGTCGAAGGGCTGAGCGTCTATGCCGTGCGCAAGCGGATCGGCGCCGAACTGGCACGCGAGAGCCATGTGTCGGCCGATATGGTGGTGCCGGTGCCGGACAGCGGCGTGCCGAGCGCGCTGGGCTACGCCGACGCGGCAGGCGTGCCGTTCGAGCATGGCATCGTGCGCAATCACTATGTCGGTCGAACGTTCATCGAGCCGACCCAGCAGATCCGCAATTTCGGCGTCAAGCTCAAGCACAACGTCAATCGCGATCAGGTCGCGGGCAAACGAGTGGTGCTGGTGGATGACTCGATCGTGCGCGGCACCACTTCGAAAAAAATCGTGCAGATGATGCGCGAAGCCGGCGCGCGCGAGGTTCACATGCGCATCGCCAGCCCGCCGACGGTGCATTCCTGCTTCTATGGCATCGACACGCCCCGCCGCGACGAACTGCTGGCCGCGCGCACTGACCTGGCTGGCATGAACCGCGAGATCGGCACCGACACGCTTGCCTATATTTCGCTCGACGGGCTCTATCGCGCGGTCTGCGGCGAAGCGCGACGCGACGAGCGGCCGCAATACTGCGATGCCTGTTTCACAGGCGACTACGCCTTGCCGCTCGTCGATCTGAACGGCGGCGCGCGGCCGGCCCAGCTTTCACTGCTGGCCGAAGGCGTTTGAGCGCCGGGGGATCGTCGCCGGCCGGCCGCCTGGAGGGCCGGATCGCGCTGGTGACCGGCGCCTCGCGCGGGTTCGGGGCGGCGGCGGCCGTTGCCTTCGCGGCGGCGGGCGCGCATGTCGTGCTGCTGGCGCGCACGCTGGGCGGCCTGGAGGAGACCGACGACGCCATCCGCCACGCCGGCGGCAGCGCGACGCTGGTCGAACAGGACTTGCGCGAGCTCGATGCCATCGACCGGCTGGGCCAGGCCTTGCACGCGCGCTGGGGGCGGCTCGACATCCTGCTGGGCAATGCCGGCGAACTCGGGCCGTTGAGCCCGCTCGGCCACATCGATCCGAAGGCCTGGGAACGACTCTGGCAACTCAATGTCAGCGCCAATTTCCGCCTGCTACGCAGCCTTGACCCGTTGTTGCGACTGTCGCCGGCGGGACGCGCGATCTTCGTGACCTGCGAACAGGCGAGGCGGCCGCTGGCGTTCTGGGCCGCCTATGCGGCCAGCAAGCGCGCGCTGGAGGCGTTGGCGCAGGGTTACGCCCAGGAGATCGAACGGACGGCCGTGCGGATCAATTTGTTCGAGCCGCCGGCGATGCCCACCCGGCTGCGCGCGCAAGCGATGCCGGGCGAGGATGCGAGCCGCCTCGCCCAGCCGGCCGCGGTGGCGTCGGCGCTGTTGCCGCTGGCGGCGTCCGACTGCAGCCAGCACGGCCAGCGCTTAGTCTATTCAGCCGGTTGAGGCCCCGGCTATGCTGCCGCCGGCAACCCGGAGGCGTCGATGAGCATAGCCGATCCCAACCGCGTGATCTTGACGGGCGAGAACCCGTTCATCCGGCTGAGCGCCAAGGACGGCGCGGCCAACAGCACCGACGCCAGCTTCTGGCGCATCCTGTTCTCGCCGGCCGGTCCTGGCCATGTGCTCTATCTCAAGAGCGAACTCACGGGCGACCGCTGGCGGGTCTACACCGACAACCTGGCCATGGCCCGCTGGTTGCAGGAAACCGTGCAGGGCATGCTGAATGCCGAGTTGGCCGACCTGTCGATCTCGGCCGTCGATGCCGCCTTCAGCCGTTCGGGCGATGTGCGCGATGCCTGGCAGGAACGCCTGGTGACGCGTGAGGAGGAGATCACCTGCACCTGGTTTCGGCTGGGCGATCCCCTGTTGATCCACAACCGGCCAGGCGACGTCGCCGGGCGGCGGTATGGCGTCTGCACCGCGCTGATTCCGGCCCTGGGCGCGCGGCTGGCACGCAATGGCGTCGAGGCCCGCGGCCAGCCCTGGCCGCGCGAACGCGAGGGCCGGCCGTTCAGCACCTGCGCGCTGGCCTTTTCCGAGAGCTGGACCGAAGCGCGCTAGTCGAGGTCCTTGGCGTATGGGTTGCGCGGGCGGCGGAGCAACAGGCGCAGCGGCACCCCGGCCAGATCGAAGGCTTCCGTCAGGTTGTTGGCAAGATAGCGCAGATAGCTTTCGGGCAGGGCGTCCGCCTGGCTCGCGAACAGCACGAAGGTGGGCGGTCGGCTCTTGGCCTGGGTGATGTAGCGGATGCGGATGCGGCGGCCTCGCGCGCCCAGCGGCGGGGGGTGACGGTCGGTCGCGGCCGCGAGCCAGCGATTGAGTTCGCCCGTGGCGATGCGTCGGCCCCAGCGCTCGTGGACCTCGGTGACGACGGGCATGAGGTGCTCGACGCCCTTGCCGCTCCGCGCCGAGAACAGCACCGGGTGCAGCCCCTTGACCTGCGCCAGCGAGCTTTCCAGGCGCTGGCGCAGGGCGGTCTGCGTGCGCTTGCCGTCGGCCACCAGGTCCCACTTGTTGGCCGCGACGACCAGGGCGCGGCCCTCGCTCACGATGTGCTCGGCGATGGTCAGGTCCTGATGCTCCAGCGGCAGCGTGGCGTCGAGCAGCAGCACGGCCACCTCGGCGAAGCGCAGCGCGCGCAACGTATCCTCGGCCGCCAGCCGCTCCGGCCCCTTGTCGATGCGTGCCCGCCGCCGCAGGCCGGCGGTATCCCACAGCTCCACGGGCTGGCCCTGCCAGTCGAACAGGGTGGCGACGGCGTCGCGGGTGACGCCGGGCTCGGGTCCGGTCAGCATACGCTCGCGACCCAGCAGGCGGTTGACCAGCGTCGACTTGCCGACATTGGGCCGGCCGACGATCGCGAGCTTGATCGGCCGCGGGCTCGCCGCCTGGGTCAAGGGTGCGGCCAGCGGCAGGTGCCGCGCCAGGGCCCCGTACAGCAGCTCCAGGCCGTCGCCCTGCTCGGCCGAGACCGGCAGCGCGTCGCCGAATCCCAGTTCAAGCATTTCCGGCAGGCGCGCCGCCGCCGCGTGGCCCTCGCACTTGTTGGCCAACAGGACGACCGGCCGGCCGCGCTTGCGCAACCAGCGGGCGAAATGCCGGTCGAGCGGGGTTACGCCGACGCGGGCATCGAGCACGAACAGCGCCACTTCGGCGGCCTCGATCGCCATTTCGGTCTGCCGCCGCATGCCGGCTTCCAGGCTGCCGGCCGACGCTTGCTCCAGGCCGGCGGTATCGAGCAGGCGAAAGCCGAGGCCAGCGATCTCCGCCAGCCCCTCGCGCCAATCGCGCGTCGTGCCGGCGCTGTCGTGCACCAGGGCTTGCCGCCGGCGCAGCAGCCGGTTGAACAGGGTCGACTTGCCGACATTGGGCCGGCCGACAATGGCGACCGTGGGCGGCAAGGAGGTCAGCGCAGGGCCAGCAGGCGGCCGCCGTCGGTCAAGATGAACAGCGTGCCATCGGCCACCACCGGCGCGATCGCCGCGCCGTCCGGCAGGTTCATGCGGCCGATCACCTCGCCGGAATAGGGCGACAGCGACAACGCTTGGCCGTGGCTGGAAACCAGCACCAGGCGGTCGCCGGCCAGCAGCGGGCCGCTCCAATGGATCGGTCTCGACTTCGAGCGCGGGCTTTCGAAGCGGTCGAGCGTGCGGACCCAGCGCACCCGTCCGTCGCGGCGATAGAGGCAGACGACCTCGGCGTCCAGCGTGACCAGATAGATGAAGTCGCCAGCCACCCAGGGGGTTTCCAGGCCGGCGATGTCGCGTTCCCACAGCCGCTCGCCGGTGCGCAAGTCGATCGCCGCCAGTCGGCCGGAATGCGAGATGGCGAACACCCGGCCGCGGTCCAGGATCGGCCGGCCCCGAATATCGCTGAGGTCGGCCAGTTGCGTGCCACGGGCGGTGCGCACCAGCTGGTCGCTCCACAGCACCCGCCCGTTGTCGGCGCGCAGCGCGAACAGCTCGCCGGAAGAATACGGCACCACCACCACGCCGCCGTCATAGGCTGGCGAAGCGCCGCCGATCAGGCCGGCATCCTCGGGCAAGCCCGAATGGGTCCACTGCACCTGGCCGTCGGCCGCCGACAGCACATGCAACTGGTTGTCGAAGCTGATCGCGAATACCCGGCCGCCGCCGACGGTCGGCGGCCCGCGGAACGGCACCCCGACGCGGCGCTGCCAAAGCTGCGCGCCGGTTTCCGGCTCCAGCGCGAAAACCTGGCCATAGGCCGTGGTGGCGAACAGCCGACCCTCCTCGAAGGCCAGTCCGCCGCCCAATGCGCCGGCCTCTTCCTTCTCCGCCACCAGGCCGACCCGCCACAGCCGTCGGCCGGTGCCGACGTCGAAGGCGGCGGCATTGCTCGCGGCATCCAGTACGAAGACGCGACCCTCGGCGACGATGGGCGGCGCCAGCAGGCGTTGCCCGCCCGAAGAGCCGCTGCCGATGCTGGCGCGCCAGGCCTGGCTCAGGCTGTCGGGCAGCTCCAGGTGGTGCATGACGTTGGCCGAGTAGCCGCCGGCCTGCGGCCACGCCTCGTTGCGCCAGGGCCGGGGCAGGCGCACCTCCAGGTCGGCGATCCGCGGGTCCGGCTCCAGGGCCTGCTCCAGCGATAGCACCGAAATCCGTTCGCCCGGCAGCGGCGGCGCTTCGCTCTGGCCGAGCCAATCCGGCAGCAGGTCGCTGCACCCGCCCAAGCCGGCGAGCAGCAAGACCGGCAGTATCCGCCGCAGCCGGCAGCGACCGGGCGCGCTCATCCGGCGGGGCCGATGGTTTGCAGCATCTGCCGCGCGCGTGCGCGGACACCGGCTGGCGCCGCCGCATCTTCGGCCAGCGCGCCGAAGGCCGCTCGGGATTCACTTGCCCGGCCCTCGCGGTTGGCCAGCAGGGCCCGCAGCTCGCGCGCCGAATAGCGCCATGCATTGCCATCGGCCAACAGCGGCGCGAGCCGTTGCTCGAGTTCGGCGGCGGGCGCGGTCTCAAGCAGCAGCATGGCGGCGCCCAGCCGGGCCGCATCCCGCAGCAGGATGGGTGCGCCTGTGTCCGCGGCGAGCTGATCGTAACTCGCCAGCGCCGCCTCGCGGCCGCCCTGGCGGGCCCGGGCCGCCGCTTCCTGCATCCGGGCGAGCGCCGAATAGCCGGCCGGGCCTTCGCGGCCGATCTCCGCGAAAGTGGCGGCAGCTTCCGCCGCCTTGCCCTGCTGCGCCAGTTCCATGGCGGCCAGGAAACGGTCGGCCAGCGCCGCCCGCTGCGCGGACTGGTAGTTGCGCCAGTAGGTGAAGGCGGCAGTCGCCGCGACCAGCAGCACGCAGCCCAAGAACACCCAGAGGCCATACTTCTTCCACAGTTCGTTCAGGCGGTCCTTGCGGACTTCTTCGTCGACCTCGCGGAAAATGTCAGTCAAGGACGCGCTCCGGCTGCCTGCGTGTCGGCGCCGCAAGCTAGAGCATATTGGCGCCAGATCAAGCGCGCGCCTTCGGGGCCGCGAGATCGCAGGCGGCCGGTAGGCCCGCTTGCGCATCCGCACGTCAGTGCGCGACTTGATCTGCGAACCTCTGTGCCAGGTCGCCGGAACCTCGCGCTCCGGGTTTCGGTTGGCTCGCGCGCTCGATTCGGTTCGGTGCGCGAGGCTCGCGGCCCCGGTCGACAAGGCTCGACGCACGATGTTGCGTGTCGTCGGTTATGAGGCCCCTGTGCCGGTCCTTGCGCCTGAGCCCAGGGTGGAAGTGGGCGTGGCCGATGGCAGGCGCAGCCACCGGCGCGAGAGTGGCGGAGGGCGTCTGCCAGCACGCAACAGTGCGGCTCTTCTCCAAGTCCAGCCGAGCCGCGATGCCGGCGATCACGGCCGGGAGAAGTGGACCCCGGTTTTGGGACCAGGGGCTTGAGTGGAGCCGCGTTCTGATCCGTCATTGTGACGGAGGGAGCGATGGCGAAGACAAGACGGAAGTTTGATGCGGCATTCAAGGCGAAGATCGCC
>VGEV01000094.1 GCA_016869175.1 Alphaproteobacteria bacterium
GATCGGCGGCCGGGGAACCCTCGCTGCGCGTGCGCCTGCTGCTCGATCTGCTGGCCGATCCGGAAGTGCAGGCCTGGCTTGCCGGCCAGCGCGCGGCCGCGCCCGGCGGGGCGGCCGAACAGCCGACCGCGACGCCCGCCGGCTACGTTGCGGGCCGGCTCGACGCCATCCGCGCCAATCGCGCGCGGTTGGCCGAAGCGGCGCCTGCGCTGCCCGCGGAACTGTCGCGCGTATTGCTGGTCTTCGGATCGGAATTCGAGGAACGCGGATTGTGGCCGGTGCTGTTGCTGGTGCTGGCCTTCGCCAGCCTTGGCTTCGGCCTGGAATGGCTGTTCCGCTGGGCCCTGCGCGATGCCGCGCGCTGGCTGATCGCCCGGCCGCTCGACACGGCCCGCCAGCGCCTGGAGGCGGTGGCGATTTGGTGTGGCTATGGCACCGGCGTGATTGCCAGTTTCGCCGTCGGCAGCATCGGCGTGTTCCTGGCGCTGGATTGGCCGCCGCTGTTGCGCGAGATCGTGCTGGGCTATCTCTTCGTCTTGCTGCTGGTCCGGCTCAGCTTGGTGCTGGGCCGGCTGGTCCTGGCGCCCGGCGGCGAACGGTTTCGGATACTGCCGATGACGACGCCGGAGGCCTGGTTCTGGCATCGCCGGCTGGGCGTCGGCGTCGGCTGGACGGCGTTCGGCTGGGTCAGCGTCGGCCTGTTGCGCACGCTTGGCGTGTCGGCGGATGTGCTGGCCCTGATCGCGCTTCTGTTTGGGTTTGGTCTGTTGCTGCTGGGCTTGGAGGCGGTGTGGCGGCGTCCGCGCGATCAGGCGATCGCCGGCCAGCCGCGCCGCTTCGGCGGCCGTGAGCGGGCACTGGGCTTGTCCGCCTATTTTGTCGCGCTGTTCCTGCTCTGGGCGGTGGGCGCCATGCCGGTATTCGCGCTTGCCTTGCTGGTGTTCCTGCTGCCACTGGCGCTGCGCCTGGCGCAACGCGGCAGCGATCACCTGCTGCAGCCGGCGGCGGCGGCCGAGCCGTCGATGGCGGCGGCGCTGCTTGGCCGGGGCCTGCGCGTGGTGCTGATCATCGCGGCGGCGCTGCTGCTGGCCAAGGCCTGGCAACTCGACCTGGGCGAACTCGTCACCCAGGACGCGCTGGTGGCGCGCCTCGCGCGCGGCGCGATCAGTGCCTTGATCATATTGCTGCTGGCCGAGTTGGCCTGGCAGGCCCTGAAGGTATTGATCGACAGCCGCCTGGCGGCGGCGCAGGCGGTCGAGGGCATCGAGAGCGAGGAAGCGCGCAAGCGCGCACGGCTGCGCACGCTGCTGCCGATCCTGCGCAACGTGGTGGTGGCGGTGCTGGCCGGCATGTCGGTGCTGATGGCGTTGTCGGCGCTGGGCGTGGAGATCGGCCCGCTGGTCGCCGGTGCCGGCGTAGTCGGCGTCGCGGTCGGCTTCGGTGCGCAAACACTGGTCAAGGACATCATCAGCGGCATGTTCTTCCTGCTGGACGACGCCTTCCGCATCGGCGAATACATCCAGAGCGGCAGCTACAAGGGCACGGTCGAATCGTTCAGCCTGCGTTCGGTCAAGCTGCGCCATCATCGCGGGCCGCTCTACACGGTGCCGTTCGGCGAACTGAGCGCCATCCAGAACATGAGCCGCGACTGGGTGATCGACAAACTTACCATCGGCGTCGCCTACGACACCGATCTCGACAAGGCGCGCAAGCTGATCAAACAGGTGGGCAAGGAACTGGCGGCAGACCCGGAAATCGCGCCGAACATCATCGAAAGCCTGAAGATGCAGGGCGTCGAGCAGTTCGGCGATTTCGCCATCGAGCTGCGCCTTAAGCTGACCACCAAGCCGGGCCAGCAGTTCATGATTCGCCGGCGCGCCTTCTCGCTGATCAAGAAGGCATTCGACGCCAACGGCATCAAGTTCGCCTTCCCGACCGTGCAGGTGGCGGGCGGCGAAACGGCGGGCGCGGCCGCGGCGCGCCAGGCGCTCGATCTTGCCGCCAAGCCGGCCGAGCAGAGCTAGCGCGGTGTCCGATCAGATGGAACCGTGATCAGCGAGCCATCCGATCGGAGCCCACCGCGCGGCCGTCATGGTTGCAGGGCAATGGCTTCCGTTCAAACCGAACAGGCCGGTTCGATTTGAACGGAAATTGCTCTAGCGCCGGGGTGTGCCCGCACGTGGCCGCCGGCAAGACCGTCGTGGTCGTGGCGCTGGGCAGCGCGCAGACGTTGAGCTGGGCGGCCACCTACTATCTGCCGGCGATCCTGGCCGAAGCCATCGCCGCCGATCTGGCGCTGTCGCCCAGCACGGTGTTCGCGGCCTTCTCGGCCGCGTTGCTGGTGATCGCGGCGCTGGCGCCCACCGCCGGCCGGTTGATCGACCGACATGGCGGCCGCAACCTGCTGCTGGCCTCCAACCTGCTGCTGGCGGTCGGACTGACCGGTCTTGGTCTGGTGGGAGATTTCCTCGGCCTTCTGGCGGCCTGGATTCTGTTGGGCGTCGGCATGGCCTTCGGCTTGTATGATGCCGCCTTCACTACATTGAGCCGGCTCTATGGCAGCGCCGCGCGCCCGGCGATCACCGGCGTCACCCTGGTTGCTGGCTTCGCCAGCACGGTCGGCTGGCCGGTCTCGGCCGCGTTGCTGGCCGAATTCGGCTGGCGTGAGACCTGCTTCGCCTGGGCGGCGACGCAGCTTGTCCTGGCATTGCCGTTCAATTTCTGCGTGCCGCGCGCCGGCCCCCCGCTGCCGCCGCCGGTCGCCACCGGCGGGCCGCAGCCGTCGGCGCGCAGCGATCGTGTCGCCATGTGGCTGTTGGCGGCGGTGTTTGCCATGCTGGGCTTCGTCGCGACGGGCATGGCCTCGCACCTGCCGCGCCTGTTGGAGGCAACCGGCGCCAGCCCCACCGCGGCGGTGGCGGCCGGGGCGCTGATCGGCCCGGCGCAAGTGGCGGCACGGCTGTTGGAATTCGGCCTGCTGCGCCGGCTCCACCCGTTGGTCTGCGCACGCCTGGCAACCGCCTTGCATCCGCTGGGCACGCTCGCCTTCCCGCTGGTCGGTGCCGCTGCGGCACCGGCCTTCGCGCTGCTGCATGGCGGCGGCAACGGCCTGATGACCATCGCCAAGGGCACGTTGCCGCTGGCGCTGTTCGGGCCGGCCGGCTATGGCCGCCGGCTGGGGTTGATCTCGGCGCCGGGCAGCCTGGCGCAGGCGGCCTCGCCGCTCATCTTCGGCCTGCTGGTCGACCGTTACGGCGCCCTCAGCTTCGCCCTCTCGGCCGGCTTGAACGTGCTGGCGTTCAGCTTGCTGTTCGCGCCCGCCATCACCCGGCGACGATCGTGACCTCATCCACCAGATAGGTGCTGACCGCCGCGAGGAAGAGCGGAATGTCGGCCGCCGCCGCGCGGCCGTCCGGCGAAGCGAAGGCGGCGTCCATCGCCGCCACGTCGTCGAACCAGAATTCCACCACGCCATCGACCGCTTGCGGCCCCAGGGCAAGCGAGGTCCGGTGGCCGCACGACAGCACATGGTTCTGCACATAGCGCCGAACGCCTGGCAGGGCCGCCGCCAGCGGTCCGTGCACCTCGTGCCAGTGCCGGCGGAAGCGGCCGACGTCGAGGTCGGCCCGCCGCTGCAAGACGGCCATGCGCTTGACGCCCGGCCCGGCCCGCGGCGGGGTGTCGACGACGACGCGTTCCTCAACCACCAGGATGGTGACGCCGTCGAGAAAGCGCGGCTCGTCGGCCAGCAGGGCCGCCGCTTCGGGGCCGCGCATCGCCTCGGCCATGGCCGCCTCGTCGGCGAACCACAGTTCCGGGATGCCGTCCAGGCGCAGCTTTGCCGGCGCCGCACCCACGCGCTGCTGGCGGTCCAGGATGTGGTTCTGGCGATAGCGCACCAGACCGGGCAAGGCCGCCGCCAGCGCGGCATGCGGTCCCCGCCAATGCGCGCGGAATGCCGCGTCGTCCAGGCCACGGCGCCTGGCCAGCAGCGTCATGCGTTTCAGCATGGCCTCACCAGGCGGTGTAGCCGCCATCCAGCAGCAAGTCGGCGCCGGTCATGAACGAGGATTCGTCGCTGGCCAGGAACACCGCGCCCTTGGCCATCTCCTCCGGCTCGCCCAGCCGGCCCAGCACGTGCTTGGCGCCCCACACACGCTGCGCTGTCTGCATGTCGGCGAAGCGGTGCAGCATGCGGTCCGTGGCAATCCCGCCCGGCGACAGCGTGTTGACGCGGATCTTGTCGTCCGCGTGGTCGATCGCCAGGCCCTTGGCGAGCTGCAGCAGCGCACCCTTGGTGGTGCAGTAGACCGCCTGGTTGGCGTTGGCCACGCGGCCCATCTGCGACGCGGTCAGGATGATGGCGCCGCCGCCCGCCTTGCGGATGTGCGGGATGGCGTGCTTGCAGGCGTGAAAGGCGCCGGTCAGGTTCACGGCGATGGCCTTGTTCCAGTCCGCCTCGCTCAACTGCTCGATGGTCGCGAAGGGCGACAGCACGGCGGCGTTGGCGCACAGGATGTCGAGCTTGCCATGCGCGGCGACCGTCGCCTCGACGGCCGCCTTGGTGGCGGCACTGTCGGAGACGTCGCAGGCAACCGCCAGGGCGCGCCCGCCGGCAGCGCGGATGTCGCCGGCGATGCGCTCGGCGGTATCGATCTGTATGTCGGCCAGCGCCACCGCGGCACCCTCCGCGGCGAAGGCCTTGGCCATGGCGCGGCCGATGCCGTTGGCAGCGCCAGTGATGAATGCCGAGCGTCCCTTCAAACGTTGCTGGTTCATGGAACCGTCCTCCCGGGGCGGCAGTCTAGCGGAAGGCGGCTAGTAGGTGTCGTCCTGCCAGGCCAGCAGCGGAAAGGCGCTGGCGACGCGCGGCGCGGCGACCGGGATGGCGCCGAAACGCAGGAACGAGCGGTCGAGCTGGGCGTAGCTCGTGACGCCCAGCAGACCCAGGCACAGCCGGATCTCCGCTTCCAGCAGTTCCAGCAGGCGCACCACGCCGGCTTCGCCCGCGGCGGCCAGCGCGAAGGCGTAGAGCCGGCCCAGGCCAACGATGTCGGCGCCCAGCGCCATCGCCTTGACGATGTCCGTGCCGCGCAGGAAGCCGCCATCGACGATGAGCGTAGCGCGTCCCGCCACCGCCGGCGCCACCTCGGCCAGCGTCTCGATCGCACCAAGGCCATGGTCGAGCTGCCGGCCGCCATGGTTGGAGACGTAGATCCCCTCGACACCATGCCGAAGGGCGAGTTCCGCGTCCTCCGCCGTGGCAATGCCCTTCAGCACCAGCGGAATGGCATGACGATCCTTGAAGCGCTTGACATCGTCCCAGTTGAGTGCCGCCTGGAACTCGAAGCCGGTGGCGCGCCGCCGGCCGGGGGTGACATAGCGCTTGGCGAGATCGCGTTCGCGGCGGCTGTAGAGCGCGCTGTCGACGGTGATGCAGAAGGCCGTGTAGCCGGCATCGACCGCGCGACGGACATGCTCGTCGACGAAGCCCGGGCCGCCTCGTACATAGAGCTGGAACAGCATGGTGCCGCTCGCCGCCGCGGCGACTTCCTCCAGTCCCGGCAGGCAGACCGAGGACAGCATGCTGGCCACGCCGAAGGCGGCCGCCGCTCGCGCCGCGGTGGCGCCGCCGCCCGGTTCGAACATCTCCAGCGCGCCGATCGGCGCCAGCAGCAGCGGCAGCCGCAGCTCTCGTCCGAACAGGCGGCCACCCAGTTCCATCCGCGAGACATCGCGCAGGACGCGCGGCCGCAACGCGATGGCGTCCAGTGCCGCCCGGTTGCGCCGCAGCGTCGTCTCGCTCTCCGCGCCGCCGACCAGATAATCCCAGGCGTTGCGGTCGAGATTCTGTCTTGCGCGCTTGATGAACTCGTGCAGGACGAGATAGTCCTGACCGATCTCAGCCATCCGTTCCCCCTAGGCCAGGCGGCCGCCATATTGTCGCTGGTAATAGTCGCGGTACTCGCCGCTGCGGATGGCTTCGGCCCAGGCGCGGTGGTCGCGGTACCAGCGGATCAGCCCCGGCAGGGCCGGCAACAAGCGATGGCGGGGCCGCCAGCCAAGTTCGCGGGCGATCTGCGCGGCATCGATGGCATAGCGCCGATCGTGGCCCGGTCGATCGGCGACATGGCGGATCAGCCGGTCCGCGGTGCCGGCCGGCCGGCCGAGCTGGCGGTCCACTTCGGCGCAGATGGCGCTTACGATCGCGAGGTTGGGGCATTCGTCGCCACCGCCGATGGCGTAGGTGGCGCCGGCGCGGCCGCCGGCCAGGATCGCCAGCAGCGCCTCGCAATGGTCCTCGACATGCAGCCAGTCACGCACCTGCTGGCCGTCGCCATAGACCGGCAGTTCCTTGCCGTCGATGGCGTTCAGGATCATCAGCGGGATCAGCTTTTCGGGGAACTGCCAGGGGCCGTAATTGTTGGAGCAGTTGGCGACGGCGACCGGCAGGCCGAAAGTATGCCGCCAGGCGCGCGCCAGATGGTCGGCCGCCGCCTTGGAGGCGGCATAGGGACTGTTCGGCCGGTAGGGACTGCGCTCGTCGAACGGCGGCTCGTCCGGCGCCAGGCTGCCGAACACTTCGTCAGTTGAGACCTGCAGGAAAAGTCGCCGCCCGGCAGCACCGTTCCAGGCCGTCCGGGCCGCTTCCAGGAGCGCGAACGTGCCGTCCACGTTGGTTTCCAGGAACGGCTTCGGCCCCAGGATCGAACGGTCGACATGGCTCTCGGCGGCGAAATGCACGACATGGCTGAGATCGTGCCGGGCGAACAACTGGGCAAGCAATGCGCTATCGCGGACGTTGCCCCGCACGAAGCTTACCTGTCCGCCATCGAGCAGATCGACGATGTTGGCCAGGTTGCCGGCATAGGTCAGCGCGTCCAGCACCAGCAGCGGACCCAGCCGCCGGGCGGCCGCCAGGCGGACGAAATTGCTGCCGATGAAGCCGCAGCCGCCGGTGATCAGCCAGCCGCTCACGGCTTGATCTTGTTGTCGATCTCGAGCAGCAGCGCGTTCGCCTCGCGCAGCGATTCGAAGGTGCCGGCATCGGTCCAGCGGCCCTCGACGATGCTGTATTGCAACTCGCCCCGCTCGATGTAGCGGTTGTTGACCGCGGTGATCTCCAGTTCGCCGCGCGCCGAGGGCTGGATGCCATCGATCACCTTGAACACCTCGCGGTCATAGGCATAGCAGCCGACCACCGCGAAGTTGCTTCTGGGGCTCTGCGGCTTTTCCTCGATCGCCAGGATCGTGCGCTCGTCGAGCGCCGCCACGCCGTAGCGCTCGGGATCGCCCACCTGTTTCAGCAGCACCCGGGCGCCCCTTTCCTGCACGCGAAAGGCATCGACGAATGGCGCGATCGCATGTTCGAACACATTATCGCCCAACATGACGACGATGGGCTCGCCGGCGGCGAAGTGGCGCGCCAGCGCCAGCCCATGGGCGATGCCGCCCGCCTCTTCCTGCACGCGATAGGTGAACTGGCAGCCAAAACGGCGGCCGGAGCCCAGCGAGTTGACGATGGCGCCCATATGGTGGGTCGAGGTCACCACCAGGATGTCGGTGATGCGCGCGCCCACCAGCTGGCGAACGGGATGCCAGATCATCGGCTCGCGGCCGACCGGCAACAGGTGCTTGTTGGTGATCTCGGTCAGTGGCTGCAGCCGCGTGCCGCGCCCGCCGGCCAGGATGACTCCCTTCACGTCCGATCTTCCCGCTGCCGGGACGGGGGAGCGCCGCGCTGCCCGGCCGGCGCGACAGCCGGCCTATAGTGCGAAACCCGGGCGATGTCCAAGCCGGCGTCTCAGGCCGTCATCGGGCCGCGCCGCGGCTCCTCGCCGCCCAGACTGGTTTCGCTCAAGGCGAGACCGAGCTCGCCGGCCAGCGCCCGTTGCCGCGGCGGTGCGGTGCGTGCCAGCCGGTCGGCGATGGCGTTGATCTCTGCCAACGGCGGCGTGGCATCGACGCGGGCGATCCAGGCCGCGGTCTTCGGCCAGCGGCTGGCATCGGGCATCCAGCGCACCCAAGCGGCGTTGCGGAACGGCACCGCGACGGCGATGTCGGCCAGGCCCAACCCTCCGAAGCGGAAGCCCTGGTCCGGCGCCTAGCTTTCCAGATAGTCCAGGACCGGCGGCAAGTCATGCGCGATGGCGCGCTGGATTGCCGCCTTGTCGCGTTCGGCGCCCCACACGCCCGGTTCGATCACCGCCTTGTTGAACAGGCGCCAGATCAGCACGTCGGCTAGCCGCGTATCGGCGAACGCCTCCAGCCAGCGGGCTGCTGCCCGTTCGGCCGGGCTGGCCGGCAGCACCGCCGGGTTCGGCCGCGTTTCCTCCAGATACTCGCAGATGACCGTGCTGTCGGCGAGCGTGACCTGATCGTCGAGCCAGACCGGTATGCGGCGCAACGGGCTCAATTCGCCGAAGCGGTCATTGCCGAGGAATGGCACGATGGGATCGATGAGATAGTCGACGCGCTTCAATGCCAGCACCGCCATCGTCTTGCGCACGAAAGGTGAGACCGGCGTGCCGATCAGCGTGGGCGTGCTTGTCATGGGCGATTCCCTTGGCAATACGGCCGGCCGACCTCAAGGCCGGGCGGGTGGGTGGAACGGGTCGGCGAAGCCAAGCTGCGCGGCCAGGGCGCGGGCCTCGCCCGACAGTGTTGTGGCACGCGCGGTATCGCCAGCCGACTGTGCCAGTTCCGCCTGGCCGGCGAGGCAATGCAGTTCCAAGGGCCGCATGCCGCGCGCGCGGGCGACTGCCGAGGCCGCGCCATAGGCTGAAGCGGCCTCCGCCGCGGCCGAACCGCGGCGCCGCGCGATCTCGCCCATGAGCTACATCGCCCAGGCATCGACCCCTTCGTCCCGATCGGCGCTGTCGTGATGCAGCGCCCGCTCTGCCTGGTCGTGCGCTTCCTCCAGCCGTCCCAGCGCCAAGGCGCCGCGCGCCGCCCAGACGTTGGCGAAAGCGTGCCGCATGCTGGGCGCCAGGTCCGTGACGGTGGCGGGGAAGGCGACGGCGCGCTCATAGTCGTCTTGTCGGCCTGCCTTGGCAAAAGCATAGGCCGCGCGCCCGGCCACCCAGGGTGCGGCGGCCAACACGTCGTGCGTGCCGATCGCCGCCAAGCCGTTTTCCAGGATCGGCACCGCGTCGTCGATGCGGTCCTGCAGCAGATATGCATGCCCCAGCCCGAACAAGCCGACCGTCTCGCTATGGGCGTGCTCGGCCGCGCGCGCGATGCGATAGCCGCGCAGGCCGATTCCTCGGCCTCGGCCAGCTCGTGCGCGCGCGGGGCCAACGGCGGCGCGCGCTCGCGCTGCCGACCCACCGACCAGTAATAGCCGCTGCGTTAGAGCAGAACCTCGATGAGCCGACGCTGGTCGGCCAGCCGCAGCGCCAGTTCCTCCGCCACGTCCATCAGCGCCGGAATCCGCGCCGGTTCGCCCAGCACAAACAGCACGTCGCGCATCTGGAAGCGCAGGTCGACCGCCGCCGCCAGATTCTCGTCGCTCTCCGGCAGCCTGGCCAGCGCGCCCGCCGCGATCTCGAACATCGCCAGGGCGCTGCGGTTGGCGTTGACCGCGACGGCGGCCAGCCCGGCGGCGGCGCCATGGCGATAGGCTTTTTCCCAGCGCTGACCGCGCTCCGCATGCTGCGCCAGCCGTTCGGCGTGTTCGCCCAGACGGTCGGCGTAAAGCCGTTCCATCGCCTCCAGGCAGCGGGCATGCAAGCCAACACGCCGTTCGGCCAGCAGGCCGGACAGCGTGACTTCATGGGTCAGCGCGTGCTTGAAGGTATAGGCGGGGTCGGGGAAGAGCTGCGTTTCGTAGATGAACTCCGCGGCCTTTAGCCCGGCCAAGGCGGCGTCCAGCGTTGCTTCCTCCTCCTGCGCCACCTCGCGCAAGAGCGGCCAAGCGAAATTCTTGCCGATCACCGCGGCGGTCTGCAGCAGGTATTTCTCTTCCGGCTGCAGACGGTCGATGCGCGCCGCCAACACCGCCTTGACAGTCGCCGGCACGACCAGGGCCGCGCCGCCGGCCGCCGGCCGGTAGTTGCCGCGCCGACCCACCAACGCGCCGCATTCCACCAGTTCGCGCACGCTTTCCTCGAGGAAGAACGGGTTGCCTTCGGTCCGCCCAATCAGCGCGCGCTTCAGCGGCGCAAGGCTGACGCCCGGTCCCAGCAGGTCATCGAGCAGCGTCTCGGCGCTTTGCGGCGGCAAAAGATCGACGCGCAAGCGCGCATAGTGGCTCTTGCCCGACCACGCGTCCTGAAACTCCGGGCGGAAATTGACCAGCAGCAGGATCGGCGCCGCGGGCAGATTCTCCAGCAGGCTGGCGACGATGGCCAAGCTTTCGCTGTCGATCCAGTGCAGGTCCTCGAACATGACCATGAGCGGCTGCACCGCGCTCTCGGCCAGCAGCAGCGCCTTGACCGCTTCCACGATGCGTTGGCGGTGGCGCGCCGGATCGCTGCGACTCCAATTGTCGTCCGCTAGCGACGGCTCCATCAACGCCAGCAGCGCGAGCAGGGCCGGCCGAAGTTTCTCGTCGAGTGTCAGCAGCTTGCCTGTGACTTTCTCGCGGATGCGCCGGGGTTCGTCGGCGGGCTGGATGGCGAAATAGCCGCGCAGCAGTTCGATCACCGGCAGGTAGACGCTGGCCCGGCCGTGCGACACCGAGCCGCTGGTCAGCGCCAACCAGCCCTCCGCGCGGCGGGAATGCACGAATTCATGGAACAGGCGTGACTTGCCGACGCCCGGCTCGCCCGCCACCGCCACCGCCTGGCCGTGCCCCAGCCTGGCCTGGCCAAGCGCTTGGTCGAGCGCCGCCAATTCCGGCTCGCGTCCGACGAAGCGGGTAAAGCCCGCGGCGCCCGTGGCCTGCAGCCGCGTGCGGGCGTTGCCGGCGCCGGTCAACTCGAACACTTCGACCGGCTCGGCCACACCCTTCACCGGCATGGCGCCCAGCGCGTTCGCTTCCACGAAGCCTTCGGCCAGGCGGTGGGTCGCCAAGGTCATGCGGGTGGAACCCGGACGGGCGAGCTGCTCCATGCGGGCCGCCAGATGCGTCGTCGGCCCGATGGCGTCGTAATCCATCGACAGATCGTTACGGATCGCCCGCACCACGACGTCGCCGGAATTGAGACCGATGCGGATTTCCACGTCGACGCCGAACCTGGCGCGGGTTTCTCCACCCAACCGGCGCATCGCCTGGTGCATCGCCAGCGCGGCGTAGCAGGCGCGCACCGCGTGATCCTCCTGCGCGATGGGCGCGCCGAACAGTGCCATGATGCCGTCGCCCAGCACCTTGTTGACCGTGCCGTCATAGCGACTGACCGCCCGCATCATGGCATCGATGGCTGGGTCCAGCACGGCGCGCGCGTCTTCGGCATCGAGCCCGGCCAGCAGCTCCATCGAGCCCTTGATGTCGGCGAACAGCACGGTTACCTGCTTGCGTTCGCCTTCCAGCGCGCCGCGGCTGCGCAGGATGCGTTCGGCCAGATGCCGGGGCGTGTATTGCTGGGGATCGATACGCACCACCGGCGCCGGCTCCGCCGAGCCGGGAACGCCCGGCCTGGGCGCCGCCAGCGCAGCGATGGCGGCCAGCAGACGCTTGCGGTGGCCAAGCGAGGCGATGCCCAGTTCCTTCAGGTCCTCGGCCGTCAGTCCGACCAGCGTCTGGGCGTCAATGTCATTGTCGGCGAAGGCTGGCGCGTACTGGCCTAGCCCCAGTTCCTCCAGCCAGGCAACGATCTGCATGGCTCCCCCAAGTCGGCGCCGGCGCTGCTGACGCTAGCATACCCCACCTGTCGCCCGGCGCTGACGCCGGCTAGAATGCGGCAACCGACAGGGGGAGCTGGACGATGCTGGAGGTCAGGCCGCCGAAGGGTTCGTTCGGCGCCGAGGTGGTCGGTGTCGACCTGGCGCGGGACAGCGACAATGCGACCTTGCGCGCGCTGCTGGCCGCGCTCTACGAGCATCGCTATGTCGTCATTCGCGACCAGCGGCTCGGCAAGGTCGCGTATCTCGACTTCGGCCGACGCTGCGGCCGGCCGATACCGCACGTGCTCGACCATCTGCGCATGCCCGACTTTCCCGAGATGATGGTGATCGGCAACGCCGAGAAGCATTTCGAGAACGCCACGGTGCGCAATGGTGCTGCCTTCTGGCACACCGACCAGTCCTACGAGGCCGAGCCGGCCAGCGCCACCATGCTCGATGCCGTCAAGGCGCCGGGGCGGGGCGGGCAGACCCTGCTGGCGGATTGCCAGCGGGCCTATGACGCCCTGCCGGTTGCCATGAAGCAGCGCATCGAGGGGCTGCATGCCTGGCACTTCTATGGCGCCGCCAGCGGCCGGGGCAGGGAACATGTGGCCTCGCCCCTGATGAACGCGGAACAGACCGGCCGCGTGCCGCCGGTCCGCCATCTGATCGCCCGTCCGCACCCGGTGACCGGCGCTAAGGCGCTCTATGCCGTCGCCGGCACGGCCTATGGCGTCGACGGCCTGTCCGACGCGGAAGGCGAGGCGCTGCTGGCCGAATTGAAGCAACACACGCTTTCGCCATCCTTCCAGGCCGAGCACTTCTATCGCGTCGGCGATGTGGCGATCTGCGATACCAACGCCACGCTGCATTCGGGTGTGCCGATCGACCTGCCGGACGGGCCGGGCAGCGAACGCCACCTGTGGCGGATCAGTGTGCGCGGCCGGCCGGCGGTGCTGGATCAGCCATAGCCGCGCACCTCGACCGGCATGGCGGCGATGCGCGCGGCCAGGCGGGCGCGGCGGCGGATCGGCCACCAGTCGTAGAGGAAGACCTGGATCGGCCGCCACAGCGCGACCCAGCCGGCGATCAACAAACCCTCGGCCAGGCCGTCGCGCCAGACCGAGGCGGGCAATTCCAGCGCCGCTTGCCTGAGGCCCAGGCAGGCAAGGAGAAAGCCCAGACCCAGCGCCAGCGTCGGCCAGCCGTCGCGCCAATGCTGACGCAATTGCCGCCAGGCGGCGGCCTCGCGCGCGCGGAAGTAGTTGGCGAACGCGGTGGGGATGCCAGCCGCATCGTCGCCGAGCGCCGCGTCCGCCGGCAGATGGATGACCAGGCGCAGCCGGGCTTCGGCCGGCAATTCGCTCACCCAGTCAACGATGAAGGCCTCGGCGGCTGGGTCCAGATCCTTCTCGTGAAACGGTGCCGGGTCCAGGCTTGCGAAGAACTGCGCAACGCGGCTCAGGCGAATTTCGATCGCCGCGCCGCCTGCTGCGCTCGATTTGGCCGGCCGGCCGCCGGAAGGCATGGCGTTGGCCATCACGTTGTATCAATCCGCGAAGACAATGGTGTCTCACCTGATCTGCTGTCGCCGCGTGAGTGGACCGATTCAATCGCGGCGCAACATGTTCTAGCCTTCCGGCAGTAGCGGCAATGCGATGGCACGATGAGCGCGCTGTTTCGCTTCGAACCGGGCAACTCGGCGGTACTGCTCAGTGTGCCGCATGTCGGCACGGGTGTGCCGGATGCGCTGGCCGCGCGGCTGACCCCGGCGGCGGCAGTGTTGCCGGATACCGACTGGCATGTCGACCGGCTCTATGACGGCGCGGCGGCTCTGGGCATCGGCCTGCTGTCGGCCACGCATTCGCGCTACGTCATCGATCTCAACCGCGACCCGGCCAACCGGCCGCTCTACCCGGGCCAAGAGACCAGCGGGCTTTGCCCGCAATTCACCTTCGACGGCGAGGCGATCTATCGCGCCGAAGCGCCGTTCGCGGAGGCCGAGGTGGCGGAACGTCTCGATCGCTACTGGCGGCCCTACCACGCCAAGTTGGCCGCGGAACTGGCCGCGCTGAAGGCCCGGCATGGCTTCGCCCTGCTGATCGACGCGCATTCCATCCGTTCGCAGCTGCCGCGCCTGTTCAAGGGCCGCCTGCCGGACTTCAATTTCGGCACGGTGCGGGCGACCAGCGCGGCGAACGCCCTGGCGGTCAAGCTGTTTCAACCGCTGGAGGCGGCGATGGGCATGAGCGCGGTCCGCGACGGCCGATTCATCGGCGGCTACATCACGCGGCATTACGGTGCTCCGGCCGAGGGCATTCACGCGGTGCAGTTGGAGATCGCGCAGATCGCCTACATGGAGGAGAAGCCGCCCTTCCGCTATCGTCCGGACTGCGCGGCCAAGGTGAAGCCGGTGCTGCGACAGATGCTGGAGGCCGCGGTGGCCTGGGCTCCGCAGGCGGCGCAGGCAAGCTAGGAGAGGTAAGGCGACGGCAGGCAAGGCATTGATGCTGGCGGCACTGGTGACGGCGCAAGGCGATCCGATCGGCCAGCCGATCACCGCCGAGTTCGCCAACCTGGCGGCCTGCGAGGCACAGGTTAAGGCCACGGTCGAGGCGCTGGCGCTGGTGTTCGAGGAGCGCACCGGCCCGATCCGGTTGCAGAGCGCGCCGGTGAACGCCGTGAAGCGGGGATCCGGCGTCTGGATGGTCGAGTTTCAACGCCAGTCGCGCACCGACCCCAAGATTGGCGAGGCCGCGCAGTCGCGCAATGTGCGGGGCGTCTGCCGCGAGCTCGGCAACTGAGGGCCCGGCAATGCAGCTTTCCCATGTTCAGTGCGAGCAATACCGGCGCGATGGCTATCTGATCTTTCCGGAACTGTTCAGCCGGGCGGAATTGGCGATGTTGCGCGACGAACTGGCACGCGTCGCCGAGATCAACAGCGAGGCGGTGATCCGCGAGCGGACCGGCGCGGTGCTCAGCGTGTTCCGCGTGCACGACATGGCGAGCGCCACCGCCTCGGCGCCCTACACCACGTTGCAGGGCATGCCGTGCTTCCTGGAGCCGGCGCGCCAGGTGCTGGGCGATCGGGATCTCTACATCCACCACACCAAATGCAACATGAAGGACGCCATCGAGGGCGCGGTCTGGCAATGGCACCAGGACTATGGTTCCTGGCGGCTGGACGGCATCGAGCGACCCGAGATGGCCACTTTCCTCGTCATGTTGGACGACGCCAGTGAGATCGGCGGCTGCCTCTATTTCCTGCCGGGCAGCCACAAGCAGGGCCGAGTGGAACCGGTACTGGACGACAAGACCACGTCCTACAAACTGTGGTGCGTGCCCAAGCAGCGGCTGCTGGAGGTGATGAGCGAGTTGCCGGAACCCGTGCCGGTGACCGGCAGGGCGGGCACCGCGGTGCTGTTCGACTGCAATCTGATGCACGCTTCCGGGCACAATCTGTCGCGCCATCCGCGCTGGCACGTCTATTACGTCTACAATCGCTGCGGCAACCGGCCGCAGGACGTGCCCAAGCCGCGACCTGCCTGGGCGCGCGGCCAGGACTGGCAGCCTATTCATCCCGCATTCGCCGGATGACACCGTATTGTGATGCAATTTCTTAGAGATTCAGATATAAGAATCAATAAGTTAATCTGGATTGAACGAGGCTATTTTGCAGAACCCAACGGGTGAATCAGGTGATGGTCCGCTCCGGCTCAATTTCGACCGCCGCGTGAAGCTGGAG
>VGEV01000095.1 GCA_016869175.1 Alphaproteobacteria bacterium
CCTTCAGCGCCTTCCTCTACCGCTACCGCAACCTGGTCGAGCGCTTCTTCAACAGGGTCAAACACTTCCGAGCCATCGCCACGCGCTACGACAAGCACGACGCCAACTACCTCGCCCTCATCAAGCTCGCCGCATCACGAATCTGGATGCGTGCTTATGAGTCCGTGTCCTAGTCTGTGACCTCGACTGGCGAAGGGGGAAGGCTATGCCCGATGTGGATCTCTGGGCCCATCTCAACGGGCGTCTGGTGCGGGGACGGGAGGCGGTCATCCCGATCGAGGATCGGGGCGTGCAATGGGGCGATGCGGTTTACGACTCGATCCGCACCTATGGCGGCAAGCCGTTCCAGATGGATTTCCGCATCGACCGCTTCTTTCGCAGCATGCAATACGCCCGCATCGCCCCGCCGTTGGGCAAGGTCGCCCTGCGCCAGGCCACGCTCGACGTGGTGCGCGAGAACATGAAGCTGGTGGCCGCCGACGACGACATCACCGTCAACTACTATGTCTCGCGCGGCTCGATGAAAACCGAACGCGGCCTGACCCCCGCCGGCACCTTCGCCATCTTCTGTCGACAGGTGGCCTTCGCCAGCTTCGCCAAGTTCTATGTCGAGGGGGCGCCCGGCATTACCCCCGCCACCCGCCGCACGCCGCCCGAATGCGTCTCGCCGAAGGCCAAGGTCAGCAACAAGATGAACCATTTCGTGGCCGAGCTGGAGGCCAAGGCGCACAATCCCGACGCCTTCGCCGTGATGCTGGACCTCGAGGGCAACATCACCGAAGGCAGCGGCGCCAATTTCCTGTTCGTCTCCGAGGGCCGCATCAAGGTGCCGGACACCCGCCTGGTGCTGAGCGGCGCCGACATGGCAAGCGTGGCCGAGCTGGCCGGCGCCATGCAGATCGGCTGCGACGAAGGCACCTTCACCGCCTATGACGTCTACACCGCCGACGAAGCCTTCTTCACCACCAACAGCTTTGGCATCCTGCCGGTCACCAGCCTGAACGGCCTGCCGATCGGCGACGGCAAGGTGGGGCCGCTGACCCGCCGGCTGATGGCGGCCTGGCAGGAGCAGGTCGGCATCGACTACGTCGGCCAGGCGATTGCCCGGCTGCCGGCGACGGACCGCCAGCGGCTGGAAACGCAGCGGCGGGCGATGGCCGATTAGCGGAACGGCGCAAGCGCGGCCAGGGCGCCGGCGCGCAGGTGGTCGTACTCGGTAACGCGCGCCGGCCCGAAGATCCGATAGCCTGCCGCCCGTTGGCGCTGATACTCGGCCTGGTCGGTCGGGCCGACGGGCGGCTCTACCGCCAGCCGCCGCGCCAGCGCCAGTTTCGCCACCCCCTCCATGGCCGCCAGCAGCGCCGGGTCCTGCCAGCGCCCATGCAGCCCCATGTCGGCGGCTAGATCGCCAGGCCCGAACACCACGCCGTCGATCCCCTCGATCGCCAGCATGGCGCCGGCATTGGCGATGCCCTTGCGGGATTCGATCTTGAGCAGAAGCAATGTTGCCTGGTTGGCGGCGGCGCAATAGCGGGCGACGTCGGTGATGCGATAGTCGGCATTGGCGGCATGCGCCAGCGCCCGTTCGCCAAGGGGGGGATATTTCGCCCAGCGCACCAGCTCCGCCACCTGTTCGGGGGTTTCCGCGTGGCACAGACAGAAGCCCAGCGCGCCGGCGTCGAGCAGGCCGGAAACGATCGGTCGCGTCACTGTCGGGATGGTGACGATGGGTGCCAGTCCGTTGTCGCGCGCCAGCACCAGGAAGTGGGTCAGCGTTTCCGGATTGTGCGAGACATGCTCGGTCTCCACGAGCAACAGGTCGATGCCGAGCTGGGCGGCGATTTTCGCCACCGACGGGCGCAGGGCTTCGAACACATTGAAGGCGAGCACTGCCTCGCCGCGTTGCAGCTTCTCCTTGGCGGGGTTGCGGATCGGCGCGTCGGCTTGGGTCATGGCAATGGCTCCTCGGTTGCGGCGGGTCGGTTCAGAACTTGCCGAAGCGGTTGAGCGCCTCGACCGGATCCATGTCCGAGAGCAGCGCCTGGCGCATCGCGGTCTCGGTGCCGGACACCTCCTCGGTGCGGGCGATCGCCTCCGCGGCCAGCGGCTCGGGCAGCACCACGACCCCGTCCTGATCCGCCAGCACATAGTCGCCGCTGCGCACCGCCACGCCGCCAATGGCGATGGGCGCGCCCAGGCCCTGTGCCACCCAGCGGCCAACAATGTCCTTGGGCGTGGCGAAGCGGCAGAACACCGGGAAGCCCATCTTGCGGATGAACGCCACATCCCGGCTGGCGCCATCGACGATGTCGCCCTTGACGTCGCGCGCCTTCAGGGTTTCGGCCGACAATTCGCCCATCAGCGCCACCTTGTCGGTATTGGGTTGGCAGACCAGCGCCCGGCCGGCCGGCGCCTTGGACAGCACCGTCGCCCAGGCAAGAGCGTCGCTTGCGCGTCTTGGCCCTCCTGGTAGAAGCCGTTGATGGTCCAGGCTTGGCCCGCCAGCCGGTGTTCCGGGTTCACGCCGACGATGCCCGGCGGCAGCACGCAGTTGTCGTGCCCCATGGCGCGCAGCACGTCATAGACGGCGCCCGAATAGAGGCGCGCCAGACGCTCGCTCAGGTCCATGCATCCCTCCCTGTCGGGCGGATCATAAGCCCTGCGTCAGCCCCGCGGCAGGATCTGGAAGCTCGCCGGCGGCAGGCCGGCCCGCCAGCGTTCGGCCATCTGATGATAGGCGGCCTCAAGGTAGCGGGCCAGGCGGTCGGCCTGAAACAGGGGCGCGGACGCCCGTTGGCGCGCCAGCCGGGCCCGCAGCGCGGCCAGCCGCCCCCGATCGCCGGCCAGCCGCAGGGCCCGCCGCCGGTAGTCCTCGGCGCCGCTCGCGATCAGTTCCGGCATGCCCAGTGCCGCCAGGATCGAGGCGCCGGTGCGTTCGGCATGGCTGGCACCCGCCAGCGTCAGCACCGGCACGCCGACCCACAGCGCGTCGAGCGTGGTGACGCCGCCGGCATGCCGCCAGCAATCGAGTGCTAGGTCGGCCAGTTGCTGGCGCGCCAGATGCGGCTCGTAGGGCAGGCGAGGGGCGAAGATCAGCCGGTCGGCCGCGATGCCTGCCGCGGCGGCGGCGCCCCGCAAATTGGCCATCGCCGTGTCGCTTCCCTGCTTCAGCCACAGCACGGCGCCGGGCAAGGCTCGCAGCAGGTCGAGCCAGGCGGCGAAGCTGTCCCGGTCGAACTTGGCATGCGCGTTGAAGTTGCACAGCACCAGCGCGTCGTCCGGCAGGCCTGCCTCGCGGCGGCCCGGGGCGGGCGGGAGGGGCGGCGTCGGCGCGGCCATGAAGCTGGCGGACAACAGGGCGAGCGCCTCGCTGCAAGATGCGGCCAGCGCCGGCGGCGTGTGCACGCCGTCGCTCACGAGGTAGTCGATCGCGGCGCTGCCGAGCGTGCTGGCATAGCCCAGATAGTGCACCTGCAACGGCGCCGGGCGGTAGCCGAACAGCTCGAAGGCGGAATCGCGCGTCGGTCCGGCCAAGTCGACCAGGACATCGACCCCGTCCGCCGCGATCCGCTCGGCCATGGCCCTGGGCGACAGCGCACGCAGGTCAACGAAGCGGTCGAATAGCTGCGCGTAGCGCTGGGTCACGTCGTCGGCCGGTTCGCGGGAAAGTGCGTAGCCGTGCCAGCGGAAGCCGCTGCGGTCATGCGCCGCGAGCAATGGCAGGAAAGCCAGGCCCAGCGAATGGCGGCGCAGATTCGGCGAAACATAGCCGACGACCAGCGGTCCGGCCGTGTCCTTGGCGTCGCGCCGGTGCAGGGGCGAAGCGCCCCGCGGCAACAGGCGCTCGGCATAGGCACGGGCAAGCCCCAGGCGCAGGGCGGCTGGCGTTGCGCTGCCCGCCAGGGCGAAGGGCGAGGGTACCACGCGCCGATCGCCGGCCTGCCAACCGGCGATCAGTTCCGCTTCCAGCGCCGCCGCCTCGGCAAACGCGCATTGCTGTTTCAGCGATTGCAGCAGAAATGGCTTCAGGCGAACCAGTCCGGGTGCCAGGGCGAGCGCCTGCCGGAAGGCATCGACTGCTTCGTCGTGCCGGCCGAGGCCTTGCAGCACCTGGCCCAGATTCCCCAGCGCCTCGGCGTCGGCCGGATCGCGCGCCAGCAGATCGCGATAGAGCGCCAGCGCGCCGTGTCGATCGCCGCCCTGCAAGCAACAGAGGGCCAGGCCGCCCAAAGCGGCGCGGTTGCCGGGCGCCGCCAAAGCGACCGCCCAGTAGTGTTCGCTCGCGGTCGTCAGGTCGCCCTGATCGAACAGCAAGTCGGCAAGACCGAGCCGGGCGTGCGCATGGCTGGGGTCGATCTGCAAAGCCCGCTGATAGAGCGTCGCCGCCTGGGTCATGGCGCCTTGCTGGCGCCGGGCTTGCGCCTGAACCAGTAACAATGCCGGAGCATAGGGCGCCAGCCGCAGGCCAATGTCGGCCACTTCGTCGGCCAGCTCGGCCTGATCGATGCCGAGCAGCGCCGCCGCTAGGTTGGCGTAGATCGCCGGATTGAGCGGCGCTTCGGCCATCGCCGCGCGGAAGGCGTCGATCGCCTCTTCCGGCCGGCCCTCGGCCAGCGCCGTCTGGCCGCGCCGCATGCCTTCAGGGATCGGCTCGTGCATGGGGCGGTGCTTAGCCCCGGCCGGGTTAACGGCGTCTCAACAATTGCGCCACCTGCCGGTATAGTGGCCGCCAGCCATGCAGGACGAGAGGACCCATTATGCGCGAGGCCGTGATCGTCTCCACCGCCCGCACGCCGATCGGCAAAGCCTATCGGGGTGCCTTCAATAACACGCACGGCGCCACGCTGGGCGGCCATGTGATCGCGCACGCGGTC
This sequence comes from Alphaproteobacteria bacterium, assembly GCA_016869175.1. Taxonomy (GTDB): domain Bacteria; phylum Pseudomonadota; class Alphaproteobacteria; genus VGEV01. The sequence continues at coordinate 4,875 of VGEV01000095.1, forward strand.
CAGCGCGCCAAGCTCGATCCGGCCGAGGTCGAGGACGTGATCATGGGCTGCGCCATGCCGGAGGGGGCGACAGGCGAGAATATCGCCCGGCAATGCGCGATCCGGGCCGGACTGCCGGTCAGCGCCGCCGGCATGACCGTCAACCGCTTCTGCAGCTCCGGCATGCAGACGATCACCATGGCGGCGCAGCGCATCGTCGTCGATAACGTGCCGGTGATGGTGGCGGGCGGCCTGGAAAGCGTCAGCCTGGTGCAGAACGAGCACAAGAACAAATACCGTGTCGAGGAGCCCTGGATCGTCGCGCACAAGCCGGCGATCTACGACGCCATGCTGAAGACGGCACAGACCGTGGCCGACCGCTACAAGGTGAGCCGCGAGGCGCAGGACGCGTTCGCCCTACAAAGCCAGTTGCGCACCGCCGCGGCGCAGCAGGCCGGTCGCTTCGATGACGAGATCGTGCCGCTCAAGACCAGCAAGCTGGTGACCGACAAGCATACCGGCGCCGTAGCCGAGCAGGACTCGCTGCTCACCAAGGACGAGGGCAACCGGCCCGACACCAACCTCGAAGGTCTGGCCAAGCTCGAACCGGTGACGGGGCCCAAGGGGCATATTACCGCCGGCAATGCCAGCCAGTTGTCGGACGGGGCGTCGGCTTGCGTGCTGATGGAGGCGCGGGAGGCGGAGAAGCGCGGCCTGCAGCCGCTCGGCTATTTCCGCGGTCTGGCGGTGGCGGGCTGCGAACCGGACGAGATGGGCATCGGCCCGGTCTTCGCGGTGCCGCGGCTGTTGCAGCGGACCGGCAAGAAGATCGACGACATCGGCCTGTGGGAGTTGAACGAGGCGTTCGCCGTGCAGGTGCTGTATTGTCGCGACCGGCTGGGCATACCCAACGAGTTGCTCAACGTCGACGGCGGCGCGATTTCGATCGGCCATCCCTATGGCATGAGCGGGGCACGGCTGGTCGGACACGCCCTGATCGAAGGCAAGCGACGCGGCGCCAAGTATGTTGTCGCCACCATGTGCATCGGCGGCGGCATGGGGGCGGCCGGCCTGTTCGAGGTCTGCTGAGAGCGCTGCCGGCCGTGCATCCCACGGCCGGCAAGCCGGTTGCGTTGCGTGCCTGGATTGTCTGGGCGGTCGGCGCCTGCTCGTTCGGCTATGCCTGGTTCCAGCGGGTGACGCCGAGCGTGGCGGTGGCCGAGTTGATGGCGGAGTTCGCCATCGGCGCTGCCGTGCTGGGCAACCTGTCCGCGCTCTACCTCTACGCCTATGCCGGCCTGCAATTGCCGGTCGGTGCGCTGCACGATCGGTTCGGCCCACGCCGCGTGCTGAGCGTGGCGGCGCTCGTGTCGGCGGCGGGGGCCTTGCTGTTCGCCACCGCCGCCGACCTCAACCAGGCCTACCTCGGGCGGCTGCTGGTCGGCATCGGCTCGGCCGCCAGCTTCGTCGGCGGCCTTGCCTTGGCGCAGCGCTGGTTTCCACCCGAGCGCTACGCCTTTGTCTCCGGTCTGACCATGATGGTCGCGATGGCTGGCGGCGTGTTCGGGCAGGGGCCGCTGGCCTGGGCCGTGCAGGCGGCAGGCTGGCGGCCGGCGGTCATGGGCATGGCGGGGCTCGGCCTCGTGCTTGCGGTCGCCACTTGGGCCATTGTGCGCGATGGCCCGCAAGCCGTCCGGCGCGCCGCACCGGGCCGTCGGCCCAGCGTGCTTGCCGCCATCGCGCAAGCCGTGCGTCGCCCGCAGAACTGGGTGATGACCATCTATGGCGGCGCCATCGCCGGGCCGCTCCTGGCGTTCGGCGCCCTGTGGGGCGTGCCTTACATGATGCTGCGCTTCGGCGTCGAGCGGCCGGCGGCGGCCTTCACCGCGTCCTTGCTGCTGATCGGGCTGGGCATCGGTTCGCCCCTGGCCGGCTATCTGTCGGACCGCATCGGCCGGCGCAAACCGCCGATGCTGCTTGGGGCGGCCGCCAGCACCCTGATCTGGAGCCTGCTGGTGTTCGGACCCGATCTGCCGCTGCTGCTGTTCCAGGGCCTGGTGTTGCTGTCCGGGATTTTCGCTGGGACCGGGGTGATCGCGCTGGCCGTGGTGCGCGAGGTCATGCCGCAAGGCGTCGCCGCGACCGTGACCGGCCTGGTCAACACCGCCAATGTCGGGATCGGCGCCATCCTGCAGCCGCTGGTCGGCTTGCTGCTCGATCTCGGCTGGCGGGGCGAGATGGCGGGCGGGGCCAGGGTCTATCCGCTGGACGTATTCACCTGGGCGTTCGCGGTGCTGCCCGGGGTCTGTCTGCTGGCCTTGGCCGCCGCCTGTCTGGCCCGCGAAACCTATTGCCGACCGCTGCCGGCCGGATAGCTGTCGAGGCGGATCGCCTCGCCACGACGCAACGCGGCCGGCTCGATCCAGGTGAAGATCTAGACGATGGCATCGGCCAGCGCCGTCATGCTCGGCACGATCAGGTCGGGCTGGTGCGGGGTTGCGCCGAACGGGCGACCGCGCCGGTCGACGAAGGCGGTCCGCATGCCGGCCGACTTCGCGCCGATACAGTCGAATGCATGGTTAGCGACAAACAGGATCTGCCCGCGCGGCAGGCCAACCAGTTCCGCGGCCTTGGCATAGGTCGCGGCATGCGGCTTGAAAGCGCCCGCAGCGGCCACCGATATCACCCGGTCGAAGGCAATGCCGTGATGCGGCTTGGCGGCCTCCAGCATGTCGGGATCGCCATTCGACAGCACAACCAGGGGATAGCGCGTCCGCAGTCGGGCCAGCGCCGCCGGCACCTCGGGAAACGGCTTCAGCCGCTCGATCTCGGCAACCAGCTGTCGCACCTCCTCCGGCGTATGCGCAACCCCCGCCCGCTCCAGCACGTGGCCGAGCGCGCGATGGCCGATCTCGCGATAGGGCGTGTGCTCGCGTTGCAGCAGGGCGTCGATCATCGAATTCTCGAAATGCGTCCGCCGCCACCAGGTGACGAGGGCGTTCGGGCTGCCGCTCCAGCCTTTCCGCTTCAGGTAGGGCGCGATGGCAGCGGTAAGCCCGCCCTGCATGTCGACCACGGTGCCATACTGATCGAACATGCACAGTTTGATGCTCGGCTTGATCGCGTCTGCCGTTTCGTTCACGACCGGGCTCCCTCGGCAATTGCCGGACCGGACACCAGCCGGACGGTCCGCGCCCGGCGAGGGTGACGGACTGACCCGCGCTCAGCAACATGGCGTGCGACCTGTTGCCGCTCGTTCGACGTCCTATAGTGGCGTTCGGGGGCGGAGCGACGCATGAAGCTCTATCGCGGCGAACGCAAGGCGGGCGGCACGGTGGCGACGGTGGACGGTCGGCCGCTCGACCCGCGTCGCGACTTGCGCGATTTCCGCGCCGGCAGCTTCGAATGGGGCTACGAGGGCAGCGGCCCCAGCCAACTGGCGCTCGCCATCCTGGCCGACCTGAAGGGGCCGACCGAGGCGCTGAAACACTACAAGTCCTTCCTGCGCACTGTGATCGCCGAGTTGGATGGCGACACTTGGCAACTGAAGGCCGCCGAGATCGAGCGGCGCCTCACGGGCACCGTCGAGGTGCCGATGGACTTGGCGACCTTGCTGCGCAAGGTGCGGGGCGAGGGCTGAAGGGGAGCGAGCGGGGGCATGTCGGCTGACACTCTAGGCGCGCTGCTGGCGGAGCATGTCGCGACGCGGCCGCAAGCGCCGGCGCTCCACTACCAGGGCGAGGCGCTGAGCTACGCCGGCCTGGCGGACCGCGTGGCGCGCGTGGCGCAGGGCTTGTCGGCGGCCGGCATCGGTGCCGGCGATCGGGTGGGGCTCTGGCTGCCGAACACGCCGGCCTATCTGGTGCTCAACCTGGCCCTGGCCCGCATCGGTGCCATCGCGCTTGCCGTCAACACCCGCTTTCGCAGCGTCGAGGTGGCCGACATTGTCGGTCGGTCGGGCGCCCGCGCGCTGGTGTTGTGGCCGGGCTTTCACGGCATCGATTTCCTGGCGGTCCTGGCGGATGTGGACCCGGCCGCCTTGGCCCACGTGGAGACGCTGGTGCTGTACGACGAGGGCGAGCCGGCCCGGTCGGTGCCCGCCGCCGTCGGCCATTGCCGGCGGATCGCCTACCGCGAGCTTGAAGCCTCGCCGCCCGGCAACCTGGACCGGTCCGGGGCGGATGTCGGCTGCAACCTCTTCACCACCTCCGGCACGACGAAGGCGCCGAAATTCGTGCTGCACACGCAAGGCTCGCTGAGCCGCCATGGCCGGGCGGTGGCGCGCGCTTTCGGCTATGTCGGCGCCCAGGGGGCCGCCATGCAGGTGTTGCCGCTGTGCGGCGTGTTCGGCCACAGCCAGGCCATGGCCTCGTTCGCCGGCGGCCGGCCGATGGTGCTGATGAGCACCTGGGACCCGGCGGCGGCACTGACGCTGATCGATCGTTACGATGTGCGCCACATGAACGCCAGCGACGAGATGCTGGCCGGTCTGCTGGCCGCCTGTCCCCGGCCCGAAGCGTTTCCCCGGATGGGGCCGATCGGCTTCGCTTCCTTCACCGGCAACCCGGAACTGGCGCTGACGCAGGCGGCGCGACGCGGCTTGACGCTGGTCGGGCTCTACGGCATGAGCGAGGTGCAAGCGCTCTATGCCCGCCAACCGGTCGATGCGCCCGCGGCTCGCCGTGCGCTGGGCGGCGGCCTGCCGGTCTCGTCGGCCGCCCGGGCCCGCGCGCGCGACCCGCAGACGGGCGAAGTCCTGCCGCATGGCCAGGCCGGCGAGCTGGAACTGGCCGGTCCCAGCCTGATGCGCGAATATTTCGGCAATCCGTGGGCGACCTGCGAGACCTTGCTGGCGGACGGCTTCCTGCGCACCGGCGATCTTGGCTACACGACCGGGGACGGCGGCTTTGTCTACCTCTCGCGCATGGGCGACGTGCTGCGGCTGGGCGGCTTCTTGGTCAGCCCGGTCGAGATCGAGAGCCATCTGGAAACGCATGCCGCGGTGGCCGGCGCGCAGGTGGTCGGCGTGGTAACGGCCGAGGGGCCGCGTGCCGTCGCCTTCGTCGTGCTGCGGCCGGGCCAGACGGCGGACGAAACGGCGTTGCGTGCGCATTGCCTGGCGGGCCTCGCCAAGTACAAGGCGCCGGTGCGCTTCGTCCCGTTGCCGGAATTTCCATCGACCAAGAGCGCCAACGGCACCAAGATCCAGCGCGGCCGCCTGCGCGAGATGGCGAAAGAGGTGCTCTCCGGCTAGTGGATCTGCCCACTGCATCAATAGCTTAGTGGTTCAATTCAGCAGACGCCTGGGAACCAAGAATCGGCAGCCAGCTACGAGGCGCTAGCGACGCGCCAGGAACCAGGCGATCGGCGTCAGCAACAGCAGGCCGGTCGCCGCCATCGCCAGCACCGCTCCGGCCGGTGTCAGGAAGCTCGACATCAGTCCAGCCAGCAGGACGCCCAGCGGGCTGGTGCCGATGCAGACCGTGACGATGCCGAACAGCCGCGAACGCATCTCCGCCGGTGCCAGCGTCATCACCAGCGTGGATTGCATGTTGCCGAAGCCGGCGGTGCCGAAACCGCCAAGGACCAGCACCCCGACCGCGAGCCAGAAGGCCGGCAACAGCGCAAGACCGACCAGCGACAGCAGGAACAAGGTGGTGCCGCCGATGAAGACGAGCCGGCGGTTGAGTGCCACCCGACCGCTGGCCAGGAGCAGGCCGCCCAGTATGGCGCCCAGCGGCTCGGCGGCGGCCAGGATGCCGACATAGCTGGGCGATACGCCGAAGCGCCCCTGGCCGATGGGCGCGATCAGGCCGGAATAGGAGAAGCCGAAGGCATTGGTGACGATGGTGACCGCGAAGACCATCAGCAGCAGCGGCCGCTCGCGCGCCATGCGCAAGCCGGCCACGATGTCGAGCGGGATGCTGGCGAGCCGCAGGCGGCGCACGTCTTGACGGTAGGCGAGGCCGGCGACGATGGCCGCGGTGCAGAAATGCACCGCCGAGCTGATGGCATAGGCGCCGGCGAGGCCGATGACCTCGTAGGTGACGCCACCCAGCAGCGGGCCTAGCATGCGGGTGGCGGCGTTGGTCACCGAATCGAGGCCGACCGCGGTCACCACCCGTTCTAGCCCCGCCGCTTCGCCGATCATCCGCCGGCGGGTCGCCATTTCCGCCGCCCAGACCGTGCCCGAGACCAGCCCGCCCAGCGCGATGTGCCAGGGCTGCGCCTGGCCGGCCACGGCAAGCAGGGCGACCGCCCCAGCCGCACCCGCCATCAGCACCTGGCCGGCAAGCAGGAGTTGGCGGCGGTTCAGCGCTTCGGCGACGGCGCCGACCAAGGCCCCCAGCAGCAGCATCGGCAGCATCCGGCAGGCGATGACTGCCGCCACCACCAGGCCCGATTGCGTGAGCTGGAAGGTGTAGAGCCCGGCCGCCAGCACCTCCAGCCAGCGCATAGCATTGGCCAGACCGCCCACCGACCAGAGGCGCACGAAGGCGGCTTGCCGGAACAGCGACAGCACGGGCGGGCGCAAGCTCCCATGAGACTTTGGTCTAAGGCCTGGGGACAGGCCCCGGGGCGTCGCGCGCGCCCGCCAAAGTCTTAGCCTGCCTGTTCCGTTCCGAACAAGGTCGCCGGGCGGGATGGTGGCGCGCTCGGAAGGATTCGAACCTCCGACCCCCAGATTCGTAGTCTGGTGCTCTATCCAGCTGAGCTACGAGCGCGAAGCGCAAACCCGACCAACTAGCCGACGGATGCGCGAGCGGCTTACCTACTCGAAAAGCGCCCGCGTCGGCAAGGGTGCTGCCGGCAGGGCATGCTGTTGGCTTGTTCCGGCGGCGTGGCGTCGCCTAAAATGCAACATTCACCGCGTCGTTGGCGTTGCACATGCCGGCGGGCTTGTCTTTTCCCGACCTTTGCGCCAAGCAGGGGCGGTACGGATCGGGGGGCACGGGTGCGAAAGCTGGGGATTGCAATCCTCTGTGCGGCCGTCTTGTCGGGATGCTCGTTCATCGCCGACACGATCTGGCCTTCCGACGAAGAGCCGGCCAAGCGTATTCCGATCCCGCCCTCGCGCGAGGAAGCGCAGGCGCAGCCGACATTCGCCCTGCCGGCGGCGAGCGTGCGCGCACAGCCCTTGCAGCCAGAGGCGGCGGCGCAGACCGGCACGCTGATCGGCCTCAAGGTTGGTCAGTTGCGCGCCGAGCTTGCGCGGTTGCAGGACACCTTGCGCCAGCAGAACGGCCAGTTGCAGGCATTGCGCGAGGCCACCACGCAGAATGCTCAGCGCTACCACGGCACCGTCGCGGCGGTGGCGGCGCGGCTGCAGCTTGGCACCACGCCCGGCAATCCGGTTTTGGTCAGCCAGTGGAATCTGGCGCAGGCCGAGCTGGACCGGATCAGCGCCGATATTGGCCAGATGAACGCGTTGTCGAACCAGGTCGCCGCGAATTCCTCGCTCGCGGCCTACATTCTCGAATCCTCGCGCGCGGCCTATGGTCTGTCGGGCGGCATCGACGAGGATCATCGCCAGCTCGCGCTGCTGGAGGATGACACCAACCGGACTGTCGTATTGGTCGATCGCCTGCTGCATGCGCTCAACGAGGACGTGGCGCGGCAGACCACCTATGTCGGCAACGAGCGCAGCAACTTGACCGTGCTGTCCAACGCAATCAAGAACGGCGAGCTGTTCGGCGGCAACCTGTTGAGCCGAGCCTATGCCGCAGGCGGCCAGCCAATGGCGTTCAGCGCTTCCACCACGCCGCGCAGTGGCTTCACGGCGAACGGCCGTCGGCCGTTGGTGGTGATCCGTTTCGACCGTCCGGACGTGCCGTTCCAGCAAGCGCTTTACACCGCCGTGTCGCAGGCGCTGGAACGCGCGCCCGCGGCGCGCTTCGAGGTCGTGGCGGTGACGCCCGGGCGCGGCACCGCCGGCGAAGGCGCGCTGTCGCAAACGCAGGCCAAGCGCCATGCCAATGATGTCATGCGGAGCCTGACCGAGATGGGGTTACCAGCCAATCGGGTGACGCTGGCCACCTCGACCGGCAGCGGCAGCGCCAGCAGCGAGGTGCACATCTACCTGCGCTGAGCGCCGAACGCCTCGGCATGCCGGTCGCGATAGGCCGGCATGCCCGCGGCTGTCTCGGCCTCGAACACGCCCCGGGCGATCGCCCGGGCAAGACAGTCGGCCGCCATCTGGCCCAGCGTGGCAAGCCCCAGTGCGTCCGGCTGGGCGGCTCCGCCGGTGGCCAGGGCGAACACCGTGTCGCCGTCGAACGGCGTGTGCGAGGGGCGGACGGCGCGCGCAATGCCGTCCTGCGCCATGATCGCCAGGCGTTCGCATTCCGCCTTGCCGAGCCGCGCATCGGTTGCCACCACGGCCAGCGTGGTATGCCCGCCCAGCCGGCCCTCGTGCGGCAGATCGAGGGCGTGGCCGCCGGGCGGCGCCGGTGGCGGCGGACGCTGGCCGCCCAGTTCGCCGTTCTGCTCCAGCCACCAGGCCCACAGGCAGCCGGAACCCGGCATCACCGGCGAGCCGACCGGATTGGCGACCGCCAGCGCCCCCACCGTCCACGAGCCATTGCGCAACGAGGCACTGCCCAGGCCGCCCTTGTAGCGACCGGCCTTGGCGCCGGTGCCGGCGCCAGCGTTGCCGAGCGCGAACCGCCGGCCGGCCCGCTCGGCAGCCTGGCGGGCCAGCCCGCGGTGGGGATGCGGGCCGCCCACCTGGCCGCGGCCCAGGTCGAAGATGATCGCCGCCGGCACGATCGGCACCACCGTGCCAGCGATGGCAAAGCCGCGCCCGCGCTCGGCCAGCCAGAGCATCGCTTCGTCGGCCGCCGCCAGGCCATAGGCCGAACCGCCGCTCAGCACGATGGCGTCGACCTCGCCGACCAAGCAGTTCGGCGATAGCAGCGCTGTTTCGCGCGTGCCGGGCGCCCCGCCGCGGACATCGACCGCGGCTGTGGCCCGGGCTTCCGACAGCACAACCGTCACGCCCGTCAGCCGCACCCGATCCTCGGCATTGCCGACCGCCAAGCCGGCGACATCGGTCAGCAGGTTGTCGGGGCCCGGCCGCACCGGGCGACGGCAGCTACTTGCCGACGATCTGGTTCTGCATCGAGCCCAGCAGGTCCATCACTTCGTCGGTCTTGCGCTGCGGCACATTGTAGCGGCGCAGCGCCTTCAGCATCGCCTCGCCCGTGGCATTGAATTCGGCCACGGTGACGTTCATCCCTTTGTGCGTCGTTGGCATGTCACGGCCGGTATACTTGCAAGGGCCGCCGGACGCCTCGCAGACCTGATCGACCAGGTGCATCTTCAGCTTCGGGATGTCGGTGCGCGCGAACCGCTGGTTGATGCGATTGTCGGCGGCGATGTTGGCAACGAACTCGTCGACCACCGCCTGGATGGCCGGCCGGCCGCCCAACCGGTCGTAGAGCTTGGGCTCATGCATGTCGGCGCAGGCGGCCAAAGCGAGGGCGGCGGCGAGCCAGGTCAGCCAGAGCGCGGCACGACGGACGAACATATGCGCTTCTCCTTATCCATCGCGCGGCAAGCGCCCCGCGAATCCCGGGGAAGCTATAGCAGAACGCCAGGGAATTAGGGCGAGCCAAGCCGATCTCAAGCCGGCAACACGGCGATCTCCTGACCGATGGAAAGCCTGAGCCGCGCGGCGGCGCTGCCCTGATTTTCCGCGATCTCCACCAGGCCGTTGGCATTGACATGCCAGAACGGCGCGCCCGGCGGGCGATCGGCGAATCGCTCGGCGCGGAGCAGGCGCCGGCCCGCCACTGCGAGCGCGGCATCCGCAGGCAACGACGCGCCGCGCAGTCCGCACATGGCGTTACCGAAGGCGTCGACATAGATCACCGCCGCCCAGTCATCCGGCCAAGCGGCGCGCGGCAGCGCCATGGGCTCGGCCAGCCAGCGAATGTCGCTGCCCAGCGCCAGGCGCGCGGCGACTGGCGCAAACAGATCGCGGCCATGGAAGCTCTGGCTCAAGTGAGGGGGCTGCCAGACGATGCGCCAGAGGGCGGCATCCTTGGCGCGGTGCGCGACGACATCGAACAGGCCGTTGCCCGGCCCGACGAACTAGCGACCGTTCGCGCACAGCGCCACCGCCGGCCGGTCGGTGCCGACCCCTGGGTCGACCACGCCCAGGCAGACGCTGCCGACCGGGAATTCGGGTGCCAGCGCCGCCAGCAGATAGGCGGCCGGCCTGGCCTGAAAGGCGGGTGCATCCGCCATCAGATCGAGCACAGCCATGCCGGGAGCGGCCTTCGCCAACGCCAAGCGCAGCTGGCCCTGATAGGGCCCGGCGCGGCCATAGTTGGTGAACAGCAGGATCAAGCAACTAGTGGATCGACCGCCCAAACGGATGCTACCCATCCGCTTGGGCGGTCGATCCACTGCATCAATGGGTTAGTGGTTCGATTCAACCGACGCCTGGGAGCCAAGCGTCGGCATCGAACCACTAGGACACGGACTCATAAGCACGCATCCAGATTCGTGATGCGGCAAGCTTGATGAGGGCGAGGTAGTTGGCGTCGTGCTTGTCGTAGCGCGTGGCGATGGCTCGGAAGTGTTTGACCCTGTTGAAGAAGCGCTCGACCAGGTTGCGGTAGCGGTAGAGGAAGGCGCTGAAGG
>VGEV01000096.1 GCA_016869175.1 Alphaproteobacteria bacterium
CCTTCGCCAGCCGCTCCAGCGGGTCCCCCGCCGCCGACAGCCACGCCAGCCGCTCGTCCGTGTCGAAGAAACCAGCCTGTCCCGCCATCCCCGCCTCCGGCCATCGCCAGAGGTCAGAGAATCAACCCGCGACCCTCAACGCCAGAGGTTCTCGAGGTGTCCCATCGTGGTGCGGCCGCGATGCAAGGGCGTGCACTCCGCGCGCGCCACCTCGCCCAACGGAATGGCGGCGAAGAAGTTGGTCTTGCTCTCGATGGTCGTGGTCCCGGCGCCCTTGGGCAGGTTCGCGACCGTGGCCACCGCGCCGAGCGTGTCGGCCAACGCCATCGCGGCACCGCCATGCAGCACCGCCGGCCGGGTACACAGTTCCTCGCGCACTAGCATCTCCGCCGCGACCCTGTCGGCGCTGACATGCGTCAGCGTCAGCCCCAGCAGCTTGGCGAACGGCAGCGCGTCGACTTCGTTCATTGGCATCACCTCCCGGACTTGTGCGAAGGTTGGCCCGTCCGCACAATCGGGGCAACGACCGGCGGGGTCATCGGCAGGGGGATGACATGGGGCGCATGATCGACTTCAAGCGGCCGGATGGCGGCAGCAGCAAGGGCTATCTGGCCGAGGCCGGCCGCGGCCGACCGGCTGTCGTGGTGATCCAGGAATGGTGGGGCCTGAACGACCAGATCTGCGGGGTCGCCGACCGTTTCGCCCGGGCTGGCTATAACGCCTTGGCGCCCGACCTCTACAAGGGCCGCGTCACCGCCGTGGCCGACGAGGCCAATCACCTGATGGAAGGCCTGAACTTCGCCGACGCCACGCACCAGGATCTGCGCGGCGCCACGCAGCATCTCACGGCGATGGGCGGCAAGGTAGCGGTGATGGGCTTCTGCATGGGCGGTGCCTTGACCGTGGCGGCGGCGGTGCACGTGCCGGAGATGGCTGCCGGCGTCTGCTTCTATGGCATTCCGCCCAAGGACTTCGCCGACCCGGCGAGGATCGCGAAGCCGCTCCAGGGGCATTTCGCCAACCTGGACGATTGGTGCACGCCGGCCGCCGTCAACGATCTCCAGGCCGCCATGACGAAGGCCGGACAGAAGCCGGACATCCACCGCTACGACGCCAAGCACGCGTTTTTCAACGAACTGTCGGAGGACGCCTACCACATCCCGTCTGCCAAGGCGGCCTGGCAGCGGATGACCGCCTTCCTCGCCAAGCATCTGTAGGAGAACTCACAGCTTCTCCATCACCAGGCGGGCGAAATCCTCGGCCTGGCGCCATTTGGCGTCGGTGCCGACGGCGAACATCAGCTCCTGGAGGCCGTCCTGCTCCAACTGCCGCACCCGCTCGATCAGCTCCTCTGGCGTGCCGACCAGGCAGGTATCGCGGATCAACCCGGCGTCGATCAGTTCGGCTTCGCCCGGGTGCAGGTAGGTGTAGTGGAATTCGTGGGTGCGGAAGTGCCGGTGTTCTTCCGGCACCGCTTCCACCAGCGCGCAGTATTTCTTCCACATGCGGCGCAGGAACGGCGGTGGGTCGATGCCGCGCTCGCGCACCTCGTCGTAAAAATAGTAGACGCTGGCCATCACATTGGGACCGATGGCCGCCTTGATCCGGTCGCTGTCGGCGGCCTCTCCCGGCTGCAACAGCGCGATGTTGGTCAGCGCGCAGTTGCGGAAGCCGGCCAAGTCGCGCTTGACCCGGGCCGCGCCCTGGCGCACATGCGCCAGCGCCTGCGCCACCGCCACGCCGCGCGGCGGAATGGCGAACACCAGGCCGTCGCCATGTTCGCCCGCCAGACCCATCGCGCGCGGCCCGAAGCCCGAGACATAGAGCGGGATCTTGGGTTCGAGGTTCATGTACTTGATCTCGTGCATCAGCATCTTGACCGGCCGGGTGACGCCGCCGTGGGTGTAGTCCGCCACCTCGCCCCTGAGCAGCGCCGCCAGCACGCGCACATATTCGGCGAACTCGGCTATTCGCATCGGCCGCTGACCCATGGTGCGCATCGCGGTGTTGCCGGTGCCGATGCCCAGCAGCACGCGGCCGGGTGCCAGCCGGTTCAGTGTCGCCATCGCCGCCACCTGGACGGGCGGAATGCGCGTGCCGCAGATCGCGGTGCCCGGCCCCAGGCGAATGCGGCTCGTCTGTTTGGCCGCCAGTGCCAGCACGGCATAGCAATCGGAGAACAGCATCTGGCTGTCGGTCACCCAGACCGAATCGTAGCCCAGCGCCTCGGCATGGCTGAAGAAGCCGATCTCGTCGATATTGGCCATCATGCAGATGCCGATCTTCATCGCGTCCCCCACTCGTTGCCGGGCGCCGGCAGCATAGAGCCGGCCGCGACCGCCGGGCCAGCCGCCTCAGCCCAGGATCGACACAAGCCAGACATAGGCAAACGTCAGGCTGAGAAGCGTCGCCGGCACGCCGATCCGCGCATAGTCGATGAAGCCGATGCGCACGCCTTCGGCCGCCGCGCGCTCGACGGCGATGATGTTCGCGATCGAGCCGACGATCAGCAGGTTGCCGGCCAGCGTACTGAACAGCGCGAGCGCGGGAAGCTGCTTGGCGCCCAGCCCCAGGTCGAGCGCCAGCAGCAGCGTGACCAGCGGCACGTTGCCAATCGTGTTGCTGCCCAGCAGCGCGGCCGCGGCCAGCACCGGCATGGCGGCCAGATCGAGGTTCCATTGCCGCAGGCTCGCCAGGGTCGCCGCGATGGCCCCGGTGCCAGCCAACGCGCCGGTCACCACGAACAGACTGGCGAACAACAGCAGCAGATGCCAGTCGACCATGCTGAGCATTTGCCTGGTGCTGAGCTGCCGGCTCAGCAGAAGCAGGCCAGCCACGCCCAGCGACCACACCCAGCGTTCGACCGGCAGCGAAAAGACCACGATGATCGCCAGCGCCGCCAGCACGCCCTTGGCCAGCATGCCGCGGTCGATGGCGGGGCGGGCGGCCAGCCGGGCCGGCGCCGGGCCCTGCGCCGGCCAACGCCGGCATTGCCAGAAGACCACCAGAAAGACGATCGCCATCGCCGCCGCAGCCGGCACCCCGCAAATCGCCAGAAACGGCCAGAAGGCAAGGCTGGCCGTCTCGCCGATCAGCAGATTCTGCGGATTGCCGATCACCGTAGCGGCCGAACCGGCATTGGCGGCCGCGGCCAGGGCGATGACGAACGGGCGGGGATCCAGCCCGCGCTCGCGCAGCCCGCGCACCAGCACCGGCGTCATCGCCCAGACCACCACGTCGTTGGTCAGCACGGCTGCCAACAGGCCCGCCACGGCGATCACCAGGGCCAGGATCACCGGCGGCGCGGCGGTGCTGGCGGCGATCGCCGCGCTCACCCGCTCGAAGAAGCCGCTGGCGGTGACCTGCGAGGACAGCACCATCAGCGCGAACAGGATGGCGAGGGTCGGGAGATCGACCGTCCGGCGCAGCAGTTCGGCGTCGACGGCGCCAACGGTCGCGAGTGCGATCGCGCCGATCAGCGCCACGCCGGTGCGGTCGATCCGCGTGCCCGGCCAGCGTCCCAGCGCCATGCCGAGATAGACCGCGGCGAAGACCGCGACGACCAGGGTTTCCAGGTTCACGCCACGCCGAAAGCGCGTGCCCGCTCGTAGAGCCGCTTGGCGCTGAGATAGATCGGCAACTCCACCAGGCTGCCGTCCAGCAGCACGCGGCCCTGGCCTTTGGCCCTGCCGGCCTCGAACGCCTCGACCATGCGCGCTGCCCGCGCCGCTTCATCCGCCGACGGGGTCAGCAGGCGATTGATCAGGCGGCAGTGGTCGGGCGTCACCGCCGACTTGGCGCCATAGCCGAACAGTCGCGCCGCGCGGGTTTCGGCCTCGAGACCCACCTCGTCGGTCCAGGTATAGGGCACGTCGATCGCCACCACCCCGGCGGCCCGCGCCTCGACCAGGAAGCGTTGGCGCAGGTGCAGCATTTCGGTGCCCTCGCGGCTGCGCTCGGCACCCAGGTCGGCCGCCATGTCCTCGCCGCCACCGATGCCGGCGACGATACGGGGGCTTGCGGACAGAATGGCATGCGCGGCGACGAAGCCGCGCGCCGACTCGATGTTTGCCACCAATTCCGTGCTGCCGGGCGCGAGGCCGTGCTCGCGTTCGGCCCGCGCCACCGCCCGTTCCAGCTCCAGCATGTGCTCCGGTCTGGCGACCTTGGGCAGGAAGACGATATCGGGCGCTCCCGGCATGATCGCCGCCAGGTCGGTCAGGCCGTCGCCATCCAGCACGTTGACGCGCACGGCGGCAACGATGCCGGCGGCCTGCCACGCCGCCACCACGTCGCCTGAAATGGCCCGCGCCTCGCCCCGGCGTTGCGGCGGGGTGAAATCCTCCAGTTCCTGGATCAGCACGTCGGCGCCCGATTGCGCGGCGGCCAGCAGCGCGTCGCGCTCCGCCCCTGGCATGAAGCACCAAGAGCGCCTGAGCTGCGGCGGTCGCCTCGGTTTGTCGGCCAAGTCAGCCCCCCTTCTGTCCGTAATGCAGCAGGCCGGCTCGGCCCTTGGGCGGATGCGCTCGGACCGCCGGCTCGTTCGGCTCGGTGCCCCAGCCGGGCGTGTCCGGGACGATCAGGTGCCCATCCACCACCGGCGGCACAACGGTGAAAAGTTCGTGGTCCCAGGCCAGGCGGTCGACATCGGTCTCCATGATCCTCAGGTTCGGCACCGCGGCAGCGAAATGCGCGTTCATCATGGTCGAGAGATGGCCGTAGAAATTATGCGGCGCTACGTTGATTTCGTGCGCTTCCGCCGCGGCGGCGATCTTCATCGCCTGCCACACCCCGTTCCACACCGCATCGATGATCGCCACGTCCATAGCCTGCGCGCGGAAGTAGGGCAGGAAGGCGCGCAGGCCGATCAGCGTCTCGCAACTGCTGATCGGGTGCGGGCTGTGCGAGCGCACATAGGCGAGCGCTTCCGCATTGAAGCAGTCGATCTCCACCCAGAACAGGTCGAGGTCGCTCAATGCCCGCAGGATCTTGAGGTAGCCTTCGGCCTTGGCGTTGAAGTTGAGGTCGAGCAGGATGTCGATGTCCGGCCCGGTGCCTTCGCGCAACGCCAGCAAGTGTGTGCGCAGGCTGCGCAGCACGTCGCGCTCGACATTGAGCTCCGGCTGGAACGGCGTGCCGAAGCCGGGCCGCCAGCCCTTGGGCCCGTCGGGGCCATAGAGGAAGATGTTGGTCTTCAGCGCGCCGTAACCCTTTTCGCGCACTTCGCGGCCGATTGCCCTGGTGCCTTCCAGCGAGGTGATGGCCGGCGGGTAGAACGCCGGATGGTTGATGCGCCAGGTCGCGCAGTGCGACCAGTAGAGGCGGATGCGGTCGCGCACCTTGCCGCCCAGCAGCTGATAGCAAGGCACGCCCAGGGCCTTGGCCTTGGCATCCAGCAGCGCGTTCTCGATGGCGCCCAGCCCTTCGCCCACCACCCCTCCGGCGGCTGGCCGCGTCAGGCAGTAAAGCTCGGCATGGAGGCGCTCGTGCTGGAACACGTCCTGGCCGACCACCCGGCCCGCCAGGCGTTCGATCACCGTGGCAACGCCCGGTGAGCCGAAACCCTCGTCGAACTCGCTCCAGCCGACGATGCCGGCGTCGGTCGTGAGCTTCAGGAAGCTGTAATTGCGCCAGCCCGCATCGCAAGCCAGCAGCTCCATGCCGGTGACCTTCAGCCCTCTCGCCATGCGCAACCCCCACGCTGCCCGCAGCATAGCCGCCCCTCGCGACGTGCGCCGCGCTTTTGCTCTAGCATGGCTGCTGGGCACCGGCGGCGCGAGCGCCGGGCAGCAAGGGGGAATGTCATGGCGCTGGCCGCGGATCGGCCGCTGACGCTGGGCAGCGGCGAATGGACATATCGGGTGGAAGCCGACTGGGCGAAGCTGCCCGACGGCTGGGAGTTCAAGGATGTGGCGGCCGTGGCCGTCGACGCCAAGGATCGGGTCTATGTGTTCAACCGCGGCGAGCACCCAATGCTGGTGTTCGACCGGCAGGGCAATTTCCTGAAGAGCTGGGGCGAGGGCCTGTTCACCCGCGCGCACGGCCTGCACATGGCGCCCGACGAGACGCTGTTCTGCACCGACGACGGCGACCATACGGTGCGCAAGTGCACGCTGGACGGCAAGGTGTTGCTGACCATCGGCGTGCCGAAGAAGCCGGCGCCCTTCATGAGCAACCAGCCGTTCCACCGCTGCACGCACACCGCCCTCTCGCCCAAGGGCGAGATCTATGTTTCCGACGGCTACGGCAACGCCTGTGTGCACAAATATTCTCCCGACGGCAAGCACCTCAAGACGTGGGGCGAATGCGGCACCGATCCCGGCCAGTTCAACCTGGTGCACAACATCTGCTGCGATGCCGACGGCCAGGTCTACGTCGCCGACCGCGAGAACCACCGGGTGCAGGTGTTCGACGGCAACGGCAGATACGAGGCGCAGTGGACCAACATGCACCGGCCCTGCGGTCTGTGTCTGGCCAGCAGCGCGAACCCGGTCTGCTATATCGGCGAGCTCGGCCCCGGCATGGCGGTCAACATCGAGTACCCCAATGTCGGCCCGCGCCTTAGCGTCGTCACGCTGCAGGGCAAGCTGCTGGCCCGCATCGGCGAGCCGCGCGCGGGCTTGGGACCCACCAACTTCATCGCGCCGCACGGCTTGGCGGTCGACAGCCATGGCGACATCTATGTCGGCGAGGTGTCGTTCACCGCCTGGCCGCGGATGGGCCTGGGCGACGGCCCGCCGCCGCGCGGCCTCAGGTCGTTGCGCAAGCTGGTGAAGGTGAAGAACTGAGCCATGAAGATCGACGCTGTCTTGCTGACGCTGTTCGCCTGGGACGACATCCCGGCGACCACCTATGGCCGGCATACCGGGCGGTTCGCCGGCCGCAGCGAACTGGGCCTGCTGCGCATCCGCACCGACGCCGGCCTGGAAGGCCATGCCTTCCTTGGCTCTGCCCAGCGCAGTGCCGCGCACGACGCCGGCAGCTTGATCGCCTTCCTCAAGCCCATTCTGATGGGCCAGGACCCGCTCGACCGCGAGCGGCTCGTCCAGCAATGCTGGTCGCGCAACCGCTCGACCACCTTGCGGGCGATCGGCGCGGTCGATATCGCGCTGTGGGACATTGCCGGCAAGGTCGCGGGCCTGCCGATCCACTGCCTGATCGGCACGGTCCGGCACAGCATCCCGGCCTATGCCTCTTCGGCCGTGCTGGGCGAGCCGGCCGCCTATGCCGAGGAAGCCGCGCGCTTCCGGGCGGCCGGCTGGCGCGCCTACAAGATCCACCCGCCGACCGCGTGGCGGACCGACATCAAGGTGTGCGAGGCGGTGCGCCGGGCGGTGGGCGATGACTACACGCTCATGCTGGACAGTACCTGGGCCTACCAGTATCCCGAGGCGCTGCGTGTCGGCCGCGCCATCGAACGGCTGGGCTTCCACTGGTATGAGGATCCGCTGGCGGAGGACGACCTCTACAACTACGTCAAGCTGCGCCAGAAGCTGGACATCCCGATCCTGGCAACGGAATACACTCCGGGCGGCCTGACCGCCTTCGTGCCCTGGCTCACCCAACAGGCGACCGACTATCTGCGCGGCGACGTGGCGGTCAAGGGCGGCATCACCTCGATCCTCAAGACCGCGCACCTGGCGGAGGCCTTCCGCCTGAACTTCGAGGTGCATCACGGCGGCAACTCGCTCAACAACGTGGCCAACCTGCATGTCATCATGGCCATCCCCAACACCGAATTCTTCGAGGTGCTGCTGCCGGACGCCGCACAGAAATACGGTCTTGTCGAGGATATCGCGGTCGGCGCCGACGGCCTGGTGCATGCGCCGCTCAAGCCCGGGCTGGGCTACGAGATCGACTTCGCGCTGATCGAGCGCAAGCGCACGGGCCTGCTCACATGAGCGAGCGCCTGCTGTTCCAGGGCCTGAAAGTGATCGACTGCGCCAGCTTCATCGCCGCGCCGGCGGCCGCCACCATCCTGGCCGATTTCGGCGCCGAGGTGATCAAGATCGAGCCGCCGGGCGAGGGCGATCCCTACCGCCAGTTGGTCGGCATGCCGGGTCTGCCGGAAAGCCCGCACAATTACTGCTGGATCCTCGACAACCGAAGCAAGAAGGGCTTGACGCTCGACCTCAAGAATGCGGCCGCGCAAGCGGTGCTGCGCCGGCTGGTGGCCGGGGCCGACGTGTTCATCACCAACTCGCCGCCCAAGGTGCGCGAACGCCTGAACATCGCCCATGCCGACCTGGCGCCACTCAACCCCCGGCTCATCTATGCCGCGCTGACCGGCTTCGGCGAGGAGGGCCCCGATGCCGACAAGCCCGGCTTCGACAGCACCTCGTGGTGGGCGCGTTCGGGCTTGATGGACGTGGTCAGGCCCAACGCCGACAGCCCGCCGGCGCGCAGCGTGCCGGGCCTGGGCGACCACCCGACCGCCATGGCGCTCTATGCCGCCATCGTCACCGCGCTCTACCGGCGGCAGTTGACCGGCAAGGGCGGCATGGCCACCACCTCGCTGTTGGCGAATGGCTTGTGGGCCAATGGCTGCTATGTGCAGGCGGTGCTGTCGGGGGCCCAGGTGCCGCGCCGCCCGCCGCGCGAGCGGGCGGTCAATGCGGTGACGAACATCTACCGCGCCCGCGATGACCGCTGGTTCCTGCTGGCGATCGTGCGCGAGGAACGCTACTGGGAGGCCTTCGCGCGCTGCCTCGGCCGGCCCGACCTGTTGGTCGATCCCCGCTTCGCCACGATGCCGGCGCGGCACGCCAATGCCAGCGCTCTCGTCGCCATCCTGGACGAGGTGTTCGCTGCCAAGGACTCCGCGGAATGGTGCGTCATCCTGCAGGCGAACGGCATCACCTTCGGTGCCATCGAGCGCATTGAGGACGTGCGCCAGGACCCGCAGGCGGTGGCGGCCGGTGCTCTGGTGCCGCATGGCGATGATCGGGCCGGGGCCGGACTCACCGTCAATTCGCCGGTTTTCCTCGATGGCGAAGCCAAGCGGCCGCCCGCCCTGGCGCCCGGACCCGGCGAACATACCGAGGAGGTGTTGCTGGCCGCCGGCTACGACAGGGCCGAGATCGAGCGCCTGCGCCAGGCCGGCGCGTTCGGCTGAAACCTCAGCTCCGCATCCAGGCTTGGCCCCAGTAGTTGAGCGTGTGCTGCTCGTGCGGCCAGTTGCGCGCCGGCTGGTCGATCGGCATGCGCTCGAGTTCCGCCGACAGTTCGATCTTGTTGCCGTCGGGGTCCTGCACCATGAAGAACAGATTGTCGCCGGGCCCATGCCGCCCCGGTCCCCACCACAGCGGCACGCGCTGGTTGGCGAAGCGGTCGGCCCAATCGCGCAGGTCGTTCCACGAGGTCACTTCGCAGGCATGATGGTCGAAGCCGGCCTTGGCCGCGCGGAACACGGCGAAGCTGTGATGCTCGGCATCCGAGCGCAGGAAGGCGGCCGACCGCTGCTGGCCGTCCCACACCTCGTCCGACAGCACGAAACCGAGCGTCCGGCGGTAGAAGGCGACCATGGCGGGCAGCTCGGTCGAGGCGACGACGAAATGCTGCAGGCGGCCCGGCAGCGGATCGCTGCCGCCATCCGACCCCTTGGGCAGGCCGAAGGCCAGCAGGTTGCCGTCGGGATCGGCCAGCACGAAAGCTTCCTCACCGAACAGCGGGGTGGGCGAGGGATGGAAGTTGACGCCCTGCTGCCGCAGATGGGCGCGGTAGGCCTCGAGCCGCGGCCTGTCGGGAAAGCGGAACGCGGCGAAACCAAGGTGGTTGGCGGGTCCCTGGGCCAGCAGCAGGCGCCGCTCGCGCCCCGCCAACAGCCATTGCCCGTCGGCCAACCGCTCCGGCCGATAGCCGAAGCCGTCGCGGTAGAATTCCAGCATCGGCAAGGGGCGAACGCTGTCGATGCAAAGGTGATGCAGCGTCGCGTCCCACAAGGGCGAGGTCCGGGTCATCTCCGTCTCCCTGGCTGCCGGCAGTAGAGCATATTCCATCGCCCGGGCGCATTTGACCGCTGGCCGAGGTCCGGATTATGTCGTCCGCGACGGGCATGTTGGAGCCGACCATGGATAGCACGACGTTCGAGCGGGAATTGCGCGCGGAAGGGTTCACCGCCTTCGCCGAAGGCAACCTGAAGCCGTCGCTGCAGCGGCCCGAACACGACCACGAGTTCGATGCCGCCGTGCTGATCACCGCCGGCGCCATAACGCTGAAGACGGCCGAGGGCACGCGCACCTATCGCCCCGGCGAGAGTTTCCGCATGCCGAAGGGCTGCCGGCACGCCGAGAGCACCGACGAGGCCGGCTGCTCGTTCTTCATCGGCCGGCGGCTCTACAAGTAAGGGAGGTCGAGCCGGTGGACACAGCCAGCTTCGAGAAGCAGTTGCGCACCGAAGGCTTCACCGCCTTCACCCAGGAGACACTTGCACCCTCGGTGCGCAAGCCGGAACACGAAGCCGGCTGCGACGTCGCGGTGCTGGTGACCGCCGGCAGGATGACGCTGAAGACCCCGGAGGGAGTGCGCAGCTACGGCCCCGGCGAGAGCTTCCGCATGCCGAAGGGCTGCCGGCACGCCGAGAGCACCGAGGAAGCCGGCTGCGCCTTCTTCATCGCCCGCCGGCCCGTGCGCTAAAGGCACAGTCGGCGGACCGGCGACAGCGGCCGGGTAGCCTCCATCCGGCTGTCGCGTGCGTTCAGCACTTGGCCATCGGCAGGTACCCGGTCGAGGGCGGCAAGGTCGATGTCCGCGAACAGCCAGCGCGGGCGGTTGAGCGGACCGACCGCCAGCACGCCGGTATCCGGAAGTCCGCGATCGGGCGGCAGAAAGACGCCGGCGGCGCCGACGTTGACATCGACCGCGGCCGACCAGGGGGCGAGGCCAACGGTCGGTGCCATGGCGACGGCGCACTGGTTCTCCAGCGCCCGGGCTTGCGCGCCGATGCGCACGCGCCAATAGCCGGCCAGCGCATCGGTGCAGCTCGGCACCAGGACCAGGCGCGCGCCCGCCTGCGCCAGCGCGCGGGTAGCGACCGGGAATTCGATGTCGTAGCAGGGCTGCACGGCGAAGCCGCCGAACTCCGCCTCGAACAGCGTCAGCTCCTCGCCCGCCGCCATGGCCCAGCGCTCGTCCTCGAAGCGGGTCATCCACCGTTTGTCCTGATGGCCCATGCGACCGTCCGGCGCGAACACATGCACGCGGTTGCGAAAGCCGCCGGCCGCGGCCACGGGATAGCTCGCCGCCACGATGTACAGCCGATGGCGTCGGGCAAGGTCCGCGTGCAGCTCGCGGAACTTGTCGAGCAGGTCCTGCAGGGCGACGAGCTGAGCCCGCAAATCGCCAGCGACTTCCGCGCCGAACAGCGAGGCGAGTTCCATCGCGCCATATTCCGGGAACAGCAGGATCCGCGCCTTGGCCGCCGCCGCCCGCGCCACCCAGCGGCGGAGCTTGTCGCGGTAGGCGGCGAAATCGCCGAACCGGCCGATCGGATACTGCGCCGCCGCCAGGCGCAGCCTGGCTTCCACCATCGCTAGAGCGCCTTCATCCAGAACTGCATCGGCTTGGCGCTTTCCGCGATGTCGCCGATGTCGCGCCAGGACATGGTGCAGGTCAGGCCCGGCACCGGCTGATAGCCGTGCCGTCGCCAGAAGGCATTGAGCGGCCGGTAATCGGCCGGCCGCGCCGGGTGATCGGCCGGGCGGAGCACGGCGCAAAAGCCGATGCGCTCGAACCGGCCAAGCCGCCGGGCATGCGCCTCGCGCGCCTCGAAAAAGGCGTGCCCGATGCCACGACCGCGATAGGGCTGCCGCAGCACGGACTCCCCGCAATAGAACACACGCGCGACGTCCAAGCCGCGCGCCGCGACCGGCGCCTTGACATGTTCCGGCTCGTCCGCCAGCGGCAGGGCGGTCGCCGCCCCGACCAGTTCATCCCCGACATAGGCGGCCACCACCAGCGCGTCCGGGGCGGCCGCATAGGTCGCGATGTACTTGCGCTCGTAGTCCTCGCTGCCGTCGTAGAGGTAGGGAAAGTCGCGGAACACCTCGACCCGCAACCGCGCCAGGCCCGCCAGATGCGGCAGGATCGCTGGTCCCGTCAGCACCTCGATGCGGTAGGGCTGGCTCACCGTGCCGTCACCTGCCTCAGCCAATCGGCCAGGTTGTAGTAGGTGGTGACGCGGGCGATCAGGCCGTCGCGCAGTTCGAAGAAGGCGCCGACGGGCAAGTCGTAGGGCTGGCCGCCAGCCGGCGGCAGATCGCCGTCCTGCTTCAGATAACAGCCCGCGACACGGAATTCGGCCGCGACATGCCGGCCGTCGGCGGCGTTCAGCAGCACGAGATCCTCCACCCGTTCGGCATAGCATTGCCGCATATGCGCAAGGAACCGGGCAAAGGCCTGGCGCCCGGTTTCGCGGCCGCCCTGATTGATGTCGTGCGCGACCTCTGGGTGCAGCAGCGCCAGCAGCCCGGCATCGTCGCCGGCGTTGAACGCCTGATAATAGCGCCTGATCAGATCCTCGGCCGCCGCCCGCATCCTCTCCTCACGCCCAGTGCCACCGATACAGCGTCGCCAAGCCCTCACCGTAAAGCAACATGACGAAGCCCGCGCCCGCCAACATCGGGCCGAAGGCAAAAGGCTGGTCGGCGCGTCGCCCGCGCAGCAGCAAGAACAGGCCGACCGCGATACCGGCCAGCACCGCGATCAGCAAGGCCCAGGGCAGCGCCTGCCAGCCGAGCCAGGCGCCCAGCGCCGCCGCCAGCTTGGCATCACCCCGGCCTAGACCCTCGCGCCCGCGCAGCAGGCGATAGCCCTGCTCGACCAGCCGGAGCATGGCGTAGCCGACGGCGGCGCCCAGGATCGCCGAAGCCGGCGGGGTGAACAGGGCGAAGGCGTTGACGACGAGGCCAAGCCACAGCGTTGGCAGCACAAGGGCGTCCGGCAGCAGGTGCGTTTCCGCGTCGATCGCCGCGGCGGCGAGCAGCAAGAAGCCGAACGTGCCCGCGGCAAGCCCGGCCGCGCCGGCGCCATAGCGCGCGGCAGCCAGCGTCGCCACGACCGCGCCCAGCAGTTCCAGCAGCGGATAGCGCCAGGAGATGCCAACGCCGCAGCCAGCGCAGCGGCCGCCGAGCAAAGCGAAGCCGACGAGGGGCAGCATGTGCCAGGCCGCGAGCGGCGCCTTGCAGGCCGGGCAATGCGAAGCGGGTCGCCACAGGCCGGGCGGCGCCGGACCCTGCCCGTCATGCCCAATCATGGCCGGCAGCCGGCTCGCCAGGACGTTGAGGAAGCTGCCCAGGACAAGGCCCAACAGGCCAGCCAGCCCCAGCAGCGCCGGCTGGCTCAAGGCCTGAGGCCGAAGCTGCGCCGGCCGGGTTGGCGCAGGGGGGCGGCCAGGCTGGCGAACTCGGTCAGCAGCGCCCGCGTCCGGCGGGGATCGACGATCTCCTCCACGAGGAAGCTTTCGGCGGTGCGGAACGGCGAGCGCAGACGGTTCAGCCGGGCCTCGATCCCGGCCAGCGTTTCCGCCGGATCGGGGCTGGCCGCCAGCTCGGCCTTGTAGGCCGCCTCCAGCCCGCCGGCGATCGGCAGCGAGCCCCAGTCGCCCGACGGCCAAGCATAGCGCAGGTTGAAGCGCGAGCTGTTCATGTGCGCGGCCCCGGCCACGCCATAGGCCTTGCGCACGATGACGGCGCACCACGGCACGGTCGCCTGGAACACCGCCGTCATGGCGCGCACGCCGTGCCGGATGGTGGCCTGCAGCTCCGCTTCGCGGCCGATCAGGAAGCCGGGAATGTCGGCCAGATGCACCACCGGCAGATGGAAACATTCCGCCAGGTCGACAAAGCGCATGACCTTCTGGGAGGCCTCCGCCGTCCACGCCCCGCCCTGGAAATAAGGATCGCTCGCCAGCACCGCCACCGGCCAGCCGTCGAGCCGGGCAAGCCCGGTGATCACCGAACGGCCCCAGAGCCGGCCGATCTCGAAGAACGAGCCCAGATCCACCAGTGCCTCGACGATGGGGCGCATGCGATAGACTTTTCGCGGATTGCGCGGGATGGCGTCGATGAGCCAGTCCTCGGCGCGGGCCGGGTCGTCGTCTTGTGGTCCGCGCGGCGGCAGTTCGTAGACCGAGGCGGGCAGGTAGGACAGGAAGGTCCCTGTCCGGGCGAAGGCCTCGCCCTCCGATGCCACCTCGTCGTCGATGGCGCCGTTGCGCACATGGATGTCGCTGCCGCCCAGTTCGTTCTTGCTCAGGTCTTCGCCCACCCGCGCCACCACCGGCGGGCCGGCGACGAACATCTGCGCGGTATCCTTGACGATCAGCGAGTAATGGCTGGCGGCGACGCGGGCGGCGCCGAGGCCGGCCACGGAGCCAAGCGCCAGCGCCACCACCGGCACCGTCGACAGATTGTCCACCACCACGTCCCAGCCGCGCACCGCGGGGATGTAGGTGCGGCCCTCCTGTTCGATGGTCTTGACCGAACCGCCGCCGCCGGTGCCGTCCACCAGGCGCACCAGTGGCAAGCGCAGCGCGTTCGCCATCTTCTCGACATGCACCATCTTCTCGCGGATGCCGGCATCGTTGGCGCCGCCGCGCACGGTGAAGTCGTCACCCGCCACCACCACCGGGCGGCCGGCGATGCGGCCGCGCCCGGTCACCAGATTGGCCGGCTGGAAGTGTTCAAGCTCGCCGTCGGCGCCGTATTCCGTCTTGCCGGCGATGGCGCCCACCTCGTGGAAGCTGCTGGGATCGAGCAGCCGGGCAATGCGTTCGCGCACCGTCAGCTTGCCGCCGGCATGCTGGCGCGCCACCTTCTCGGCCCCGCCCATGGCCTGGGCCAGCCGTTCGCGCCGCTTCAGTTCCTCCAATTCCGGCTGCCAGCCCATCGCGGCCTCTCCATGCTCGGCCAGGCGATGCTAGTGTCCCGATTGCGAAGTTCGTAAGTGCATGCGGCCACTCTCATGCGAACTTCGGAATCGAAGGGACACTAGCAACCCTATGATTCTAATGTGGCTTTGGATTTGAAGTTCCTCACCGAGCGGGCCGCCGAGATCGGCGGAACTTCAAATCCGCCACACTAGGACACGGACTCATAAGCACGCATCCAGATTCGTGATGCGGCGAGCTTGATGAGGGCGAGGTAGTTGGCGTCGTGCTTGTCGTAGCGCGTGGCGATGGCTCGGAAGTGTTTGACCCTGTTGAAGAAGCGCTCGACCAGGTTGCGGTAGCGGTAGAGGAAGGCGCTGAAGG
>VGEV01000097.1 GCA_016869175.1 Alphaproteobacteria bacterium
TCACCCCGCCGTCGGAGCTGATGCGCCCGCCGTCGAACGACGCGCTCATCTTCTTGCGCCCGACGCTTGGCAAATCGCAGGAGCGTTCTCTATCGTCGGCCATGGCGGGCGTGGCGCCTCCCTGCTCTCGTGAAGGACCGGCTTAGACCACCAAATCCTGAACGAAATCAGTGAGCTATGCTACACCCGCCGCACCGATACGGCCCGCGTCACGAATAATCCAGGCCAAGGCACAGAAATGCGTCGGCCCGCCCTTACGGCAAGGGCGGGCCTGGGAAACTTGTCTGCGCTCAGCCGTTCTTGACCGGGTTGACCAACTTGCCGATGCCTTCGATCTCGATCTCGCAGGTATCGCCATGCTTCATCCACAAGGGCGGCTTGCGCGCCGCGCCGACTCCGGAGGGGGTGCCCATGATGATCACGTCACCCGGCTCCAGCGTCAGCACCTCGCTGACGATCGACACCGCGTCCGGCACCTTGAAGATGTGTTGATCGGTTTTGGAGTTCTGCACCACCTTGCCGTTCAGCCGGCACTTGATGGCCAGCCCGTCGGCGCCCGGCGGCACTTCGTCGGCGGACACGAACTCCGGTCCGAACCCGCCGGTGCAGTCGAAATTCTTGCCCATGGTGAACTGGCCGCTCTTGCGCTGGTAGTCGCGCACCGAGCCGTCGTTGAAGCAGGAATAGCCGGCGACACAAGCCAGCGCGCCGCGCTTGCCGACCCGGCGCGTGGTCTTGCCGATGATCACCGCCAGTTCGGCCTCGTAGTCGAGCTGTTCAGACTCCTTCGGGCGCAGCATCGGCTGGCCGTGCCCGACCAGCGTGTTGCTCCAACGCGCGAACACCACCGGGTATTTCGGGATCGGGTTGTTGGTCTCCAGCGCATGGTCGCGGTAGTTGAGACCGAAGCAGATCACCTTGCTCGGATTGTGCACCGGCGGCAGGAAGCTGATCCCTGCCTCCTTGACGCTGGCCTTGCCGCCGGCGTCCTCGGCCGCGGCCGAGGCCTTGCTCATGGCCCGCTTGCCGCCCGCCAGCAGTCCCTTCAGGTCGCGCGGCAAGTCCGGCGCCGCGACCGACAGGTCGACCAGCCTGCGGCCGCTGCGGACCGCCAATGTGGGAACTCCGTCCTTGCTGAAGTTGACGATACGCATGGCCCCTCCCCTGCCGTCGCCGTTGTCGGGCGCCCTGGCGCCCTGCTTGGCGCCGAACGCCGCCGAATAGGCGTGCGACCGCAACATACGCGAGGCCGTAAGGCCACGCCACCCAGGCCGTTCAGGCGCGGCGGATCCGCAACAGCAGCACCAGCGGGATGGCCAGCGCCGAACTCACCGTATAGAGCAGGAATGCATCGATATAGCCGATCAGCGCCGCCTGGCGGCCCACTTCGCCGGCCAGGCGGCCGAGCGCCTCCGGCTCGGCGATGCTATAGCCGCCCATCGCCCAGGGCAGCGTCATGATCGGGTTGAGCGGCGTCACGAACTCGGCCAGCTGGGCATAGCTCTGGCGGCCGCTCACGATCACGAGGTTGACCGAAAGCGCGATGAAGATGGAACTGCCGAGGTTGCGCAGCAGGTGGAAGACCGCCGAGCCCTCGGGCACCAGGTTTGGCGGCAAGGTGGCGAAGGTGGCGACCGTCAGCGGCACCCAGACGACCCCGACGCAGATGCCCTGGATTACACTGACCGCGGCCACCATGCCGATGGTCACGTTGAAGTCGAAGCCCGCCATCAGATAGCCGGCAACGGATTGCAGCGCGAAGCCGCCCGCCATGCCGACCCGCGGATCGAGCTTCGACAGGTACATCGAGCTGAAGAAGCCGATCAGGGCGCCCAGCCCACGCGCCGCGACGACATAGCCGATCGCATCGTCGGGCACGCCGTACAGGGTTTTCAGCATCGGCGGCAACAGCACCATGGGCGTGAAGTTCATCATGCCGTAGATGAAGACGATGACCTGGCCCAGCGCATAATTGCGGTCGGCCAGCAGGCGGGGGTTGAGAAAGGGCTGTCGGGCCGAGGCGCTGTGCACGACAAAAACGTGCAGGGCGACCAACGCCAATACCGCCCAGATGACGATCTCGGTGCTTTCGAACCAGTCTTGCCGTTGGCCGCGATCAAGCATCAACTGAAGGCCGACGACGGTGGCCGAGAGCGCCAGGAAACCGGTCCAGTCCAGTCGCACGCCGCCGCTGCGACCCTTGTCCCGCAGCAAGGCCATCAGGCCCACGAAGGCGGCGATGCCGAACGGCACGATCATGAAGAACGCCCAGCGCCAGTCGTACTGCTCGGCCAGATAGCCGCCCAAGAGCGGCCCGAAAGCCGGTCCGATCACAACCGCCATGCCGAAGATCGATGTCGCCATGCCGTGCTGATGCTTGGGGAAGGTGTCGAGGGTGATGGCCTGGCCGAGCGGCACCAGCGGCGCGCCGAAGCCGCCTTGCGCCACCCGATAGAGCACCAGCGTCAGCAGGCTGTCGGCAATGCCACAGCCGACGGTCGCCAGGGTGAACCCGGCGGCACCGACCAGCATCACGCTGCGTCGGCCGAAGCGATTGATCAGCCAACCGGTCATTGGCGTGACCACGGCGGTGGCCAGCAGGTTGAAGGTGACCGCCCACGCGATCTGATCCTGGGTTGCTGACAAGGTGCCTTGCATCTGCGGCAACAACACCGTGACCACCAACAGCGTCAGGCCGTAAAGCGTGACGGCGAGCGTCAGGAAGGCCATCAGTCCCCAGCGGTAGAGCGCCGACGTCTGCTCCGGCGCCGCCGCGGCCACCGTCATGCCCTGTTACCTCGGCCCGATTTGCGGATTGTGCATTTCGCAGTGCAGCATAGTCGGCCCGGCCGTCAGTCCCAAGCCTGGGCGATGGCACAATTGCGGCGGCGACAGTTGCCGCCGGGGGGCGGCTCGCGTTGAATGGCGTGAGAAGGGGGATGTCATGGCGGAGGCTCGGGAACAGTTGCGCGCGCGGGCGACGGCGATCGGCTTGGCGGGACTGAGCGACGAATACCTGAACGACCTGGCGGCCGGCGAACGCCGCTTGGTCGAGGTGGTCGGCAAGCTGCCGCGCGGCCTGCCGCCGGCGCTCGAGCCGGTGCACGTCTTTCGCCCGCCATCGGCCTCGCCCGGGCGGCGGTCATGACCGAGCTTGCCTATCTGACGGTCGCGCAGGCGGCGGAGCGGCTGCGCCGGCGCGACCTGTCGCCGGTCGAGTATGTAACCGCCCTGCTGCGACGGGTCGACGGCCTCGATGGCCGGCTGCACAGCTTCGTGCGGTTGTTGCCGGAACAGGCGCTGGCGGCGGCGCGAACGGCCGAAGCCGAGATCGCCAAGGGCGCCTGGCGCGGTCCGTTCCACGGCATTCCAACCGGCCTGAAGGACATTGTCGACCTGGCCGGCGTGCCGACGACGGCACAGTCGCGCATCCTCTTGGACAACGTCGCGGCGGCCGACGCGGCGGTGACAGCCAGCCTGAAGGCCGCCGGCGCGGTCATCATGGGCAAGATGGCGACGCACGAATTCGCCTGCGGCGGTCATACCTCGTTCGACACGCCGTTTCCGCCGGCGGTCAATCCCTGGAAGGACGGCTATTTCCCGGGCAGTTCGTCGAGCGGACCGGGGGCGGGCCTCGCCGCCGGCTTCGTTGCCGCCGCCATCGGCACCGATACCGGCGGCTCGATCCGCAATCCGGCTTCCGCCTGTTCGCTGGTCGGCCTGAAGCCGACCTATGGCCGGGTAAGCCGGCGCGGTGTCATGCCGCTGGCGTACAGTCTCGACCATGCCGGGCCGATGACCCGCGACGTGCGCGACAATGCGCTGATGCTGCAGGTCATCGCCGGCCACGATCCGGCGGATCCCGGCTCGGTCGAGCGGGCGGTGCCCGACTACGCGGCCGGGCTGGAAGCGGGTGTCAAGGGCCTGCGTATCGGCGTCGTCCGGCATTTCTACCAGCAGGACAGCGCCTGCGATCCGGAGATGCTGGCGGCGATCGAGGCGGCGATCGCGCTCTATGGCAAGCTGGGCGCGGAAATCTGCGATGTGGCACTGGCGCCGCTGGCGGACTATGGCAACTGCCTGACCGTGATCTTGGCGGCGGAGTCCTACGCCGTGCACGAAAAGTGGCTGCAGGAGCGGCCGCAGGACTATGCCGTACTGACCCGGCAGCGGTTGCTCCAGGGCGCCTTCGTGCGGGCCTCCGACTATGTCCAGGCGATGCGCTGGCGCGGCCTGCTGGCGCGCGAGCTGGATGCCAAGTTCCGCGACGTGGACGTGCTGTTGACCGCGTCCAGCTTCGATCCGCCGCCGCCGCTCGCTTCGCCCGAGGTCGGCCGGGTGCTGGCGCGCCAGTCCCGCATGCCGTTCAACATCTCCGGTCATCCGGCGATCGCGGTGCCGGCGGGCTTCTCCAAGGCCGGCCTGCCCCTGTCGTTCCAGCTCGCGGGGCGCTATTTCGACGAGGCGATGCTCTATCGGGTGGCGCGCGCCTACGAACGAGAATGCGGCTGGCACGAGCGGCATCCCGATCTGACGGCGGCCGCTGCCGCTTGAAGCGAACAAGGGGAGAAGCGAATGGAAGTCGGCTATGTCGGCTTGGGCGCCATGGGCGGCGCCTTGGCCAAGCGTCTGCTGAAGAGCCGCAAGCTCAGGGTCTATGACCTCCGGTCCGAGGCGGCCGCCGCGCTCTCCGGCGACGGCGCGGTGCCGGCGCAGAGTCCGGCCGCGCTGGCGGCGCAATCCGACCTGGTGTTGACGTGCCTGCCGACCTCCCACGAGGTGCGCCAGGCGATCTTTGGCGAGAACGGCATCGCCTCCGGCATGAAGCAGGGCGGCTTGATCGCCGACATGACCACGGGCGATCCCATCGCCACGCGACGCATGGCGAACGAACTGAAGGAACGCGGACTGACCCTGATCGACGCGCCGGTCTCCGGTGGACCGCACGGTGCCTTGGCCGGCACGATCGCCATCATGGTGGGGGCACCGCCGGCGCTCTACGAGAAGGTGGCGCCGGTGTTCCGCCAGATCAGTCCCAACGTGTTCCATTGCGGCGGCGTCGGCAACGGCCATACCATGAAGCTGGTCAACAACGTCATCGCCGCCGGCTGCCGCCAGGTGACGTTCGAGGCCGTCGCCATGGGCATGAAGAACGGGCTCGACCTCAAGACCTGCATGGACGTGCTGAACAAGAGTTCCGGCAAGACCTACACCTCCGAATACACGCTCGCCCGCCTGCTCGACGGCTCCATCAAGGCCAACTTCACCATCGCGCTGATGCTGAAGGACGTGCGGCTGGCCACCCAGTTGGGCCTGGACAGCGAGGCGCCGATGCCGATCGCCGGGCTGGTCCGTGAGGTATTGCTGAGCGCCCAGAACGAGCAGGGCGGCAACGCCGACATCAACGAACTGATCACCCGCTACGAAAGGGCCGCCAAGGTCAAGGTCGCCAACCGCTAGGCAGCGGCGGCGATCTCCACTACCGTGGCGTGCCGCGTCGCACCACCGCCCACAAACGGAGAAATCTCGCCATGATCCACGTGCTCGCCATCATCACCGTCAAGCCCGGCATGCGCGATGCCTTCCTCAAGGAGTTCCGCGCCAACGTGCCGAACGTGCTGAAGGAAAAGGGCTGCATCGAATACGGCCCGACGATCGACGCCGCCATCGATCATCCGGCGCAGACCAAGATCGGTCCCGACACCGCGGTGATCGTGGAGAAATGGGCCAACATGGACGACCTGAAGGCCCACATGGTCGCGCCGCACATGAAGGCCTATGCCGAAAAGGTGAAGGATATGCTGGCCAAGCGCGTCATCCACATCATGTCGCCGGCCTGAGGCCGCAACGAGGACCGGAAGATGCAGACGGGTGCATTCTATTTTCCTGTGGATTACGGCATCGACGTGGCCGAACTGGCGCGGGCGCTGGAGGAGCGCGGCTTCGAGTCGCTGTTCCTGCCCGAGCACACGCATATCCCGACCAGCCGCCGTTCGCCCTTCCCCGGCGGCGGCGAGCTGCCGAAATGCTACGCGCACACGCATGATCCGTTCGTCGCCCTGTCGTTCGCCGCCGCCGCCACCAAGAGGCTGAAGCTCGGCACCGGCATCTGCCTGATCCCGCAGCGCGACCCGATCGTCACCGCGAAATGCGTCGCCAGCCTCGACCGGCTGTCGGGCGGCCGCTTCGTGTTCGGCATTGGCGGCGGTTGGAACGTCGAGGAGATGGAAAATCACGGCGCCCGCTACAACACCCGCTTCAAGCTCCTGCGCGAGCGCATCCTGGCGATGAAGGCCTTGTGGAGCCAGGAAGCCGCTGAGTTCCGCGGCGAGATGGTGAGCTTCGATCCGGTCTGGCAGCATCCCAAGCCGGTGCAGCGGCCGCATCCGCCGATCTTGCTGGGCGGGGAGAGCGACTACACGCTGCGCCGGGTCGTCGATTACTGCGACGGCTGGTTCCCCCGCGCCGGCGCCAAGTTCGAGGTCAAGGCGGCGATGGGCCAGTTGCGGCAGATCGCCGGCACGGCGGACCGGGATATGAGAACGCTGTCCGTCACCGTGTTCCGCGCGCCGCCCGACAAACAGGTGCTGGACAGCTATCGCGAGCACGGCGTTGCCCGTGCGCTGCTGCAAATCCCGGATGTCGGCCGCGACGAGATCCTGCGGTTGTTGGACGACAGGGCGAAGCTGTTGAACTGAAGGGGCCGGCCGTGGCGCGACTGCCCTATCTCGACAAGCCCAGCCTGAAGCCGGAGCATCAGGATCTGCTGAACCGGAACATCAACCTGTTCCGGCTGTTGGTGCACAGTCCCGACGCCGCCCGCGCGCTGCAGGGCATGGGCGCCTTCATCCGCTTCAAGAGCCGGCTGGATCCGCGGCTGCGCGAACTTGCCATCCTGCAGGTGGGCTATCTCGCCCGCTCGCCCTACGAGTTCTCGCATCACGTCAAGATCGGCCACGATTTCGGTGTCAGCGACGACGACATCCGGGCCATGGTGGCGGAGACCGAGGGTGGTGCCAGCAAGCTGGAGCCGCTCGCCAAATGCGTGTTGCGCGCGGCGCGCGAGATGACCAGCGATGGCAAGGTGGCCGAGGCGACCTTCAACCAGCTCGAGGCCGACCTCGACCCTGAGCGCCTGACCGACCTCATGGTCACCATCGCCTTCTACAACGCGGTGGTACGGCTTCTGGCGAGCCTCGAGGTCGATGTCGAACCGGACTATCTGCCCTATCTCGAGCAGCACCCGCTGCCGGCCGGCTGAAGGCGGCTTCAGGCCGGCACGAAGCGATTGTGGCCGTCGCGATGGGCAACGCGGCCCGTCCTGCCCACGCTTTCCCGGTCCTGCAGGTCGAGCAGCACGGCCGGCTCCGGCGGCGGATTGGCGATGAAGCGCTGGCCGGTGGCGGTCAACCGGCCGAACACCACGCCGTAATCCGGCCCGCTTCGGCCGTGCATCACGGTATAGGTCTCGATCCGCGCCTCGCCTTGCGGCGTCTCGGTGAACGGCACCTTGGGCAGGGCGTCCAGCCGGGCCTGCAGGCGGGCGGGCGGTTCGCGCCGCCACGGCCCTTCCGGCGGCGTCGTCGAATAGAGGCCGAAGGAGTGCTTGGTGATGTAGTTGCCGTTGGCGGTGACCAAGCCGAAGCTGCCGGTTTCCGCCCGCACCCGGCGCATCATCTCGACGATCGAATGGGTGACATAGTTGTTGCCGGGTCCGCCGAAATAGGGCAGGCCCCCGGTCACCGTCAGGCCGCGCGCATCGTCCTCGTCCAGGCCCAGTTCTTGGCAGGTGATCTCCACCGCCGAGGGGAAGCAGCTGTAAAGGTCGAAATGGCGGATGTCGGCAAGCGTGCGGCCGGCCATGTCGAGCGCCGTCCGCGCGCCCCAGCGGATGGCGTGCGAGACGTGCAGTTCCGGGCGTTCCGATAGGTACCAGTGGTCGTGGCCGTCGGCACAGCCGTGCAGATAGACCCATTTCGCCGGCGCGATGCCCAGTTCGCGCGCCAGGCCGACGGAGGTGAGAATGAAGGCGGCGGCCTGGTCGATGAAGGCGTTGGAATTCATCAGGCGCGGATAGGGGAACCCGATCCAGCGGTTAGCCTCGTCGATGCGCGCCAGGCGCTCGGCCGTGTAGCCCTCGCGGCGCGTGGCGCGCGGATTGCCTGCCGCCACCTTGGCAAAACGGGCAAACAACCGGGCCATCGCCGCCATGTGTTCCGGCATCGCCCGGCCGCGCGCCGCCCGGATCGCGTGCTCGATCAAGGGGTACATGACGATGGCGGCGCGCATGTTGTGGCGGTCCTCGTGCTCGCTCCAGCCGCGCCGGGGATCGCCGATCAGTTCCGGCTCGCCGCCGGGATCCTCCGCCCAGCTTATCGGCAGGCCGCCGCGTTCGACGCCGTGCTGGGTGCGCAAGGCCTCGCCGCCGCAGACAAGTGCCGCCCGCATGCGGCCCTGAGCGATCTCCTCGGCGAACAGGTTGGCGAGGTATTGCGGCATGTTGCCGCCGTTCCAGGTGTAAATGTGCCGTGCCGCCGCGAGCCCCAGCCGGTTGGCGATGGATTTCGGCGGATTGCGCGAACTGCCGAGCTTGGTGGCGAAGCGGTGCGAGGTGTCGGAGAACAGCCGGATCATGGCAACCGTGTCGATCGCCTGGGCGAGGCCGCGACCGCCGGCATCGGCCAGCGCCAGCGCCGCCGCCTGGGCGGTGAGATCGAACGGCGAGCGGCCGGCTTCGACCGGCGTCGTCAGGTCGGTCAGGTCGCCGCAGCCGACCAGGATGGGCGTGCGATCCTCGACCAGCGGCGCGGCCGCCATGCTCAGGCAGCCGCTTTCCGCGCGGTGATCTCCAGCGCCAGGAGGCGGCCTTCCTCGACCGAGCGCGCGACGTTGCGCTGATACTCCTTGATCCGTTCGCCCATCAGCACGTGAACGCCCAGCTTGGGCGGGCCATGGGTCTTCAGCCGTTCGCGCTGCTCGTCATAGAAGGCGCGCAGGCGATCGGTCCGGTCCTGCACGTAAATCTGGAGGAATCCGGCAGCCTTGAGGTCGGACTCGGTCGCGGCAGCGCTGGAAAGAAAGCTGGTGTCCGGACCAGGCGACCACGGTGTGGGATAATACGGCTGGCCGGCCGGCCCCTGCGCCAGGTTGGACAGCGCCAGCAGGCCGCCCGGCCGCAATACCCGCAGCGCCTGGACATAGAACCCGCGCTTGACGGCGATGTTCATCACGACATTCTGCGAATAGGCCTTGTCGAAGCTGTCGGCCGGGAACGGCAGATCGAGCGCGTCGCCCTGGCAGATGCGCACCCGCTCGCTCAGGCCCGTGGCCTCATTCAACGCCTCCGCCGCCTGGCAGAATTCACGGGTCAGATCGATGCCGCTGACCCGGCAACCGAAGGTCGCGGCGAGCCAGCGGGCCGGCCCGCCGATGCCCGAGCCGATATCCAGCAGGTGCTCGTCCGGCCGCGGCGCCAACAGCGCCGCCATTTCCTCGGTCGCCGCCAGGCCGCGGCCATGGAAATGGTCGAGCGGGGCGAGCAAGGCCGGCGTGACCGGGACATCGCCCAGCTGGGCGCGCAGGG
Source organism: Alphaproteobacteria bacterium (assembly GCA_016869175.1). GTDB lineage: Bacteria > Pseudomonadota > Alphaproteobacteria > VGEV01. The sequence continues at coordinate 9,584 of VGEV01000097.1, forward strand.
CGGCCAGGATGCGCGGGGCGATGCCGTCGCTGGCATAGTGCCGTTGCAGCGCCTCCTGGCTCGCCATCCGTTCCGCCTATTGCGCCGCCGTGGCGATGCGTTGGCCCCCGCCGGAGCGCGCATCCACCTGAACGCCGTAGTCGCGCTTGGCGCCCTCCACGGTCACCAGCCCCTCGCGGCAGTCGGCCAGCACCCGCTCGAGCGGCCGCTTCAGCGGGTCGCCATAGCCGCCCGCGCCGGCCTCGTGGGTCGAAAAGCGGTCGCCCGGTTGCAGCACATGCCGGCCTTTGGGATGCACCGGCTTGCCGTTGACGAAATAGGTGCGCTTGGCGCCCCACTGGCCGCCGAACAGGCCGCGTGCCGGAAACTGCGTGCGCTGGCCGACGAAGCCGACGGTCAACAGGTGCCCCGTGTCGTTTCGGAACACCACTTCTTGGCCGACCCCGCCGCGGAACTCGCCGGGTCCGCCCGAATCCGCCAGCATCTCGCGCCGTTCCACCACGATGCCGGTCAGGTTCTCCCAGACCTCGCTCGGCACCACGGTCATGTTCGAGGGCGCGGGCGTCACGCTAAGGCCGTCCGTCCCCTTGGCGGCGCCGAAGCCGCCGGCCAGGAAGAACAGGCTGGAGATGTCGTGGCCTTCGCGGTTCTTTCCCTGCACGCTGAACACCGTCATCATCGCCGGCTCGGTGATCACCCGCTCCGGCACCGCCTGCGCGAAGGCGCCCATCAGCAGCGGCACCACGAAATGGCCGACCGCATGCCGGCCGCCGGTCGGCCAGGGCGGCTCGCAGTTCAAGACGCAGTTCTGCGGCGCCGTCACGTCGATCGCGCGAACCGCGCCCTCGTTGTTGGGCAGGGTCGGAATGGTCAGGCACTTGACCACGTAATAGCTGAAGGCGCGGGTGTAGCAGATGGGCACGTTGATGGCGCCGCGCACCGGGCCCGAGGTGCCCTCGAAGTCGATCGCCACCCGGCCATCGTTCACCTTGACGGTCGCCGCCAGACGGATCGGCTCGTCGATCCCCTCGATATCCACGGCGTTCTTGTAGACGCCGTTGGGGATCTTCAGCAGTTCCTCGCGCATGGCGCGGGCCGATTGTTCCTGGATCGCGTCCGACAAGGGCGAAAGGTCGTCAATGCCATACTCGTCCATGAAATCCAGCAGCGCCCGGCCGCCCACCTCGTTGCAGGTGACGTTGGCCATCAGGTCGCCGACATTCTCGTCCGGCACGCGCACGTTGAAGCGGAACAGCTCCAGCAACTCCTCGTTCAGCTTGCCGGCATGCATCAGCTTGACGACCGGCATGCGGAAGCCTTCGGCATAGACCTCGACCGGCGTGGCGGAGAAACCGACGCCGCCGATATCCGGCAGGTGGGTGACGCTCATGGTGAAGCCGACCAGCTTGTCGCCACGGAACACCGGCCGCATCACGTTGATGTCGTAAAGATGTCCGGTCCCCATCCAGGGATCGTTGGTCATCACCACATCGCCTGGCCGCAGCGTCTCGGCCGGGTAACGCCGCAGCATGTGCTGGAGCGTCTGCGGCGCGGTGCCGCAGAACGATGGCACGCTGTAGGTGCCTTGCGCCAGCGTGCGGCCGCGCGCGTCGAACAGCACGCAGGTCAGGTCGTAGCCCTCGCGCACGTTGATCGAGAACGACGTGCGCACCAAGGACAGCACGATCTCGTCGGCAATGGAGACGAGGCGGTCCCACATGATCTTCAGGCTGACGGCATCGAACTCTTGCATCGGGGTTCTCCCAGGCGCGTCCTAGTAGGCCAAGCGGACGATCAGATTGTAGCGCGGATCGACCTGGGCGCGGTCGCCCGGTCCGATCAGGCAGGTCGACTCGTTCTCCTCGATCAGCGCCGGCCCCGTCACCGTATCGCCCGGCTTCAGGGCGTAGCGGTTGACGACGCGGCAATCGAGGAAGCCGCCCTTGTCGGCGAGATAGGCCTTGCGCGTGCCCTTGTCGACTTGGCCCCCGGCGGGCCCCAGCACCTGGTAGGAACCGGCCACCTTGGGCCGGGGCCCGATGCCCTCGACCTTCCAGTTCACCACTTCCATCGGCGCATCGGGGTGTGTCTGCGAGAAGGTCTCGGAATAGGCCTTGCGGAACAGTTCGGGGATAGCCGCCATGAGGACGGGTCCGGACAGCTCGGCTGGCAAGGTCACCTCGACCTCGTAGCCTTGCCCGCGATAGCGCATGTCGAGCCGGCGCAGCACCGTGACCTCGTTCCGGGCGATGCCGGCCTGTTTGAGGAAGGCGCTCGCCTGGTCGATCAGCGGCTGGAAATGCGCGTCCAGCTTGGCCGCGTCGAGTTCGGCCAGTGCCACCCGCCGGGTGCGCAGCGTCTCGAACGAGACCGGGGTGACGAGCATGCCGATCGCCGACATGACGCCCGCGCCGGCCGGGAAGATCACATCTGGAATGCGCAGCTTGCGGGCGATCCGCATGGCATGCACCGGGCCGGAGCCGCCGAACGCCACCATGCTGCAACGCCGGTAGTCGAAGCCGAGTTCCGAGGCATGGATGCGAAAGGCCCGCGCCACATCCTCGTTCAGGATTTCGTGCACGCCGAAAGCGGCGCGGTCCTGTTCCAGCGACAACGGCTTCGCCACCTCCGATTGCAGGGCCTGGCCGGCGGCGGCGGCGTCGAGCCGCATGCGCCCGCCCAGGAAGAAGTTGGGGTCGAGATAGCCCAGCAGCACGTTGCAGTCGGTCGAGGTTGGCCGCTTGCCGCCGCGGCCATAGCAGGCCGGGCCAGGCTCGGCGCCGGCGCTCTGCGGCCCCACTTTCACCAGGCCGCGTTCATCGACCTGCGCCAGGCTGCCGCCGCCGGCGCCGATCTCGATCATGTCGATGACCGGGATGCGCAGCTGCAGGCCGCTGCCCTGCTTGAACTCATGTACCCGCGCCACTTCCAGCTCGTACTTCTTCAGCGGTTGCCCGTCGCGCAGAAGCGCGCCCTTGGCCGTCGTGCCCCCCATGTCGAAGGACAGCAGGTTGGGCGCGCCGGCCAGCACGCCCAGGAAACCCGACATCAAGGCCCCGGCGGCGGGGCCGCTCTCGATCAGTCGCACCGGATAGCGTCGGGCCAGTGCGGCACTGACCGCGCCGCCGGAGGAGGTCATCACCAGGAAAGCGCCGGTGAACCCGCGACGCTGCAGCTCGCTCTCCAGCCGGCCGAGATAGCGGTCGGTCATCGGCTGGGTGTAGGCGTTGACCGTGGCCGTGGTCCAGCGCTCGTATTCGCGCATGAACGGCAGGACGTCGGAGGAGGTGCAGAGATAAAGCTCGGGAAAGCGCTTGGCCACCGCCTCGCGCGCCGCTTCCTCGTGCCGCCCATTGGCGTAGCTGTTCATGAAGCAGATCGCCAATGCCTGGATGTCGTCCTGTTGGCGCAGGTTCGTCACTTCGCTCAATACCTGCTCGAGACTGAGCGCTTGCTCCTCGCTGCCATCGGCGCGCAGGCGGCCGTCGACCTCGCGCCGCAGCAGCCGCGGCACCACCGGCTGCGCCAGCTTCAGGCGCAGATCGTAGAGGTCGTAGCGGCGCTCCAGCGCGATGTCGATCACGTCGCGGAAGCCGCGCGTCACCAACATGCCGGTGCGGGCACCCTTGCGCTCGATCACCGCGTTGGTGACCAGCGTGGTGCCGTGGACGACGGAAACGACCTGCTGGATCGGCTGCTTCTCCCTGGCCAGCAACTCGTCGATCCCTTGCAGCACCGCTTCCGACGGATCGCGTGGCGTGGTCAGCACCTTGTGCACCGCCACCCGGCCATTGCTGTCATCAATCAAGGCGAAGTCGGTGAACGTGCCGCCAATGTCGACACCGATGCGAAACGCCATGTGACCACTCCCTTCGAGGCGCGCCAATATGGTGGCAGGCCTCTTGGGTTACAACGTTGCGCGGTGCGGCGCGGGCGCAAGGCCGAGTTGCACGGAACGCGTGGCGGCAGCCGGGATTGTGGCCCGGTCAGCGGCGCCAGGGTGACTTGATCAGGCGCTCCTGCCAGGCCGCTACGTCGCAAGGACCGGCGCCGTAGTCGATGGCACCCAGGTCGGTTCTCGGTTGGCGCCGCTGTCGGCCGCAAAAGTCCATCCCCGCCTGCGGCAGTACGGCGGCAAGGCCGAGCACCAGCTTGCCGTCCTTCAGCCGCAGGTCGACCGCCTCGGGCGCCTGGAACAGGTGGCTGGCGGCACCCATGCGCATGCCGATCATGGAGAGTCAGGGGCCCAGTTCGAGATTGCTCTCCGCTTGCGCGATCCCGCCGTTTCGACTGGCGATGCGATCCAGGACAATATTGTTGCGGATGCGGGCCGAGGAGGTCTCGTAACGCACCACGATGCCTTGGGTATTCATCAAGGTATTGTGGGCAATGACGGTGTCGCTGGCCTTGTTCAGATAGATGCCGGCATCCTCTGGGCAGTTGCTGACGATATTGTTGCGGATCACGCCGCCGGTATGTTCTGTGCTGCAGACCTCCGCTTCGCAGAACCGCCAGCCGGTGCCACCGCCACCAAGGGAAATGCCGATGCGGACCCCTCCGGCATGGCGCCACTCGCAGAGCACCAGGTTGCCCTCGATCACGCCGTCGCGCGAATTGCCCTTCAGGTACATGGCATAAGCGGGCCGCTTGCCATCGGCATGGGCGAAATCGGCGACGAAATTGCCGCGCAGCACCCAGCGCCGGCCGCCCACCACGCCGATTGGGTTGGTCGGGCGAAGGGCGACGCGCGGCCGCTCGTTCCACAGCGCGTTGCCCTCGACCAGCACGCCATTGGGGAACCGCCGGTCGGTTCCCTGGCCGCCGCCATTGGCCTTCAGCGCGGAATCGAAGTTGCGCATCCGGTTGCCGCGGATCACCGTGCCGCCGGCCTCGCCGATCAGATGGAAGGCATGTTCGCTCTCGTCGTTGCCCAGCAGGTCAATCGGACACCTCGAAAACCTCTGGCGTTGAGGGTCGCGGGTTGATTCTCTGACCTCTGGCGATGGCCGGAGGCGGGGATGGCGGGACAGGCTGGTTTCTTCGACACGGACGAGCGGCTGGCGTGGCTGTCGGCGGCGGGGGACCCGCTGGAGCGGCTGGCGAAGGTGGTGGACTTCGAGCTGTTCCGCCCTGATCTCGAGGCGGCGGTGCCGCGCACGGACCGCTCCAAGGGCGGGAGGCCGCCATACGACGCGGTGTTGATGTTCAAGGTGCTGGTTGTGCAGACGCTGTACACGCTGTCCGACGATCAGGCCGAGTATCAGATCCGGGATCGGCTGTCGTTCATGCGCTTTGTCGGGCTGGCGCTGCACGATGCCGTGCCGGATGCCAAGACGATTTGGCTCTACCGCGAGCAACTCGTTCGGACTGGTGCCTTCGACCGGCTGTTCGCCCGGTTCGATGCGGCGCTACGGGAGAAGGGCTATCTGGCGATGGGTGGGCAGATCGTCGATGCCACTGTCGTCGAGGCGCGCCGCCCCCGGCTCACGCGCGA
>VGEV01000098.1 GCA_016869175.1 Alphaproteobacteria bacterium
CCTCACTGCATCGACACCCCACCGCAGACCAAATAGACCCCGCCACAGCACCCAATCCGCAGGCTGGGCCGCAGGCCATGCCCTCATCGGCGATGCTTCGTCGTCAATGATGGGGTTCTTCGAAGTGTCCGCCTAACTCTCAATAGGCCAGCCAGCCGCCGTCGACCGGCAGGGTCACGCCGGTCACCAGGCTCGCCGCCGGCGAGGCGAGATAGAGGATGGCGCCGGCCATATCCTGTGGCTGACCCAGGCGGCGGAGCGGAGTGCGTTCGGTCAGCTTCGCCACCAATTCCTTGTTGTCGAAGATAAGCGGCCGGGTCAGGTCGGTCTCGGTGAAGGTCGGCGCGATGGCGTTGACGCGGATGCCGAGCGGTCCCCATTCGCAGGCCAGCCCGCGCGTCATGTTGACGACCGCGCCCTTGCTGGTGGTGTAGGCGAGGTTGTGGAACAGGTCGCTGCCGGACAGGCCGTAGATCGAGGCCAGGTTGACGATGGCGCCTTTGCGCCGGCGCGCCATCACCTGCCCGCAGGCCTGCGCGCAGAGAAACACGCCGGTCACGTTGATCGCCATGATGCGGTTGAAGTCGGCGAGCTTCATGTCCAGCGCGGGCGCCCGCACCGAGGTGCCGGCGTTGTTGATCAGGATATCGATCCGGCCGCGCCGGCGCGCGGCGTCGCCCACCACACGCATCACCGCCGCTTCGTCCGTTACTTCGAGCTGCACCGTCTCGGCCTTGCCGCCGGCCGCCTGCACCGTCTTGGCGACCCGCTCGGCCGCCGCGGCATCGCGATCGCTGGCGATGACCAGCGCGCCAGCCGAGGCCAGCACTTCCGCCGCCATCCGTCCAAGGCCGGCGCCGGCGCCGGTGATGAAGGCGACCTCGCCGTCCAGGCGAAACAGCCGGCCTGCGTCGATCATGCCTTCCCCCTACTCCGCCGCCTGCGCCAAGCCGGAGCGGAAGCGCGGATCCTCCTCCGCCAGCATGCGTTTCAGCGATTCGAAGTGCAACTCGCAGTTGAAGCGCTGGCCCATATACTGCTTCACCGCCAGCGCCGCCATGTCCTCCGCAATGCGGTTCAGTTCGCGGCCCGCTGACATGGCGTGGATCTGGTTCATGCAGGCGCGCTCGAGATAGTAAAGGTCGTCGAACGCCTCGCCGCAGGTCGGTCCCACCACGATCACCCCGTGGCTGGCGAGAAACAGCACGGCCTTGTCGCCCAAGGCCGCGGCCATGCGGTCGCCCTCGTTGTCGCTGTGCGCCAGCGCATTGAACTCATCGTAATAGACGCAGCGGTTGTAGAAGCGCAACGATTGCTGGCCGATCGGCTCCAGCCGCGCGCCCTTGACGATCGTCAGCGCGGTCGAATAGGGCATGTGCGCGTGCAGGATGCAGCGGGCTTCGGGCCGCGCCAGATGCAGCCGGGCGTGGATGTGGAACGAGGCCTTCTCGACCTTGCCGCGACCTTCGACGGTGTTCCCCCGGAAATCCACCGCGATCAGGTTGTCCGGCGTGACTTCGCCCCAGTGGATGCCGTTCGGCTGGGTGAGAAAGCGGTCGTGCCAGCCCGGCGGCTGATACGACAGGTGGCCGCCGTTGACGCCTTCGTTCAGGCCCATGCGGGCACCCCAGCGAAACGCCGTGGCCATGTCGATGCGGGCTTCGCGCGCGGGATCGCTCATCGGTCGCCTCCTGGCGGTGGAACGCGGCAGCTTAGCGCGCCTGGCCGTCGGCGTTAAATCGCGGTCAGGTCGAAGGCGGCGGCCAGCAGGGCCTTGGTGTAGTCGGCCTGCGGCCGGGCAAACAGTTCCGCCGCCGGCCCTCGCTCCACAACCCGGCCATGGCGCAGGACGATCACCTGGTCGGCCAACGCCCGCACCACGCGCAAATCGTGGCTGATGAAGAGATAGGCAAGGCCGTGGCGTTGCTGCAGTCCGCGCAGCAGATCGACGATCTGCGCTTGCACCGACATGTCGAGCGCCGAGGTCGGCTCGTCCAGCACGATCAGCTGCGGCTTCAGCACCATGGCCCGGGCGATGGCAATGCGCTGCCGCTGTCCGCCGGAAAATTCGTGCGGGTAACGCTCGGCGTCGGCCGGATCGAGGCCGACCTCGGCCAGCGCCTCCTCGATCAGCCGCCGGCGGGCGGCGGGCGCGCCGCCCAGGCCATGCACCTTCAGCCCCTCCTCGACGATTTCCGCCACCGACAGGCGCGGGCTCAGGCTGGAGAACGGGTCCTGAAAGACGATCTGCATCTGCCGTCGCAACGGCCTCAACACGCCGCTGGCCAGACCGTCGATGGCCCGGCTCTGGAAGCGGATACCGCCCTCGCTGCGCAGCAGGCGCAGCAGGGCCAGGCCGAGCGTGGTCTTGCCGGAACCGGATTCCCCCACCACGGCCACGGTCTCGCCTTCGCGCACCGCAAGGCTCACGCCGTCGACCGCCCGCACATGCCCGACGGCACGCCGGAACACCCCAGCGCGGATCGGGAAATGCACCTTGACCTCCCGGCCCTCCAGCACAACCGGCGCGTCGGTCGCCGTCGGCGCCGGCTTGCCCTTGGGCTCGGCCGCCAGCAGATGCCGGGTATAGGCATGGCTCGGCCGGGCGAAAACCTGGTCGACCGGCCCCTGTTCGACGATCCGGCCGCGCTGCATGATGCAGACGCGATCGACCAGCCGACGTACGATGTTGAGGTCGTGCGTGATCAGCAGCAAGGCCATGCCCAGCCGGCGCTGCAGTTCCTTCAACAAGCGCAGAATCTGCGCCTGGATGGTGACGTCGAGCGCGGTCGTCGGTTCGTCGGCGATCAGCAGTTCCGGTTCGTTGGCCAAGGCCATGGCGATCATCACCCGCTGGCGCTGCCCGCCCGACAGCTGATGCGGATAGCTGGCGAGCCGCCGTTCCGCGTCCTCGATGCCGACGAGATGCAGCAGTTCCAGGATGCGCGCCCGCGCCGCCGCGCCGGCCAGGCCCTTGTGCAGGCCCAGCACTTCGCCGATCTGCCGCTCGACGCTGTGCAGCGGATTGAGCGAGGTCATCGGCTCCTGGAACACCATGGCGACGCGATTGCCCCGCACGGCGGTCAGCGCCGACACGGCCGCGCCGATCAGTTCGTTGCCGGCAAAGCGAACCGAGCCCGAGGGATGTCGCGCTGCCGGATAGGGCAGCAATTGCAGGACCGAGAGCGCCGTGACCGTCTTGCCCGAGCCGCTTTCGCCGACCAGGGCGACGGTCTCACCCTTGGCCACATCGAAGCTGACCCGGCTCACCACTTCGCGCCAGCCTTCGCCCGTGCGGAAGGCGACGGAAAGATCGCGGACCTGCAACAGCGGCTGGCTCACCGGGCGGCCTGCGTCGCCGCGACGGTCTGCTCCGCCACCTTGCCGGCGCTCACCACCTTCCGCGGATCAAAGGCATCGCGCACGCCTTCGAAGACGAAGATCAACAAGGTCAGCGTCACCGCCAGCACGAGGAAGGCCGTGATGCCGAGCCACGGCGCCTGCAGGTTGGCCTTGCCCTGGTTCAGCATCTCGCCCAGCGAGGCCGAGCCCGGCGGCAAGCCAAATCCCAGGAAGTCCAGCGCCGTCAGCGTGGTGATGGCACCCGACAGGATGAAGGGCAAGAAGGTGAGCGAGGCAACCATGGCGTTCGGCAACACATGGCGGTACATGATCACGGCGTTGCCGACACCAAGCGCCCGGGCCGCCCGCACATAGTCGAAATTACGCGCGCGCAGGAACTCCGCGCGCACCACGCCCACTAGCGACATCCAACTGAACAGCAGCATCAGCCCGAGCAGCCACCAGAAATTGGGTTCCACCAAGCTCGCCAAGATGATTAGCAGATAGAGCGTCGGCAGGCCCGACCAGATCTCCATGAAGCGCTGGAACAGCAGATCGACCAGTCCGCCGAAATAGCCCTGCACCGCGCCGGCGGCGACGCCCACGACGCTACTGGCCAGGGTCAACACCAGACCGAACAGCACCGAGATGCGGAAGCCGTAGATCAACCTCGCCAGCACGTCACGTCCCTGGTCGTCGGTGCCGAGCCAATTGTCGGCGGACGGCGGCGCCGGCGCCGGCACCTTGAGCTCGTAGTTGATCGCGCGGTAGTCGTAGGGCACGAGGGGCCAAAGCATCCAGCCCTTGGCCTCGATCAACTCGCGCACGAACGGATCGCGGTACTTCGCCTCAGTCTCGAAGTCGCCGCCGAAGGCGGTCTCGGGATAGCTGACCAGCACCGGAAAATAGAACCGGCCCTCGAAGCTGACCAGCAGCGGCCGCTCGTTGGCGATGAATTCGGCCGGCAGGCTGAACAGGAACAGCCCCAGGAAGAACCACAAGGAGACGAAGCCGCGCCGGTTGGCACGGAAATTCTGCCACCGCCGCCAGGCAAGCGGGCGCAGCCGGAAACCGAGCAGGCGCGGTTCGCCGGCCATCCGCTAGACCTCGCGGCTTTCGAAATCGATGCGCGGATCGACCGCGACATACATCAGATCGCCGATCAGCCCCATGACGAGGCCGATCAGCGTGAACACGTAGAGGGTGCCCAACACCACCGGGTAGTCGCGATTCAGCGCCGCCTCGAAGCCGAGCAGGCCGAGCCCGTCCAGCGAGAAGATCACCTCGATCAACAACGAGCCGGTGAACAGCACGCCGATGAAGGCGGCCGGAAAGCCGGCGATGACGATCAGCATGGCGTTGCGGAAGACATGGCCGTAAAGCACGCGGGCCTCGCTGAGGCCCTTGGCCCGCGCCGTCATCACATAGTGCTTGCCGATTTCCTCCAGGAACGAGTTCTTGGTCAGTATGGTGAGCGTTGCGAATCCTCCCAGCACCATGGTCAGGATGGGCAGCGTCATGTGCCAGAAATAGTCGAGCACGAGCGCGCCCCAGGACAGTTCGCGCCAGTTGTCCGAGATGATGCCGCGCAAGGGGAAGATCGAGAAGAAGCTGCCGCCGGCGAACAGCACGATCAGCAGCACGGCGAACAGGAACCCCGGAATGGCATAGCCGACCACGATGGCGGTCGATGTCCACAGGTCGAACCGCGAACCGTCGCGCACCGCCTTGGCGATGCCGAGCGGGATCGACACCAGGTAGACGATCAGCGTGGTCCACAGACCGAGCGAGATCGACACCGGCAGCTTGTCGATCACCAGGCCGACCACCGAGCGGTCGCGGAAGAAGCTCTGGCCGAAGTCGAAGGCCAGGTAATTGACCATCATGGTGAAGAAGCGCTCGCCGGCCGGTTTGTCGAGCCCGAACTGCCGCTCCAGATCGGCGATCAGCTTGGGGTCGAGGCCGCGCGCGCCGCGGTACTTGCTGGCCACCTCCGAGCCGCGACTGGGGTCGAGCTGCGCCTGCTGCCCCGCCAGTTCGCCGCCGCCGCCAGAGACGCGCGCGGTCGCGTCCACCGCCGTGCCGGTGATCTGCGCGATCACCTGTTCCACCGGGCCGCCCGGCATGAATTGCAGCACCGCGAAATTGACCAGCATGATGCCGAACAGGGTTGGCAACATCAGCAGCAGACGGCGGACGATATAGGCGAGCATTCCGCGCCAGCGCCTAGCGGTGACTGGCCATGCCGGCCGCCTTGGCCCGGTCGATCCACCAGGTGTCGATGAAACCCAGCGCGTATTTCGGCTTGCTCGCCGGCCGGCCGAAAATGTCCCAGTAGGCAATGCTGTGGCTGCCCTTGTACCACTGCGGCACCATGACGTGCTGCCACATCACGGCACGGTCGAGCGCACGGGCGGCCGCCTTGAGGTCGGTGCGGTTGCCGGCGGCGATCAGCCGTTCGATCAGCGCATCGACCGCCGGGTTCTTGAGCCCGGCATAGTTGCTGCTGCCCTCGATGTCGGCTGCCGCGCCGGCCCAGCGGTCGCGCAAGGCAACGCCCGGCGTCAAGGAACCGCCGAACCGCTGGGTGATGATGTCGAAATCGAAGCTCTTGATGCGGTTCTGATACTGTGCGGTCTCCACCAGCCGGAAGCGGGCGGCAATGCCCAGGCGCTCCAGGTTGCGGGTATAGGGCAGCACAATGCGCTCAAACCCCTTGAGGTCGGACAGAAACTCGATCTCGAACGGCTCGTCCGCCCGATTGCGCAGCTTGCCATTCCTTATTGTCCAACCGGCCTCCGCCAGCAGCTGGGTCGCCGCACGCACCTGCGCGCGGAGCTCGCCCGAACCGTCGGTCGCTGACGGCAGGTAGGGTCGTTCCAACGCCTCTGGCGGCAGGCTGTCGCGGAACGGCGCCAGCAAGGCCAGTTCGGCCGGCTCCGGCGGACCTGAGGCCGCCAGCTCGGAGTTCTCGAACACGCTGCGCGAACGCTTGTAGAGACCATAGAAAAGCGTCCGGTTGGTCCACTCGAAGTCGAACACGAGGCCGAGCGCTTGTCGCACCCGCCGGTCGGCGAACTTGGCGCGACGCGTGTTGAAGAGCCATGCTTGCGTTCCCGAAGGGGTCTCGTCCGGCAGCGTCTCGCGCTTGACATGGCCCTGGCGGACCGCCGGCACATCGTATTTCGTGGCCCAGTCGCGCGCGGTGAACTCCTCGCGGAAATCCAGCTTGCCGGCGAACAACGCCTCCAGGCCGATGTCGCGATCGCGAAAGTAGTCGTAACGAATACGGTCGAAATTTTGGCGCCCCCGCGACACCGGCAGGTCGCGCGCCCAATGGTCGCGCACCCGTTCGTACTCGATCGAACGGCCAGCTTGCACTTTCGCAACCCGATAGGCGCCGCTCGCCAACGGCGCGTCCAGGCTGGCGGCCGCGAAAGGATGCTTGCTATGCCAGGTCTTCGACAGGATCGGCAGGGTGGCGACGTTGCCTGGCAGGTCGCGCAACTGCGCCCCCTCGCGAAAGACGAAGCGAACGCGGTTTCCGGGCTGGACCTGCGCCTCCAACACGTCCTGCAGCAGCACGCGATAGATCGGATAGCCCTCCCGCTTCAACGTATCGAAGCTGAACGCGACGTCTTCCGCTCGGATCGCCGAGCCGTCGTGGAAGCGCGCCTGCGGCCGCAAGGCGAACGTTATCGAGCGGCGGTCGGCCGGCAGTTCCACGCTTTCCGCGACGAGGCCGTAATAGGAATCCGGCTCGTCGTCCGCACCTGCCATCAGGCTTTCGAAGGTGAGCAGCGAGCCGCCAGGCAGGAAGGGGTTGCTGCCAGCCGCCGGCACACCCCGCAGGACGAACGGGTTCAGGGAATCGAAGCTGCCTTCAAACCACAGCGTAACGCTGCCGCCCTTGGGCGCCGCCGGATCGACATAGTCGAAATGCGCGAAGCCGGCTGGGTACTTCAACGCGCCGAGCACGGCGAAGCCGTGTCTCGCCTCTTCGGCGGCAGCCGGCGAAGCCAGCAGCGAGAGGACGATCGCGGCCCGGCTCGTCCAGAAATGCATCGCCTAGCGACCCCCACCGGCCCGTTGCCGTTCGCGCACCGCCGCGTCCTTGCCGGGGTCGATCCACCAGCTATCTGGAAAGCCGATGCCATAGCGCGGTCGGGTCGCGGGCATGCCGAAGCGGTTCCAATGCGCGATGCGAAAATTCGGGCTGTGAAAGTGCGGGATCACGTAATGGTTCCAGAGCAGGACGCGATCCAGCGCGCGGGTCGCCGCCTCCAGTTCCTTGCGGCTGCCGGCAAAGATCACCTTGTCGATGAGGTGATCCACGGCCGCATCCTTGATGCCGGCCAGGTTGCGGCTGCCAGGGCGGTCGGCGGCCGCGGAACCCCAAAAATCGCGCTGCTCGTTGCCGGGCGACTGCGACTGCCCCCAGCTGCCGACGATCATGTCGAAATCGAAGGCCTCAACCCGCTGGGTATACTGCGAGGTGTCCACGACGCGGATGCGCCCCTTGATGCCCAAACGCTCCCAGTGGCGCAGCATCGGCTGCACCACGCGTTCCATGTTGGGATCGGCGATCAGCACTTCGATTTCCATCTGCCGACCATCGCCGTGGTTGACTAGGCGCTGCTCGCGCACGGTCCACCCGGCTTCCTCCAGCAGGCGCCGCGCGGTCCGCAAGCCCTCGCGCAATTCGCCCGAGGCATCCGTCACGGCCAGCGCGAAGGGCTGGTCGAACACCTCGTCCGGCACCCGGCCCTTGAGCGGCATCAGCAGGCGTAGTTCGACCGCGTCCGGCGGGCCGGCCGCGGCTAGGCCGGGGCTGCCGAAAAAGCTCTGGCTGCGACGGTACTGACCGAAAAACAGCGTCTTGTTCGACCACTCGAAGTCGAAGGTCTGCGCCAGCGCCTGGCGGACGCGACGGTCCTGGAACATCGGCCGGCGCTGGTTGAAGACGAAGGCCTGCATGCCATGCGGGTTCTCGTTGGGGATCTCCAGTTTGCGCACCATGCCCTGCTGCAGCGCCGGGAAGTCATAGGCGGTTGCCCAGTTCTTGGCCGAGTTCTCCATGCGGAAGTCGAACTCGCCGGCCTTGAAGGCCTCCAGCGCGATGGTGGGATCGCGGTAGTAGTCGTAGCGCAGCCGGTCGAAATTGTTGCGTCCGCGGTTGATCGGCAGGTCGGCGCCCCAATAGTTGGGCACCCGCTCGTAGGCGATGGCCCGCCCCGCTTCGACGCTCGCCACCCGATACGGCCCCGAACCCAAGGGCGGCTCCAAGGTGGTCGCCTGGAAGTCCCTGCCCTCCCAGTAATGCTTTGGCAGCACCGTCAACTCGCCGACGATCAGCGGCAGTTCGCGGTTGGTCGGGCCGCTAAAGTGGAAGCGCACCGTGCGCCGATCCACGGCCTCGACCCGCGTCACGTTGGCGTAGTAATGGCGGTAGACGGGCCGCCCTTGGTCCCGCAGCAACGCGAAGCTGAAGACCACGTCCTCGGCCGTCACTGGCTTGCCGTCGTGCCAGCGCGCGGTTTCGCGCAAGGTGAAGGTAGCGGACGACAGGTCAGCGGGAACCGAGACTTTCTCCGCCAGCAGACCGTACTGCGCCGACGGTTCGTCCTGCACGCCCTCCAGCAGCGATTCGTAGAGCAAGCCAATGCCAGCGGCGGCCACTCCCTTCAACACGAAGGGATTGAGCGTGTCGAAGGTGCCGATGGCGGAGAGCCGCACCTCGCCGCCTTTCGGCGCCTTGGGATCCACATAGCCGAGATGGGGAAAATCCGCCGGATACTTCAGTTCGCCGAACAAGGACAGCCCGTGGCTTTCCTTGGCGCCTTGCGCACCCGCCACGAGGGCCGGCAGCAGAAGGCTTGTCAAGACAACGCCGAAACCGAGCAGCCGCATCCGTTACCTCGCGAGGCGGCACCTTATCATGCTCGCCAGCGCGGGAGACCGCACTATCCCGCGAGCAGCGCCAGGGCTGGTGCCAGCAGGCGCCGGTCGCCAACAGCGACGAAGTCGCCGACCCGATCGTAGCCAAGCTTGCGGCCTTGCCAATCGGTCATGGCGCCGCCGGCATTTTCCACGATCGGCACCAGGGCGGCGTAGTCGTGCGGGTGCACCCTGGGCTCGATCACCAAGTCCACGAAACCCAGGGTCATCAGCCCGAGCGCGTAGCAATCGGCCGAGAAGCGGGTCAGCCGGCATTCGGCCATGAGGCGCCGCAGGCCGGCTTCGCCATGCCCTTGGAAATACTCGAGGCCGGAGGTGTAGAGCACCGCCTCGGCCAACCGGGGGCAGCGGCGCGGCCTGATGCGCTGGCCGTTCAACGTGGTGGGTTGGCCGCCATGGGCCAGCCAGCGTTCCTCCAGAATCGGCTGCTCCATCAACCCCAACACCGGCCGACCGCGGCGCATCAGCGCGATCAGCGTGCCGAACAGGGGCGAGCCGGTCATGAACGACTTGGTGCCGTCGATCGGATCGACGATCCAACGCCACTCGGCTTCCGGCCGGCTGATGCCGAACTCCTCGCCTTGGATGCCGTGGCTCGGATAGTGGCGGCCGATCAGCCTGCGGATGGCCTGCTCGGCCTCCTTGTCGGCCAGCGTCACCGGGCTGGCATCGGCCTTGATGTCGACGGCGATCGGCGTACGAAAGCGCCGGCGGATGACGCGCCGCGCGGCATCGCCCAACCGGTCGGCGAAGGCGACGAGGTCTGGCGGGCAAGCTCCGGCCACGGGCGGCTAGCGGGGTGCGGGGAAACGGGCCGCGTTGGACTATTTGGCGGGGAAGGCGGGGGGCGAATCGTGATTCTGTTTGAGATACGCCAGCAGGTCGGCCCGTTCGGCCGACTTCTTCACGCCGGCAAACGCCATCTTGGTACCGGGGGCGAAGCCTTTGGGGTCGTTCAGATAGGCGTCGAGGTTCTCCCAGCTCCACGGCTTGCCGAGGCCGGTGATCGCGCTGGAATAGCTGAAGCCGGCGACCTTGCCGGGATCGCGGCCGGCGACGGCGAACAGGTTCGGACCAACCAAGTTCTTGCCGCCCTTGTCGAAGGTGTGGCAGGAGGTGCAGCGCTTGGCGATGGCGGCACCGCGCGTGGCATCCGCCGCGGCCAGCAATTCGGGCAGCGGCACCGCCTTCTCGGCCGGCGCCGCGGGGCTGCTCGGCGCGCCGGCCTCTTCCGGCACCGCGACGGCGATGGCGGTCTCTTTCAGGGTCTTGGGATGCACCACCAGATTGCCGATCTCGCTGATCACCATCAGCAACAGGCCCGCCGCCAAGACCGCGCCTGCCCACTTGTTGAGTTCGTAGGTGTCCATCGGCCCTCTCGCCGCCCGCCCGTAGCGCTCAGAAACGCGGCTAATCTAGCGAGCGAGGCCGCGCCCTTGCTGCGGCAAGGCGTCGCAGGACGGGCAGGTTAGCATGTCGACACCGCCACTTATCGTGATCCCGGCGCGCCTGGCGGCAAGCCGGCTGCCGGGCAAGCCGCTGGCGCTGATCGCCGGCCAGCCGATGATCGTGCAGGTCTGGCGGCGCGCCATCGAGGCGCAACTGGGTCCGGTGCTGGTGGCGGCGGCCGAACCGGAAATCGCCCGTGCCGTCGAAGCTGCCGGCGGCCGGGCGGTGTTGACCCGGCCCGAACATCCCTCGGGCTCGGACCGGGTGCACGAGGCGGTTACGCTCGCCGATCCCGAAGGCCGGCACCCGATCGTCATCAACCTGCAAGGCGACTTGCCGAGCATCGCGCCCGAGGCGATCCAGGCAGTGCTACGGCCGCTGGCCGAGCCGGCGGTCGACATCGCCACGCTGGCGGCCGAGATCCACTCGGACGAGGAACGGCTGGCGGCAAGCGTGGTCAAGGCGGTGCTGTCGCTACCGCCCGGCGCGCCGCAGGGCCGGGCGCTCTACTTCACCCGGGTGCCCTGCCCGTCCGGCGACGGCCCGCTCTACCACCATATCGGCATCTACGCCTATCGCCGGGCGGCGCTCGAGCGGTTCGTGCGGCTGCCGCCGGCACCGCTGGAGCGCCGCGAGAAGCTGGAACAGCTCCGTGCCCTGGAAGCCGGAATGCGGATCGACGTCGCGCTCGTTGACGCGGTTCCCTTCGGCGTTGATACTCCGGCCGACCTGGAGCGGGCCCGCCAGCAACTGGCGGGCCGCTAACGTTTTTCCCTGCGATGTCGGCCGCGAACTCCGAGCCCAAGACCCTGATCGCCTTCCAAGGCACCTACGGCGCCTATTCGCATCTCGCCTGCCGCGAGGTGCTGCCGGCGCTGGAACCCTATCCTTGCGCCACTTTCGAGGACGCCTTCCAGGCGCTGTCCGAGGGCAAGGCCGGCCGCGCCATGATCCCGGTCGAGAACTCGCTCGCCGGCCGCGTCGCCGACATCCACCACCTGCTACCGGAGAGCGATCTCTATATCATCGGCGAGCATTTTCAGCGGGTGAACCATCAACTGATGGCGCCCAAGGGCGGCACGCTGGCCGGTCTGCGCGAGGTGCACAGCCACATCCAAGCCCTTTCTCAGTGTCGCAAGACCCTGAGGTCGCTGGGGGTCAGGCCGGTGGTCCACGCCGATACCGCCGGCGCCTGCCAGATGGTGGCCGAGCGCGGCGACCCGGCGCAGGGCGCCATCGGCTCGACCTTGGCGGCGGAGACCTATGGCCTCGACATCTTGAAGCCCAATACGCAGGATCGCGACAACAACATCACGCGCTTCCTAGTCATGGCGCGCGAACGCATCACGCCGCACCCCAAGGACGGCCCCTGTATGACCAGCTTCGTCTTCGGCGTGCGCAGTGTGCCGGCGGCGCTCTACAAGGCGCTGGGCGGCTTCGCCACCAACGCCGTCAACATCACCAAGCTGGAGAGCTATTTCGTCGACGACAGCTTTTCGCAAGCGCAGTTCTATGCCGACATCGAAGGCCATCAGGACGATCCGGCGGTGCAGCGGGCCTTCGAGGAGCTGAAGTTCTTCTGCACCGTGTTCCGGCTGTTCGGCACCTATCCCCGTCACCCGTTCCGCGATCGGACATAGGCGGCGGCCTACTCGCCCCTCAGCCAGCCGCGAGCGAGCTGGTGGGCGATGGCGAGCGGCGCCGGCATGCGCAACTGCCCTTCGTCGCGCCAGGCCTCGACCATGCGGGCGATCTCGGCCCGCTCGAACCAGCGGATGTCCTCCAGTTCCTCGGCATCGCGCTCGATGGTCGTGGAAGTCGCCTCGCCGATGCAGCCGATCATCAGCGAGGAGGGGAACGGCCAGGGCTGCGAGGAATGGTAGCGCACCCGGCCGACCTCGATGCCGGCTTCCTCCTTCACTTCGCGCCGGACCGCTTCCTCGATGGTCTCGCCCGGCTCGACGAAGCCGGCCAGCGCGGAATAGACCCCCGGCAGGAAGCGCGCCTGGCGGCCCAGCAATACCTTGTCGCCATCCACCACCAGCATGATGGTGACCGGATCGGTGCGCGGGAAATGCTGCGCCTTGCATGATTCGGCCAGGCACTGGCGGGAATAGCCAGCCTCGCGCGGCTCGGTCAGGTGGCCGCAGACCGCGCAGAACCGATGCCGGGCGTGCCAGTCGATCAGCGAGCGGGCCTGCGCCAGGATGGCCGCGTCATCGCCTGGGCAGGTGGTGGCGGCGGCGCGCACGTCGACGAACCTGCCGTCCTCGAAGGGCGGCGGACCGTCCCCGGCGTCGATGGCGAAGCACGGGCGGCTGTCCGTCGCCAGGCCCAGGAACACCACCGTCGCGCCGTTGCCAAGGATTTCCGCCACCTCGGCCACGTTGCGCCAGCGGATGGTCAGGCCGCCCGCGGTCTGCATACCGGCCTTGAGCTGGTGCAGCGCCAGGTAGCGCGCGTCGGGCGCCCGCATCTTCTGCTTGAGCCATTCGCCGTCGCGGCGGAAGTTGGCGGCGCGGTCGAGCGGACTGCCGGCGAAGGTGTGCACGCGCGTCATGGCGGGGCTTCCGGATTGGGCGGTGGGTCGCCCGCGACCTTGCCACGGGCAGGCCCTGCGGTTCAACGCAAGGGCCGCATTGCGCGGCCGGCCACGAAGCCTGATATACTGCGGTTGGGAGATTGGCGGCGGACGGGACGCTCGCCAACCCGGTCAGGTCCGGAAGGAAGCAGCCGTAACGAGATAGGCCCGGGTCGACGGTTCAATCTCCCACCTTTCACCTTAGCCCGAGGCCGCCGCTGCCCGCCGGACCCGACGAGACGCCAAGCCGCGACGCCGGGCGGCCCGCGGCCGAACGGGCCGGCGCCAGCTATCGCGTGCTGGCCCGCAAGTATCGGCCGCAGACCTTCGCCGAACTGCTGGGACAGGACGCGCTGGTGCGCACCCTCAGCAATGCCTTCCGCGAAGGCCGGGTGGCGCATGCCTTCATCCTCACGGGCGTGCGCGGGGTGGGCAAGACCAGCACGGCGCGCATCCTGGCACGCGGCCTGAATTGCCTCGGCGAGGATGGCAGGGGCGGTCCCACGCTGCAGCCGTGCGGGCGATGCGAGCCCTGCCGCGCCATCGCCGAGAGCCGGCATCTCGACGTGCTGGAAGTCGACGCCGCCAGCCGCACCGGCGTTGACGACATGCGCGAATTGCTGGACGGCGTCGCCTATCGGCCGGTCGGCGCCCGCTACAAGATCTACATCATCGACGAAGTGCACATGTTGTCGAAGAGCGCCTTCAACGCGCTGTTGAAAACCCTGGAGGAGCCGCCCGAGCACGTGAAGTTCGTCTTCGCCACGACCGAGATCCAGAAGGTGCCGATCACGGTGCTGTCGCGCTGCCAGCGCTTCGACCTCAGGCGGGTGCCGGAAGACCTGCTGCTGGCCCACTTCCAGAGAATTCTCGCGGCGGAGGACGTGGCGGCGGACGACGCCGCCCTTCGCCTGATCGCGCGCGCGGCCGAAGGCTCGGTGCGCGATGGCCTGTCGCTGCTCGACCAGGCGATCGCGCATGGCGACAGCCGGCTCGACGCCGACGGCGTGCGCGAACTGCTGGGCTTGAGTTCCCGTCTCGGCCAGTTCGCCATCCTCGACGCCACGCTGGCGGGCGATGTGCCGGCGGCGCTGGAGGCGCTCGGCCGGGCCTACGAGGCCGGCGCCGATCCGGTGCTGCTGCTGCAGGACCTGCTGGAACTGACCCACTGGCTGACCCGGCTGAGGCTGCTGCCCGAACTGGCCGATGACCCGACCTTTCCGGAGGCAGAGCGCCAGCAGGGCCGGGCGATGGCGGGCAAGCTGGACATGCCGGTGCTGAGCCGGCTGTGGCAGGCCTTGCTGAAGGGCCTGCCCGAGGTGCGGACCGCGCCGAACGGCCTGGCCGCCTTGGAAATGCTGCTGATCCGGCTGGCCTACATGAGCCGGCTGCCGACGCCCGAGGAATTGGTGCGGCAACTGGGCGGCGAGCCGGCGCCGCCCCGCGCCGCCCCGCCGCGCGGCCTCGG
>VGEV01000099.1 GCA_016869175.1 Alphaproteobacteria bacterium
CACCGCAGACCAAATAGACCCCGCCACAGCACCCAATCCGCAGGCTGGGCCGCAGGCCATGCCCTCATCGGCGATGCTTCGTCGTCAATGATGGGGTTCTTCGAGGTGTCCAGTTGATCGACGGCATGAAGACGGTGATTGCCGCCAAACTGGCTTGATCGGCGCGCGAGCGGTCGCAGAGCCGTCAGGTGGCTGCGGGGGCGGCGGCCTCGGACGCTTCGCCGACTATAGTTCGCGCGCCGGCCCGCTAAGCGAGCCGGCCCGGCCAAGCCGCGCCTCGCGCAAGGCGATATAGAGGGTGGCGCCAACCACGATGGCGGCGCCCAGCGCCGTCCAGCGGTCCGGGACCTCGGCGAACACAAAGTAGCCGACGGCGCTGGCCAGGATGAGGCGCAGATAGTCGACCGGCAGCACGGCGGTGGCCTCGCCCACCCGGAACGCCCGGACCATGCAATATTGCCCGCCCGAGCCGCAGCCGCCCATCAGCAGCAAGAGCGCCAGGTCGGCAAGGTCGACCGCGCGCCAGACCAGCAAGGCGGGCAGGGCCGTCGCACTGGTGGAAACCAGGCCGAAATACAGCATCACCGTGGCCGGCCGCTCGCTGGCCGCAAGCTGCTTCAGCATGATGCCGGTACCGGCGGCGATCAGCGCGCCCGTCACCGCCACCAGGGTCGCCGGCGCGATCTCGCCGGCCGGCCGCAGCATGATCAGCACGCCGGCAAAGCCGAGCAGGGTCGCGCTCCAGCGCCGCGCCCGCACCGCTTCACCCAGGAACAGCACGGCCAGCGGAATGAGGAAGAGCGTGCGGGCATAGCTGATGGCGACGGCATCGGCCAGGTGCAGCTTGGTCAGCGCGAAAAAATTGCACATCTGCGCCGTGGCGCCGCAGATCCCGCGCGCCAGGTGCAGCCACAGGCGCTGGGTCCGCAGCACGCCCCAACCGCCGGCCAGGACGAAGGGCAGCATGGTCAGCAGGCCGAAGCCGGAACGGAAGAAGGCGATCTGGAAGCTCTCGTAATGCCCGCCCAGGAACTTCACCAGGCCGCCCATGGCGGTGAACAGCAGGGTTGAGGCCAGCATCCACAACGCGCTCAGCAGGTTAAGCGAATGGATCAGCCGCGCGGCTCGGCTCATGGCATGGGGCCGGGTTCGAGCAGCATGGCCAGCGGCGGCAGGCCGACCGTGGCCAGCACCCAGTCAGCGAAGGCGGCGATCTTGGGTTGCCGAAAGGCTGGCGCCGGCGCCACCAGGAAATAGGCGAACTGCGCGGGCAGCACGAAGGCAGACGGCCTGACCAGCCGCCCGACCGCAAGGTCGGCCTCGGCCAGGGCGCCCCGCGCCAGCGCCACCCCCTGCCCGTCGATCGCCGCCTGCAGCACCAGGCTGCTGTCGTTCATCGCCGGGCCGCGGCTGGCGTCGATGTCGGTCGCGCCGGCCGCCTTGAGCCAGCTCCGCCAATCCTCGTGCCAGTCGTCGTCGTGCAGCAGCACATGCTGCGCGAGATCGGCGGGCTGCCCCAAGGGGCGTTCGCCCGTCAGCAGTTTGGGGCTGCAAACCGGGAAGCGATCCTCGGTCAGAAAGCGTATTGCCAGGACACCCGGCCAGGTGCCGGCGCCGAACCGAATGGCGAGGTCGACCTCATGGCGTTGGAAATCCACCAGTTCCGGCTTGGCGTCGATGCGCACGTCGATCTCGGGATGCGCCCGGCGAAAGTCGCCCAGCCGTGGCACCAGCCACTTGGCGGCGAACGAGGGCAGCACGCTGACCGTCAGCAGGCCGCGCGCCTGGCGCAGCAGGACCTCGTCGGTTGCCGCCCACAGCTCGTCAAGGGCGCGTGCCACCCGGCGCTGATAGACCTGTCCGGCTTCGGTCAGCGCGACCTGCCGGTTGACACGCCGGAACAGCGCCAAGCCCAGCCAGTCCTCCAGCTGGCGCATGCGATGGCTGACCGCGGCCTGGGTCACCGCCAGTTCGTCGGCCGCCTTGGTGAAGCTGCCGAGCCGCGCGGCGGCTTCGAATACGCGCAAGGCGTCGAGTGGCGGGAGCCGTCGGCGGCGCTTGCGATGCATGAGGGACATTTATCGAACACTCGGATAAAGATCGTTTTTCACCAACCGCCTAAGAGCGCATAACGGCAACCTATCAAGGGACAGGGATTAAAGCCATGCAGGACATCGTCCGATTGTCCGATTGCTGGGCCGGGCTGGCGCGGCGGCTGGTCGACTGGCATGTCGGGGTTTCCCTCTGGCGCGAGCGGCGGCGGGGCCGGCTGGCCCTGCGCACGCTCGACGACCGCATGCTGGCCGACATCTGCCTCGCCCGCGCCGAGGTGGACGCCGAGGTCGGCAAGCCGTTCTGGCTCGGCTGACCCGGCGGTCAGCGGCCGGCGGCGCCCTGCCCGCCCAGCAGCAGCAGGTTGAGGGCGTTGAGCGGTTGGTAGATCGCCTGGAAACGGGCCAGGTAGTCCGGCCAGGCGGGGACTGGCGCAAGCGCCTGGCGGATTGCCTCCAGGCTGCGGCGGCCGTCGACTAGGCGCACCACGTCGGCCGTCCCCGGTGGCAGCGCCAGCCGCAGCTTCTGGCCGTCGAAATCCGCGGTCAATGCCTGGCTCCGCGCCAGGGCGGCGGCGAGGCCCTCCGCCGCCTGTTCGCGCAAGGCCGGCACCTGGTCCGGCCGGTCGGGCACCGCCGGCGGCAGGGCATTGGTGGCGGCGACCGCATAGAAGACGTGCGTCTTCAGGCTGCCGGCCAGTTCCTCGGCCAGCGCCGCGCGCGACAGGAAGGGCAATGCCTGGGCGCGCCGCGCCAACTCGCCCGTGGGCAGCAGCATCACCGGGTCGTAGCGCAGCGGTGGCAGGAAGCCAGTGATGCGCAGGCCCGCCGCCGCCGCCAGCCCGGCCAGTTCGTCGACGGTATAGGCACGGTCGCGCGGATTCAGCAGCAGGTCGTGGAGCCCGGCGTCGCCGGTCCGATGATCGCCCAGATAGGGGTTTCGGCGGAACCAGTTGCCGGCCGGCAGGGCGTCCAGCAATTGGCGCGCCAACGCAAGCCGGTGCGCCGCCGGCTGGCCTTCGCTCAGGCGCGCCAGCGCGCGTTGCAATGGATAGACGCCGGTACGCCCCAGCGCGCCGTACAGCATCAGGCCGAGCCCGCCGCCCGGCGCCAGCACGCCAACCAGCGCGCGCAGCCCCGCCAGCGGATCCGCCAGATGGTGCAGCACGCCGCAGCAATCGATGTAATCGAACGGCCCTAGGCCGAGCGTCGCCAGGTCGAGCAGCGAGGCGGTGACGAACCGGAGATTGGCGAGCCCGCGCGCCTTGGCGCGCGCTTCCGCCACTTGCCGGGCGGCGACGGAGCGGTCGAGATAGACCACCTCGCCGCCTTCGCCGCGCCAGGCAAGCTGCTGCGCCAGCTGGATGGCACCATCGCCCGTGCCGCCGCCGGCGATCAGCACGCGCAAACCCCCGGCGCGCCGGCCGGCGAAGACGTAATGCTCGATTTCCAGCAGATGGCTGGGCGAGCCGACGATCAGGCGCCTGGCTTCATCGGCCGGATCGCGCGCGGGATAGGGCAGCGCTTCGTACTGCGCCGCCAGCGCCCGGTCGGCGTCGGGCTCGCTCAGGCCTTCACCCGCACGATCGCCTTGCCGACCACCTTGCGGTCGACCAGCGCCTGGATCGCTTTGGCGGTGTCGGCCAGTTCAAACACCTGGCTGACGCGGGGCCGAAGCTTGCCCTGCCGCCACCACTCGAAGACCAGGCGGAAGTTCTCCCGGTTGGCGGCAGGCTCGCGCTCGCTCCAGGCGCCCCAGAACACGCCCACGACCGAGCAGCTTTTCAGCAGCATCAGATTGGCCGGCGCCTGCGGGATGCGGCCCGAGGCGAAGCCGATCACCAGCAGCCGGCCGTCCCAGTTGATGCAGCGCAAAGACTGGTCGAACGCCTCGCCACCGACCGCGTCATAGATCACGTCGGCGCCGTTGCCGCCGGTCAACGCCTTCACCTGCTCGCGGAACGGGCCCTGGTTGTAGTTGATCACGTGGTCGGCGCCGTGTTCCAGGGCGATGGCCAGCTTGCCGTCGTCGCCGCCGGTGCCGATCACCCGCGCGCCCAACGTCTTGCCCATCTCGACCGCCGACAGCCCGACGCCGCCGCTGGCGCCGTGCACCAGCAGCCATTCGCCCGGGCGCAGCCTGGCGCGTTGCAGGAAGGCGTGCGCGGTGGTGCCATAGGTGAGCGCGATGGCCGAGCCGACGGCGAAGTCCATGCCGTCGGGCATGGCCAGCACCTTGTGTTCCGGCACCGTCACCTGCTCGGCGAAGCCACCATGACCGCACAGGCCGATCACCCGCTCGCCAGGCTTGAAGAGCGTCACCTTGTCGCCCACCGCCAGCACCCGGCCGGCCACCTCGGCCCCGGGTGAGAAGGGAAAGGCGGGCTTGTACTGGTACTTGCCGGCGACGATCAGCACGTCGGGGAAATTGACGCCGGCGGCGTGCACGTCGATCAGCACCTCGTTGGCGGCCGGCCGGGGCGGCGCCACGTCCGCCAGCACCAGACTGTCCGGCGGCCCATAGGCCTTGCAGAGAACCGCGCGCATCGCTGCCTCCGTTGCTTGGGCCGGCGCTTTAGCACGCAGCACCGCCGTCCGCCACGGCCGCTTTCTGCGCCGCCCTATTGCATTGCCCCCTGCCGGTCGGCATAAGGCAGCGGTTTGTCGATGCCGGTGGCGCCGCCGGCGAAGCGCAGGGCTATCGCATGGACTTCCCCGAACGTCTGCTCGCCGGCTACCGCGCGTTTCGCGCGAACCGCCTGCCGGTCGAGCAACAGCGCTTTCGCGAGCTGGCCGAAAGCGGCCAGCAGCCCGAGGTGATGGTGATCGGGTGCTGCGATTCTCGCGTTTCGCCCGAGGCGATCTTCGATGCCGGGCCGGGCGAACTGTTCGTGGTGCGCAACGTCGCCAACCTGGTGCCGCCCTATACGCCGACTGGCTTGACGCACGGCGTCTCGGCCGCGCTCGAATTCGCCGTCGAGGCGCTCAAGGTCAAGCATATCGTGGTGCTGGGCCATGCCCGCTGCGGCGGCATCCGCGCCTTCGCCGCGGCCGACCGGCCGCTCTCGCCAGGCGACTTCATCGGCAAGTGGATGTCGCTGATCCAGCCGGCCGCCGCCACTCTGGGGCCGCGCGGGCAGGCCCCGCTGGCGGACTATCTGACCCGGCTTGAACAGGCCTCGATCCGCCGCACCCTGGCCAGCCTGCGGAGCTTTCCGTTCGTCGCCGCCGCCCTGGCGGCCGGCCGGCTGGCCCAGCACGGCGCCTATTTCGACGTCGCGACCGGCCTGCTTTCGCTGCTTGACGAGACGTGCTCGGAGTTCCGGCCGGCGGCCGGGCCGTGCCACTCGGTCAATCCGGCCGCGTGACCGCGGCGGCGCAATATATACGTAAGCTGTCACCGGTTTGGTCACACCGGTTTGATCAGCCGGTGAATTAATCGGTGACAGCTTACGTTTTTACAACAGTAGACCACTGCTACGATGGGTCGGCTGCACAGGGAGAGCGATGCGCGGCTATTTCGGCATCGGCGTCGAGGGGCTGAGCAAGCCGATGAACGCCGGCAACCTGTTCCGCTCGGCCCAGGCGTTCGGCGCCAGTTTCATCTTCACCATCGCCGGCGCCTATACTCGCGCGGCCCTGTCCGATACCGGACACGCGCCCGAGCGGCTGCCGCTGCACGAGTTCCCCGATGTGGCCAGTCTCACGCTGCCGGCCGGCTGCCAACTGGTCGGCGTCGAGCTGCTGGACGAGGCAACCGAACTGCCGAGCTTCCGCCATCCGTTGCGCGCGGCTTATGTGCTGGGACGCGAACGAGGCTCGCTCAGCCCCGACCTGCTCGCGCGCTGCCAGCACGTGGTGCGCATCCCCACCCGCTTCTGCATCAACGTCTCGGTCGCCGGCGCCATCGTCATGTATGATCGGCTGCTGAACTATGGCCGCTTCGCGGAGCGGCCGATGACGACGCTGGCCAAGCCCGAGCCGCTGGCGCCGCATGTGCACGGGCAACCGCCCCGGCGCGAGCGGCCGGCCGGAGCGGCCGTGGAATAGGGGGCCGACATGCAGGATGCGTTTCAGCAACTCAAGCAGCTGCCGGTCGCGGTGATCGTCGGCGCGATGGACAACCAGGGCATCCTGTCGAACGCCATCCGCCCGCTCTATCGGCCGATCCGTCTGGCCGGGCCGGTCGTCACCGTGGAGATGCTGCCGGGCGACAATGCCGCGATCGACTGGGGCATTGTGGAGGCACCGCCAGGCGCCGTGCTGCTGATCAGCTGCGGCGGCGACAGCCGGCATGCCTGCACCGGCGACATCCACGCGACGCTGGCAAAGAAGCGTGGCCTCGCCGGCTTTGTGGTGGACGGCTATGTGCGCGACAGCGGACCGATCGCGGCGATGGGCTTTCCGGTCTTCGCGCGCGGGCTACAATTGCGCGGCCCGGTGAAAAAGCAGCCCGGCCGCATCAACCAGCCGTTGGCCATCGCGGACCTGGTGGTGCGGCCGGGGGATTATCTGTTCGGCGACGACGACGGCCTGGTGGCGGTGCCGCAGACGCGGCTGGCGGCGGTGTGCCAGGCCGCCGTCGCCAGAGAGGCGAAGGAGGACAGGATCCTGGCCGAGATCGCCGCTGGCCGCAGCACCGTCGAGATCAATGGCCTGGCCCGCTGAAGCCGACTATTCGGTTCGCAGCACGGCGACGATCTCGGCCAACTCGTCCGCCAACTGGCCCGGCAGGAAGCGCTGGAAGGCTTCGGCCAGGGCCGCGTAATACCACAACGTTTCCTGCCTGGGATTGCTGAACCGCTGCCAGACGGCCGGCCCCACCTCGGGCTTGCGCAGGTCGCGCAGGATGGCGCGCGCGTTGTGCACCTTGTCGGCCAGCGAGACCAGCAGGGTTTCCGCATCGAGCGTCGCCAGGTGGTCGAGATAGCGCTGCTTGCGCTGGCGCCAGGCGGGCTTGGCTTCGCCGGCCGCGCTGTTCACGACGCTGTCGGAACAGGCCCGCACGATGTCGGCCACCCGGTGGCCGAAACGGTGGCGGATGTGGGCGAGCCGTGGCAGGCCGCCCTGGTCCTCCACCGCGTCGTGCAGCAAGGTGGCGATCGCCAACTCCTCGGAGCCGCCATATTCCAGCACCGTGGCGGCAACCGCCAGGAGATGCGCGACATAGGGCGCGGTCGAGCCCTTGCGGGCCTGGCCGCCATGCACCTGGGCGGCGTAAACGAGCGCGCGCTCGAACCGCTCCGTCAGCGCCGTCGCCTCGGCCATCCCGCGCTCCCTGGCCCGCCTTGTTGTCCAGTGACAGGTTAACCGGTGACAGGTTAACCGGTGACAGCATACTCATTTTCAAAGTCGCCCGCTCAGGCGGCGAATTGCAGGCGGCGATAGCCCAACGCCTCCGCCACGTGCAACCGGCGCACGGCGTCTTCGCCCGTAAGATCGGCCAGCGTCAGCGCCACCCGCAGCACCCGGTGATAGCCGCGCGCCGACAGCTTCAGCCGCTCGGCCGCGCCGACCAGCAGCTTGCGGCCGGCGTCGTCGGGCGCCGCGACCTGCCGCAGCAGTTCGCCATCGGCTTCGGCATTGCGGCGGATCCCGGACCCGGGGGCCAGCCGGGCATAGCGCCGGGCCTGCCGCTCGCGGGCCGCGGCGATGCGCGCCGCGACCTGGGCCGAGCCCTCCGCCGCCGGCGGCAGCGCCAGGTCGCCCGCCGCCACCGCCGGCACCTCGATATGCAGATCGATGCGATCGAACAGCGGCCCGGAAATACGCGCCTGGTATTCGCGGCCGCAGCGGGGCGCGCGTCCGCAACCCAGGGCCGGATCGTCGAGATGGCCGCAGCGGCAAGGATTCATCGCCGCCACCAATTGGAAGCGGGCGGGATAGCTGACATGGGCGTTGGCCCGGGCCACCACGGCGCGGCCGCTTTCCATCGGCTGGCGCAGCGCTTCCAAGGCCGAGCGCTGGAACTCCGGCAGCTCGTCCAGGAACAGCACGCCCTGATGCGCCAGGCTGACCTCGCCCGGCTTGGCGCGCATTCCGCCACCGACCAACGCCGCCAGGGACGCCGAATGGTGCGGGTTGCGGAACGGACGCCGGCGGCTGATGCGGCCGTCGGCCAGCAGGCCGGCGACGCTCTGCAACAAGCTCACCTCCAGCGCCTCGGCCGCCGACAAGGGCGGCAGCAAGCCGGGCAGCCGCTCGGCCAGCATCGACTTGCCGGCGCCGGGCGGGCCGATCAGCAGCAGATTGTGCCCGCCCGCCGCCGCCACTTCCAGCGCCCGCTTGGCGCTTTCCTGG
The DNA here is from genome assembly GCA_016869175.1 of Alphaproteobacteria bacterium. GTDB lineage: Bacteria > Pseudomonadota > Alphaproteobacteria > VGEV01. The sequence continues at coordinate 8,352 of VGEV01000099.1, forward strand.
CCCTTGATGTCCTTGAGATCGGGCAAGGCCGCCGCGTCCTCGGCCAGCAGCGGGCGCGGCGGCGCCAGCACCTGGTGGCCGCGGAAGTGATTGACGAGAGCAATCAGGCTGGGCGCCGACAGCACCCGCGCGCCGTCCACCCAGGCGGCCTCCGGCCCTTGCGTAGCCGGGCAGATCAAGCCGCGGCCCGCCGCATGTGCCGCCACCGCGGCCGGCAGCACGCCGGCGACGGCGGTGATCCGGCCGCCGAGCGACAGTTCGCCCAGGGCCGCGTATTCCAACAGTTCCGCAGCCGGCAGTGCCTCCTGGGCCACCAGCAGGGCGAGCGCGATCGGCAGATCGAAATGGCTGCCTTCCTTAGGCAGGTCGGCCGGCGCCAGGTTGACGGTGATCCGCTTCGGCGGCAGCGTCAGGCCGAGCGCGTTCAAGGCCGCGCGCACGCGCTCGCGGCTTTCCGCCACCGCCTTGTCGGGCAGGCCGACCACGGTGAAGGCCGGCAGGCCGCCAGACATCTCGACCTGCACCTCGACCGGCACCGCCTCGATGCCCTGGAAAGCGACGGTATGCACGCAAACGGCCATGGCCGATTACAGCACGAAGCGGCCGACGGGGCGTATGTGGCGCGGACCGGCCAGCCAGATCGCGCCAGCCGAAATGCCGCAGCCGACGATGGCGACGACGAAGGCCAAGTCGTAGCTGCCGCTGGCATCGCGCAGCAATCCGCTCAGCCATGGGCCAACCGCGCCGCCGGCGATCATCGCCAGCATCAGGGCGCCCAGGATGCGGCCGTAATTCCGGCCTTGGAAGATCTCCGCGGCGATCGCCGCCATCACCGAGGTCATGCCATAGCCAAGGGCGCCCTGGCAGCCGATCATGGCATAGAGCAGGGCCTCGCCCGGCCAATGCCGCATCGCCAGCAACAGCAGATAGGAGAGCACGAATCCCAGACAGGCCATGCTCCAAACCCATTCCCGACCGATCCGGTCGGACAGGTGGCCGAGCCCGATCTGGCCGGGAATGGCGATCAGGCTGACCAGGCCCAGCGCCCAGGCCGCTTGGGTCGGGTCGAAGCCGACCTCGATCAGATAGTAGGTTTGGTGCACCTGTACCGCGTACCAGACGTAGAGCGCCCAGAAGTAGCCGAGCGCCACCCACCAGAACCGCCGGGTACGCATCGCCAGCGGCAGCGTCCACTCGGTCGCCGCCCAGACCGGATCGGCGATGGCGGCATGTCCGGGCGCCTCGCTCTCCCCGCTCGCGGCCGCTCCATCGGGTTGCAGGCCCAGATCCTCCGGTCGCTTGCGCAACAGCAAGGTCAGCGGCGTGACCAGCAGCGCGACCAGCACGCCCAGTGCCCAGCAGGCGGCGCGCCAGCCCTGGCTTTCGATCACGCCTTGCAGCCAGGGCAGCAGCAGGATCGAGCCCAGGCCGACGCCGGAAAAGGCGATGCTGGTCGCGAAGCCGCGCCGGCGCTGGAACCAGTTGGGCAGGAACAGCGAGAAGCCGCTGTAGCCAAGACAGATGCTGCCGCCGCCGACCAGCAGGCCCAGCGTGGCATAGAGTTGCCAGGGCTCGCTGACAAGGGTGGCCAGCAGCAGGCCGCCGACCATGGCAGCGGTGCCCAGCAACGTGACGGCGCGCGGTCCATGCCGGTCCATCAGCCAGCCGAGCCAGGGGCTGAGCGCCGCCGCGCCCAGGAAACCGACCGAAAACGTGCCAGCCGTGGTGCTGCTTTCCCAGCCGAACTCCTGCAGGATCGGCGGAAAGAACAGCGAGAAGGCGGTGCGCGCGTTCACGCCCAGCGCCATGCAGACGAACGTGGCGGCAACGATCACCCAGCCGTAATAGAACGGCAACCGGGCAAGAGGCGAAGGCTTGCGGGCGATGGCGTGCACTCCGTCGGCGCCGGGCGGATCCGCCGCCTTCGCCGGTGGCAAGACATAGCGCATGCGGGGGCGGCGCGCGCGGTCCGGCTGGCGCGGGATGCCATCGGCGCCGATGGCGATTCCATCCGCTCGGTAACCGCGCTAGCCGCGCTGCGGCGCGGGCTCCTTGAGGGCGAGGTAGCAGACGCAGGCGATCACGCTGCCGGTCACGCCGATCAGGATCGGCGCCGTGTAGCTGCCGCTCAGATCGAACGCGACGCCAGCGGTCAGCGGACCCAGGCCGGTGCCCAAGGCGACACTGGTATAGAGCACGCCGATGATGCCCGAGATGGCGCGCGGGCCGAAATAGTCGGCCGTCAGCGAAGGCGCCAGCGCGACGAAGCCGCCGTAGAACGCACCGAAAGCCAGCGCGAACAGGCCAAGCGCCCAGAACACCGACGAGCCGAGCCACCAGAGCTGCATCGCGGCCATGCCGGCGAACATCAGCGCCATGCCGCGTCGCCGGCCCAGCCGGTCGGCGATCGGGCCGAAGGCAAAGCGGCCGACCGTGCTGCCGATGCCGATCAGGCTGACCAGCCAGACGGCGCGATGGTCCGCGATGCCGTGGTCGCCGGCATAGGCGGCAAGATGCGCCATCGGCACGAACAGCCCGAACGAGTTGGCCAGCGCGCCGAGATAGAGCAGGCAGAAAGCGCGCGAGCGCAACGCCGCCGAGAGGCTCGTTCCGGGCAGGGGCAAGGCGACGACCCGGGCGGCGTTCGGATGGCCGGCGCGCTCGCCATCCGGGAGCAGGCCCCGCGCCTGCGGCGAGGCGGCGAGGAACATCGCCGCCCCGCCGCCCACCGCGGCTGCGATCAGCGCCAGTTGCCAGTAGGCTGCGCGCCAGCCGCCGAGCTCGATCAGCCAGGCAGCGAGCGGCGGGAAGAGCGGATTGCCGACGCCGATGCCGGCGACCGCGATGCCCGACGCCGATCCGCGCCGGCGCAGGAACCAGCGCTGCACGCAGGCGATCGCCGGCACGTAGGCGAAGCCGACGCCCAGGCCCAGCCCCACGCCCAGCCCGACATAGACCTGCCACAGCGTCCGCGCCCCGGCCGCCAGCAGCAGGCCGCCGGCGATCAGCGCGATGCCGACGAGCGCCATCGGTCGCGGGCCGAAGCGGTCGGCCAAGGGGCCGCTCAGCGCGCCCAGCGCGAAGTAGAGGAAACCGGAGAGCGAGAAGATCGCCGAGACATCGCCCCGGGTGGCGCCGAACGCCGCCTGCAAGTCGGCGAAGAAGGCGGCGAAACTGTAGGTGACGCCATAGATCACGCCCATGACGACATGCGCCGCCGCCACCACGATCCAGCCGTGAAAGAAGCGCGTTGCTGCCATGCGCGGGGGGCTAGGGCCGCATCTGGAAGCTGGCCTTGCCCGGCTTGCGCAGGGGCGCTGCCAGATTGGCGAACTCGCACAGCAGCGGCCGCGTGTCCTGCGGATCGATGATCTCCTCCACCAGGAAGGCTTCGGCGGTGCGGAAGGGTGAGCGCACGCGATTGAGCCGCTGTTCGATCTCCGCCAGCCGCGCCGTGGGGTCGGCCGCGGCTTCCAGCTCGGCGCGGTAGGCCGCCTCGATGCCGCCTTCCAGCGGCAGCGAGCCCCAGTCGCCCGACGGCCAGGCGTAGCGGTAGTGCAGCCGGGCGTGGTTCTGATGCGCGGCGCCGGCCACGCCGAAGGCCTTGCGCACCAGGATCGAGCACCACGGCACGCTGGCCTGGTAGATGGCGGCGAGGGCGCGGGCGCCATGGCGGATCGTGGCGGCCTTCTCGGCTGCCACGCCGATGACGAAGCCGGGGATGTCGACGAAGTGGACGACCGGCAAGTGAAAGGTTTCCGCCAGGTCGACGAAGCGGGTGATCTTGTGGCTCGCCTCGGCGGTCCAGCCGCCGCCATAATGGTAGGGGTCGGAGGCCAGCACCGCGACCGGCCAGCCGTCGAGCCGGGCCAGGCCGGTGATGGCCGAGCGGCCGTATTGCCGGCCGATCTCGAGGAAGCTGCCGCGGTCGAGCGTGGCTGCCAGGATGTCGCGCATCTTGTAGACCTTGCGTCGGTCGCGCGGCACGACGCGGATCAACGCCTGCTCCTTCCGGTTGGGGTCGTCCGAGCGATCCCCGCGCGGCGGCAGTTCGTGCACCGAAGGGGGCAGGTAGGACAGGAAACGTCGGGTCGCGGCGAAGGCTGCGTCCTCGCTCTCCACCACGTCGTCGACCGCGCCGCTGCGCGCATGGATCTCGGTGCCGCCCAGCTCGTCCTTGCTGACCGGCTTGTCGATGCGCGCCACGACCGGCGGACCGGCGACGAAAAGCTGCGAGATCTCGCGCACCATGAGCGAGTAGTGCGCCGTGACCGCGCGCGCCGCGCCCAGGCCCGCGACCGAACCCAGCGCCAGCGCCACCACCGGCACCGTGCCCAGGTTCGCCACCACCCAGTCCCAAGCGGGATTGGCGGGGACGTAGGTGTGGCCGTCCAGTTCCAGGCTTTTCACCGAACCGCCGCCGCCCGTGCCATCGATCAACCGCACGATCGGCAGGCGCAGTTCGTTCGCCATCTGCTCGGAGATCACCTGTTTCTGCCAGATCGAAGCATCCGCCGCGCCGCCGCGCACGGTGAAGTCGTCGCCACCCACCACGACCGGCCGGCCATCGATGCGACCGCGACCGCAGACAAAGTTGCTGGGCCGGAAGTCCAGCAGCTTGCCTTGCGCGTCGTATTCGGCGCGGCCGGCGATGGCACCCACCTCGTGGAACGAGCCCGCGTCGAGCAGGCGGGCGATGCGTTCGCGCACGGTCAGCTTCCCGCCATCGTGCTGGCGCTTGACCTTGTCCGGCCCGCCCAGGCGCCGCGCCAGTTCCTCGCGGCGGCGCAGTTCGGCGATCTCTGCTTCCCAGCTCATGCGCATCCTCTCGATGATGGTGCCGTCAGTCGGCCGCCTCGACGGTCTTCGCCAGCCGCAGGTATCCTTCGCGGGTCTGCGGCAGCTTGCGATCCAGGATACGGCCGGCGACGAAGGTGCGTAGGATCTGCGCGGTGCCGCCGCCGATGGTGAACATGCAGGCATCGCGCACCATGCGTTCCAGCGGCCGCGCCCGCGAATAGCCGGCGGCACCATGCAGTTGCAGGGCGGCGTTGGTCACCTCGAACGCGATCTCGGCGGCGAAGATCTTGGCCTGCGCCGCCAGCAATGGGTCCGGGAAGGGGTGGCCGCTCACGGCGGCCTGTCGCACCAGCCCGCGCGCCGCCGCCAGCTTCACCGACATGTCGGCCAGCATCCACTGCAGGCCCTGGAACTCGGCGATCGGCCGGCCGAACTGGCGGCGCTGCTTGCTATAGGCGAGACCCAGGCGGTAGGCGCCTTCGGCGATGCCCAGCGCCACCGTGGCGGCGCCCACGCGCTGGCCGTTATAGGCTTCCATCAACTGGGCAAAGCCGCGCTTGAGCCCGCCCGGCGGCAGCAGCAGGGCGGACGGCGGCAGTTCGGCATCCTGCAACAGCACCTCGCCTTCGGGGATGCCGCGCAAGCCCATGGTTGGCTCGCGGCGGCCGAGATGCAGACCCGGCGTCTCGTCCTTCAGCGCGATGAAACCGCCGATCCCTTGCTCGTTGCCGGCCTCGTCGAACACCCGCGCGAACACGAGATGCAGGCGCGACACGCCGGCGCCGGTGATCCAGTGTTTCTTGCCGTTCAGGACTTAGCGATTGCCGTGGCGTTGGGCGCGCGTCGTCAGCTCGCTGGCGGCGCTGCCGGCTTCCGGTTCGCTGATGCAGATGGCGGGCTTGTCGCCCGCCAGCACCAAGCCCGCCGCCGCCATAGGCTTGCGGGATGGTCAAGCCGAGGAACCCGGCCTCGCGCAAGGCGGCGACGTTGTCCCAGGGATATTGCTCGCTGGCATCGACCTGCGCGGCGCGCCCGGCGACCACCTTTGCCACCTCGCGCGCGCGGGCCTGCAAGGCTGCCTGTTCCGCCGTCAGCGCCGATGCCATCGCCCCCTCCGCCGTTGCCCCCACTATAGGGCAACCGTCGCGGGACCACGGCTTCCGCGCGAGTTGTCGGCCGGTCGCCGCGCTGCCCGAGCGCAGCTGGGCGCCGGGGCGATTTCCGTTCCAATCGAACCGGAGTGTTCGGTTTCGCTGGAAGCCATTGCCCTGCAACCATGACCGCGGCCGGTGCGCGCCGAGCAGCGGGATCGCCATCGGCGCTTCCATCCGATCGGACACCGCGCTAGCCGTTACGGCCAACCTTGCGCGCGATGTAGGTGTTGAGGGAATGCAGCAACAGCGACAGGCTGGCCTTCACGCCGATGCGCGTGTTGGCCTTGTCGAGATAGATCTCAGCCCGCATTCGCCGGATGACACCGTATTGTGATGCAATTTCTTAGAGATTCAGATATAAGAATCAATAAGTTAATCTGGATTGAACGAGGCTATTTTGCAGAACCCAACGGGTGAATCAGGTGATGGTCCGCTCCGGCTCAATTTCGACCGCCGCGTGAAGCTGGAG
>VGEV01000100.1 GCA_016869175.1 Alphaproteobacteria bacterium
GTCGCCGGCCCGTAGCGCTCGGGGATGTCCGCCCACGGCGAGCCCGTCCTCAGCCGCCAGAAGATGCCATTGAGCACGCGCCGGTCGTCGGCGCGTGGAACCCCGCGCGGCTTGTTCGGCAACAGCGGCTGTAGGATCGACCATTCGAAGTCCGTGATCTCGTAGCGGCGTGCAGGCATCCTCGACCCTCCTCGAGGACCCTTGAATCACCCTTCGCCAACTTTGGGAATCCCATTTATGAGTTCATGACCTAGGGTGGCGGATTTGAAGTTCCTTCGATCTTGGCGGCCGACTCGGCGAGGAACTTCAAATCCAAAGTCACATTAGAATCATAGGGTTGTTAGTGTCCCTTCGATTCCGAAGTTCGCATGAGAATGGCCGCATGCACTTACGAACTTCGGAATCGGGACACTAGGCGGATTTCCGTTCGCCAGGTCACAAGTGGCCGGACAGGGGACAAGGAGCCGCCAAGGCCGTGCAAGCGAATGCCGGCTTCGAGTTTTTCCCGCACGACGCCGATATCGGCATCGTGGGCCGCGGCCGCACCGTCGAAACGGCGTTCGCGCAAGCGGCCCGCGCGCTGACCGCGCTGGTCACCGACGCCGCCGTTGAGGAACGGCAGAGCGTAGCCATTGCCTGCGCGGCCGCCGACCGGGAGCTGTTGCTGGTCGCCTGGCTCAATGCGGTGATCTTCGAGATGGCGACGCGTTGCATGCTGTTCCATCGCTTCGCGGTGCGGATCAGCGATGGCCGGCTGGAGGGCGAGGCCTGGGGCGAGCCGCTGGACGTTGCTCGCCACGCCCCCGCCTGCGAGCCCAAGGGAGCGACCTGCACCCTGCTCAAGGTCGCCCGCCAGGCGGACGGCCTGTGGCGGGCGCGCTGCGTCATCGACCTATAGGAGCGGGCGATGGACCGCGCCCGGCTGAACCGCATCGACGAGACCACCTGGCAACTGCCGGCAGAGGGGCAGATGCGCGTGCCGGTGGTGATCTATGCCGACGCGGCGCTGCTCGACGGCAAGGACGACAAGGTGCTGGAACAGGCCAGCAACGTCGCCATGCTTCCTGGCATTGTCGGTGCGTCCTATGTGATGCCGGACGTGCATTGGGGCTACGGCTTCCCGATCGGCGGCGTTGCGGCATTCGACGCCGAGGCGGGCGTGGTCTCGGCCGGTGGCGTTGGCTTCGATATTTCTTGTGGGGTGCGCACCATCCTGACCGGCTTGCCCGCCGTCGAGATCGAGCCGGTCAAGAAGCATTGGGCCGGCGCCTGTTCGAGGCGATACCGGTCGGTCTGGGCGGGCACAGCGACCTGACCCTGGAAGCGGCGGAAATGGACGCCTTGCTGGCGGGCGGTGCCGAATGGGCGGTGGCCCGCGGCTGGGGCAGTGCCGACGACCTGCCGCGGATCGAGGAGCGGGGCCGTGTGGCGGGCGCCGAGCCGGCGGCGGTCTCGGCCCGCGCCAAGCAGCGCATGCGGCGCGAGGTGGCGACGCTTGGCTCCGGCAACCACTATCTCGAGGTGCAGGCGGTCGAGGAGATCTTCGCGCCAGAGGTCGCGGCGGCCTTCGGCCTGGAACTGGGCACCGCCTTGCTCACCATCCATTGCGGCTCGCGCGGCCTGGGGCATCAGATCGGCAGCGAGTTCCTGCTGGAAATGGCCACAGCGGCGGCGGAGCAGGGCTTGCACCTGCCCGACCGGGAACTGGCCTGCGCGCGGCTCGATTCGGCGCTCGGCCAGCGCTACCTCGGTGCCATGCGCGCCGCCATCAACTGCGCGCTGGCCAACCGGCAGATCCTGGGGCACCGCGCCGGCGAGATCCTGCGCGAGCTGCTGCCGGGCGCCAAGCCGACATTGCTGTTCGATGTGTCGCACAATACCTGCAAGGCGGAGACGCACGACATCGCCGGCCGTCCGCGCGCATTGTTCGTGCACCGCAAGGGCGCCACCCGGGCGCTGGGCCCAGGCCATCCCTCGCTGCCCGGGCCGCTGCGCGCGGCGGGTCAGCCGGTGCTGATCGGCGGCAGCATGGGGACCGGCAGCTACATCCTGGCCGGCCTTGCCAGCAGCGAAGCGCGCGCTCTCTCCTCGGCCTGCCACGGCTCCGGCCGCGCGCTGTCGCGCCATGCCGCCTTGAAGCGCTGGAGCGGCCGGCAGGTGCAGGACGAACTGGCGGCGCGTGGCATCCTGGTGCTCAGCTCCTCGCAGCGCGGCATCGCCGAGGAGGCGCTTGGCGCCTACAAGGACGTGGGCGCGGTGGTCGAAGTCACCGAGCGAGCAGGGCTCGCCCGCCGCGTCGCACGGCTGCGTCCGCTGCTCTGCATCAAGGGCTGACGCGGGCCAGCCATGGCCGCGAGGCGCTACCGGGAAGCGGCCGGCCGACCTTACTGTCTCTGCGGCATGTCCAGACGAGAGCGGAGCCGATGACACTTGCAACAATCGATGCCGATGCCGCCGCCCGGCAATGGCTGGCGGAGTTCCAGGCGGCGACCGACCGGGGCGATGCGGCGGCGGCCGCTTCGCTGTTCCTGGCCGACGGTCATTGGCGGGACCTGCTGGCCTTCACTTGGCACATTCTGACCATGAATGGTCGAGCCGGGATCGGCCAGGCGCTGGCTCGGTCGCTGCCGGAGGTCCGCCCGGCCGCGTTCCGGGTGGCACCCGGCCGCACACCGCCCCGCCTGGTCAGCCGGGCCGGCAGCGAAACCATCGAGGCGCTGATCGCCTTCGAGACCCGCCTCGGCCGGGCCAGCGGCGTGCTGCGGCTGGTGCCCGATCCCCAGGCCGCCGGCCGTTTGCGTGCCTGGGTGCTGTTGACCGCGCTCGACGAGATCAAGGGGCACGAGGAACGCATCGGTCCCCGGCGGCCCGGCGGACAGGCCTATTCCCGCGGCTTCGGCGGCGAGAACTGGCAGGACCAGCGCACCAAGGCACTGGCCTACGCGGACCACCAGCCGACGGTGCTGGTGATTGGCGGCGGGCAGGCGGGTCTGGGCATCGCCGCCGCGCTCGGCATGTTGGGTATCGATGCGCTGGTGATCGACCGGCACGAGCGGGTGGGCGATGCCTGGCGCAAGCGCTACCACTCGCTGACGCTGCACAACGAGGTCTACATCAATCACCTGCCCTACATGCCGTTCCCCACCAATTGGCCGGTCTTCATCCCCAAGGACAAGCTGGCCAACTGGATGGAGTTCTATGCCGAGGCCATGGAACTGAACGTCTGGACCGGCACCGAGGTGGCGAGCGGACATTACGACGAGGGTGCGGGCGCCTGGGAAATGGCGTTGCGCCGCAAGGACGGCACGCTGCGCACCGTGCGGCCGCGGCATCTGATCTTCGCCACCGGCGTGAGTTCCATTCCGATCCGGCCGCGGCTGCCGGGCCTCGAACAATTCGCCGGCCGGGTGATGCATTCGCATGACTACGACACCGGCCATGCCTGGAAGGGTCGCCGAACGCTGGTCATGGGCACCGGCAACAGCGGCCACGACGTGGCGCAGGATCTGCACGCGAGCGGCGCCCAGGTTACCATGATCCAGCGCGACACCACGCTGATCGTCAACCTGGACACCGCACAGGCGGTTTACGACCTCTACAAGGAGGGGCCGCCGTTGGAGGATTGCGACCTGATCGCCACGGCGGTGCCCTACCCGGTGCTGGTCAAGGGCTATCAGATCGCCGCCAGGGCTATGCAGCAGGCCGACGGGAAGCTGTTGGACGGGCTCGCGGCGCGCGGCTTCCGCCTGGACAACGGGCCGCCCGACGGCACCGGCTATCAGATGAAATATCTGCGGCGCGGCGGCGGCTACTACTTCAACGTCGGCTGCTCGGACCTGATCGTCGAGGGCAAGATCGGCCTCATCCAATATGCCGACATCGACCGCTTCGTGCCGCAGGGCGTGCGGCTCAAGGACGGCAGGGTGCATGCGGCGGAACTGCTGGTAACGGCGACCGGCTACAAGAACCAGCAGGATGTGGTGCGGCAGTGCCTGGGCGAGGAGATCGCCGAGCGGATCGGCGTCGTTTGGGGCTTCGACGAGGGCGGCGAGCAACGCAACATGTGGCGGCGCACGGCGCAGCCGGGGCTCTGGTTCACCGCCGGCGGGCTGCCGCATGTGCGCATCTATTCGAAATATCTGGCCATGCAGATCAAGGCGATCGAGGAGGGGTTGCTGCCGCCCACCTTGCCGGCCGTCGCCGCCAGGCACCTGCTGAACGCCTGATCGGCCGCTATGGGCGCGACACCGCCAGTTCCTTGGCCGTGATGAATTCGAGCAGGGCTGGCTTGCCCGCCTTGGTTTCGGCGATGGCTCGCCGGATCGCCGGCACGATCTCTTCCGGTCGGGTCACCCTCTCGCCATGTCCGCCAAAGGCCCGCGCCATCGCCGCGTAGTCGCCCGAAATGTCCGTCGCACGATACTTCTCCGTCGCCACCTTCATGACCGGCAACTCGATCGCCATGGAGAAGTTGTTGAGCAGCACCGACAGGATCGGAATGCGTTCGCGCACCGCGGTCTCGAAATCCATGCCGGTGAAGCCGATCGCGGCGTCGCCCCAGACATTGATGCAAAGCTTGTCCGGGCAGGCGAGCTTCGCGCCCATCGCCAGGCCGAGGCCATAGCCAAGTTGGGTCGTCTTGCCCCAGCCGATGTAGCTGAGGGGCGCCGTGGTCTTCCAGAAGGGCGAGAGCTGGTCGCGCGGGCTGCCGGCGTCGTGCGTGATGATGGTATTGGCGACATCGACCGTGCGGTGGAGTTCCGCCAGCACGCGGTAGGGATTGAGCGGCGTCTCGGCCGAGGTCTGCCGCGGACGCCAGTCGGCCATCCATTCGGCCTCGAGCCGGGCGATCTCGGCGGCGACGGCCTTACCATCGCGCGGCTTGCCGCCGGTCAGCGCGCGGGCGGCGTCCCGCAGCGCGGCCAGGGTCAGCTTGGCATCGCCCACCAGCGCGTGGCTGGCCGCGACATCCTTGTTGAGGTCGGCCGGATCCAGCGTCGCATGCACGATGGTCTTGCCCTTGGGCATGGCGATGGCGAAATTGGTCTCGGTGAAGCTGCAGCCGATGCCGAGGATCAGGTCGGCGGCGTCGAGGAAGCCGCGCACCGGCTTGCCGTAGGCCCGGCCGCCCGAGCCCAGCGCCAACGGATGGGTTTCGTCGAAGCAGCTCTTGCCCTGCAGGCTGGTGGTGACCGGGATGGCCAAGAGCTCGGCCAGGGCGCGCAGTTCGTCATAGGCCTCCGCCCAGTGCACGCCCTGGCCCGCATAGAGCACCGGCCGTTTCGCCGCGACCAGCAGGCGCGCCACCTCGCGCACGGCCTGCGGGTCCGGCGCGGAGCGGGCGGCGAAGCTGGGCGTGTAGTCGAGGCTGTCGCCCACTTCCTCGGCGAACACGTCGGCGGGCACCTCGATCACTACCGGGCGGCCGCGGCCGTTGCGCAAGGCGGCGAAGGCGCGGCGCATGACGTTCGGCAATTCGCGACCCTGCGACAGCGGCTCGGCATGCTTGGCGACATGCGCCATGGCGATGGTCGAGTTGAAATTGGGCGGCACATGCGCGAGCCGCCGGGGATAGCCCATCGGCATGACCAGGACCGGCACCGACTCGCCATAGGCCTGCGCCACGCCGCCATAGGCATTCTCGGCCCCGGGCCCGTATTGCATGACAAAGACGCCAAGCCGCTTGCGCCGGGTCAGCCGGGAAATCGCGTCCGCCATGTGCAGACCGACCCGTTCCTGCCGCACGACGATGGGCCGGATATCGGCCTCGGCGGCGTGCTCCAGGATGTGGTTGACCGGATAGCCGATGACGATTTCGATGCCTTCGCGCTTGAGGATCTCGGCGATGGCCGGTCCGACTTTCATGGCGTTCCCCCGTTCGGTTCGAGCTGCAGATGCTTTGCCGCGACGAGCCAGGCGACGGCCCGGCGCACGGCTTCGCCGAGCGGGCCGGCGACATAGCCCAGCTCGCGCGCCGCCTTGCCGCCGTCGATGCGCAGGCCGGCTCCCGCCAACCGGATCCCTGTCAAGGTCGCCATCGGCGGCTTGCCGGTCACGTGATCCGCCAGCGCTTGGGCGATGGCGGCGACCGTCCAGGCCACGGCATAGGGAATGCGGACGGTCGGCATGGGCCGGCCGGTCAGTTCGCGCAGCATGGCCAGCAACTGCGACAGCGTCACATTGACGCCGCCCAGAATGTAGCGCTGGCCGACCCGACCGCGCTCGGCCGCCAGCAAGTGGCCCAGTGCCACGTCGCGCACATCGACGAGGTTGAACGCAAATTCGAGATAGGCCGGGTTTCGGCCGCGCAGGAAGTCCAGCAGCATGCGCGTGGGCGGGGTCAGGCGATGGTCCTCCTCGCCGATCGGCATGGTCGGATTGACGACGACGACCGGCGCGCCAGCCGCCGCCGCCCGCAAGGCTTCCTGTTCGGCCAGCAGCTTCGACTGGCAATAGCGACCGCACATGTCATCCAACCTGCGCTCGACGGTTTCGTCGACCAGGCCCGCGTTGCGCTCGCGCAGCCGCGACACCAGGATCGACTCGGTCGAGGTGTGGACGATGCGCTTGGCACCGGCCAGCGTCGCTTCCTCCAGCACGGTCTTGGTTCCGGCGTGATTGACGCGAAAGAACTCGTCGTCGTCGGCCGCCCACAGATTGGGGTTGGCCGCCAGATGGAACACCCAGTCGACACCGTCCAGCGCCCGCCGCAAAGCCGCGCGGTCCAGGATCGAGCCTTGAACGTAACGGGCGCGCGGGTCGGCCGCCGGCGGCGAGGACAGGTCGAACACGGTAACCTCGTGGCCGCGCGTCGCCAGCAATCGCACGAGGTGACCGCCGACGAAGCCCGCCCCGCCCGTCACCAATACGCGCCTGGCGCCGTCACTGGCCGACGGGGACATGCTCGCTTCGGGCGGCGGTGGCGACGGCGACACCCAGTTCCGCCGCCATCTGGGCGAACGGCACCGCCTTGGCCGTGATGCGCGGCACCTTGTTCTGCCCGCCCAGCTTGTTCTTGGCGCGCATCCAGCCGGCGAAGGTGCCGGGCGCGACGAAGTGGACGACCGGCCGCAGCACGCCCTTGTCGCCGGCGCGTTGGCATTCGTAGTCGTAGTTCTCCTCGCGCAGCACCCGGTCCAGGTGGTGCGCCACGGCCTGTGCCGGCACGGTATCGCTCGTCTCCATGATATAGACATGATAGCCGCGGCCGCCCGCCGTTGCGGGCAACACCGGACCGACCGTGTATTCGGCGACGGCGAAGCCCAGTTCGCGCGCCGCGCTCTGCACCGCCTGCTCGATCTCGGCGCCGATCAGGTGCTCGCCAAACGGCGACAGCTTCTGTGCGATCCGCCCCATGATCAGGAAGCGCGGCGGCGCGGTGTCGAGGAACCGCACGACATCGCCCAGCACATAGCCGAACAGGCCGGCGTTGTTCGACAGCACCAAGGCATAGTCAATGTCGGGCTGGATGGTGGCCGCCCAGTGCCGGGTCGGCGTCTTGCTCTCGATCTCGGCCAGTGGCACGAGTTCCAGGAACAGGTCGTTGTCCAGCATCATCCGCAGACCCTCGCCCGGGCCGCGATCGGCGCAGGCGATGAAGCCCTCGCTGGTCGGATAGAGTTCGCGCGCCTCGACCGGCGCGCCGCCCAGATGCGCCATCAGGCGCTCGCGATAAAGCTCCATCGGCACGCCGCCGTGAATGAGGAGTTGCAGGTCCGGCAGCGTCGGGCCGGCGCGCAGACCCCGTTCGGCCTTCAACTCGGCGATGCGGTCCAGCATCACCAATAGCCAATTGCACATGCCCGACATCATGCTGATGCGCAGGTCGAGCGCGCCCCTGGCCAGTTTGTCGAGCTTCTCGTCCCAGCCGGAGATCAGCGCCAGATCCGCGGTGGGATAGATGTTCGGTCTGACCCAGAAGGGCGTCAGCTTGGTGTTGATGCCACTGACGTCGCCGGCAAAGACTCCGGGCGCCACTTCCTCCAAGGCGGTCGAGCCGGCGACGATGAACGAGCGGCCGGCCAACGGCCGGCTGCGCGGGTGCTGTGCCAGGTGAAAGCTCATCAGGTCGAAGCCGGTACGCTCGTTCGACTTGATGATCTCGCGGGTGATCGGGATGTACTTGGTGCGGCCGGTCGTCGTGCCCGAGGTCTTGGCGAAGAACGGGATCCGGCCGGGCCAGCTCACGTTGTCCAGGAGCGGCCAGAGCGCCTTGAAGTAGTCGGTCCAGAAATCCTCGAACTGGCGCAACGGCACGCGCGCTTGGAAATCCGCCACCGAACGGATGCGGGCGAAGTCGTGATCGCGTCCGAAGCGCGTATCGCGCGCCCGTCCGACCAATCCGAGCAGGGTCCGCTCCTGGGTCGCCACCGGGTCGATGCGTTGCAGCTTCGCCAGCCGCCGCTTGGCAAGCAGCCGCAGAACCGGAGACAGGTCCATCGCTTTCCCCTAAGGTTCCGGTCGCCGGTCTCGGCCGCCGCCGTCCGGCGTGCCGACCGGCCGCCAGCAAACGTCCCGGATCCGCCCGTGCCGATCAATCTTGCCCTTGGCCTTGCGCATCTCGCCATCCATCTCTACCAGTTTTTCATCCTGCCGTTGTGGATTCTGCCGGCAAGTCCCTGGTGGGCGCTGAGCCTGCTGCCGCTCGCCGCGCTGAATAATCCGCTCTGGTCGCTGTTGCATGAAACCATCCATGGCAGCTTCCATCCGGCGGCGCGGTTCAATCGCCTGGCCGGGCGCGGCCTTGCCATCCTGTTCGGTGCGCCTTGGCGCATCCTTGCCGTCGGCCACCTGCTGCATCACCGTTTCAATCGCACCGCACTCGACCGGCCGGAGGCATACGATCCCGCCCGCGCCGCCCGCGCCGCGGCCGCGCTGGGCTACTATTATCAGCTTCTGCTGGGCCTCTATCTGTCACAGATCCTGAGCCCGCTGGCGTTCATCCTGCGCCGACGCTGGCTCGTTTGGGCGAGGCGGCGCTATCTCGCACCCGAGAGCTTCGCCGCGCTTGCCGCCCTGCACCTCATGCGGCCGCAGGCAATCCGCGAGATCCGTTTCGATGGCGCGGCGATCGGCCTGTGGCTGGCGGCGAGCCTATACGGCTATGGCGCCTATTGGTGGCTTGCGCTTTGCCTTCTCGCCGGCCGCGCCGCCTGCATCTCCTTTCTCGACTACATCTATCACTACGGCACCCGGACCGATCAGGTCTCGCATGCCCGCAACTTGCGGCTGCCGCGGCCGTTTGCCTGGTTGCTGCTGCATTTCAATCTGCATGGCGTGCACCATCGCCACCCTCGGCTGCCTTGGCGCGCGTTGCCGCAAGCTTTCCGGCGCGAAGGGCACGGCTACGCGGGCAGCTATGGCCCGGCCGCCCTCGCCCAGCTGCGCGGACCGATCGCGCTTGAGCGCCTGCGCGCGCTGGACGGCGACGCCTGAGCGGTTACTCGACGGCGACCCGGCGTTGGCGCACCAGAACTTCTTCCAGCGCGCCTTGCAGGATGTCGAGGCCGGCCATGAGTTCGTCCTCGCCGATCACCAGCGGCGCCATCACCTTCAGCACCTCGTCATGCGGGCCGCTGCCCTCGATCACCAGACCGCGCGCGAACGCCAGGCGGATCACCTGGGCGGCCAGGGCGCCGGAACTCAACTCGATGCCTTGAAGCATGCCGCGACCCTTGGCGCGCCGCACGAACGGCCGATGGGCGGCCGCCATCGCCGCCAGCCGTGCCGCCAGCAGGGCGCCCTTGCGCGCCACCTCCCGCTCCAGCCCATCGTCGCGCCAGAACTGACGCAAGGCGGCCTCGCCGGTAACGAAGGCATGGCAATTGCCGCGGAAGGTACCGTTGTGTTGGCCCGGCATGAAGATGTCGAGCTCGGGGCGGAACAGCGTGGCGGCGAACGGCAGGCCCAGGCCGGACAGCGATTTGGCCAGCGTGACGATATCGGGCTTGAGCCCCAGTTCCTCGAAGCCGAAGAAGCGGCCTGTGCGGCCGCAGCCGGTCTGGATCTCGTCGACGATCAGCAGCGCGCCTTCGGCCCGCGCCAGCTGGGCAATGCGGCCAGCCCAGGCGGCCGAGGCGGCGTTGACGCCGCCTTCGCCCTGCACCGTTTCCAGCAGGATCGCCGCCGGCTTGTCGAGACCGGATGACGGGTCGGCCAAGCGCCGTTCCAGCAGGGCGGCGGTGTCGATCGCGGGCCCGTAATAGCCTTCGAAGCCCTCGCGCGTGATGCCGCCCAGCGGCAAGGCCGCCCCCTCGCGCTTGGTACGGTCGCCGGTCGCCGCCAGCGCGCCCAGCGACATGCCGTGAAAGCCGTTGGTAAATGCGATCACGTTGTGCCGGCCGGTTACCTTGCGCGCCAGCTTGAGCGCCGCCTCGACGGAGTTGGCCCCGGTCGGGCCGGTGCACATGAGCCGATAGTCCAGGCCGCGCGGCCGCAGGATGCTGCGTTCGAACTCCGCCAGGAAACGTTCCTTCGCTTCCGTGTGGAGGTCGAGGCCGATGGCCAGGCCATCCTGCTCGAGATAGTCGAGCAGGGCTGCCTTGAGCACCGGGTGGTTGTGGCCGTAGTTCAGCGAGCCGCAGGCGGACAGGAAGTCGAGATAGGCGCCGCCCGCCGCGTCGTAGAGCCAGGCGCCGCGGCCGCGCACGAACTTGCGCGGGAACAGCCGGCAATAACTGCGGACACCGCTTTCGACGCGGTCGAAGACGGCGGTGTCGGGCGGGTCGGGCGAGGGCGATGGCTTTGGCATGCCGGCACTCTACGCCTTCCCAGGGGTGGAGGGCCACGGCCTCCGTCGGCCTAGCCTTGACGCAGCATCAACCGCGGCAGGTCGTCCACCGAGGCCGCTCGGTTGAGGCCGGCGACGGCGCCGACCAGGCGGTCATAGCGCTCGGCCGGGATCGGCAATCCCGGCATGAAGCGCCGCAGGATCCGCGCGTCCTTGGCGAAATCCCACATCAGCTCGCGGCCATCGTATTCCTTGCGCAGGCGACGGCCGTCGCGCAGCGTCAGGCTGAGGCGCGGCGCGAAGCAATTGCGCCCGACCGCGCCCACGATCTCCACCCGTCGGCTGAGCTCCGCCACCAGCCGGGCCCGGTCCGGCGGCAGCGCCGCGCCGGCATCGCCCGCATGTTCGATATTGCGATCGAGCACCGGGTAATCGCCGATCACCAGGGTGTAGGCAAGGATGAAATTGGTGTGGCCAAACCGGCTGCCGTCCGCCGCCGGGGCCTGCGGGAAGCGCGGCGAGGGGTAGAGCGTCTCCAGATAGTTCATCTCCAGCACGGCGCTCTCGACCGCGTCGGGCGCCAGGCCGTGCTCGGCCACCATCTCGTGCGCCAGCCAGACGACCGGCTGGTTGAAGCCGGGCGTGGGATAGATCTTGAACTTGACGTCCAGGATTTCCCACCGGCTGCCCAACTCGGCGACGATGTCCGACAGCGCCGCCCTAGGCGGCCCGGTGAAGGTGTAGCTGAGCTCACCGCGATTGTTGCCGGTGAAAGCGTTGTAGAAGCCGCCGTCGCCTTCCAGCGCGGTCGGCGCCCCCTGGAAGCCCTCGGCCGCCAGACTGGCGGCCCACATGCCGGTGCGAGCCGCCTGGCCTTCGGCGAAGTGGGAATCGCGCGCGCCGGTGCGCTGGCCCTCGATCAGGCTGCCGGCAAAGCTAGCGGCTAGAGCAATGGCATGCGCGGTCTGTCCGCCGTCGAGACCCAACAGCTTGGCCGTCGCCGCGGCGCAGCCAAGCAGGCCATAGACCGGGCTGGCCCGGAAACCGCGCGCCGGGGTCGACGGAATGAAGTCGCGCGAGCAGCGGCACTGCACTTCGTAGCCGGCGACAATCGCGGTCAGCAACTGGCGCCCGTCGCAGCCCTGGCCCTCGGCGGTGGCCAGAGCGGCGGGCACGATCAGCACGCCCGGATGCGTCAGCATGTGGTAGGAGTCGCACTGGTTGTTGACGGCGATGGCGACCGCGTTGGCGAACACCGTGCCGACCCGGGTGGCCCGCTCGCCCGTGACCCAGAGGGTCGCACCCTGGCCGGGACCGATGTTGCCGGGTCCCAACCGCTCGGCCGCCAGTACCGCGCGGCGGGCCGCCACGACCGACGGCACGTCGGTCGAGGTCATCGCCACTGTCAGGGCGTGGTTGACCACCGCCTTGGCCTTGTCGACCACGGCCGCCGGCAGATCCTCGAAGCGCAGGCGGCTGGCGAATTCGCCCAATTGCACCGCCAAAGGTTTTCCCGACATCGCCGTCCCCCACTCGGTCGTGGCGCGATCGACGCGCAGTATGCACCAATCCGGCGTCGGCGGTCTCTGCGTGCGAGTGTCGGCAGCCGCCGCGTCGGCGGCGGCCAAGGGTCAGCCAAGGCCGTCAGACCGGCGTTCGACCCAGCGCAATCGGGCACGCCCGGCAATTCGGGTCGGCCGGATCAGCGGCTGGGTGCGACTTGATCGCGATCAGAGCCCGGCCAACCTGCAAGTCGCAGCATGGAAATCAAGACCGCCGGCTGCGGCGTCTGGAGCATGGACCGATGCAGCGGATAGCCGAGCGCTTTGCCATCACCTATCGCGCCTTCCTTGACGCCGAAGGCCGGCCGCTCGGCGAGTTGCCGCCGTTCGCGGCGGATCGCCAGTTCTTGCAGCGTCTCTACCGCGTCATGGTCGCGACGCGGCTATTCGACGAGAAGGCGGTGGCGCTGCAGCGCACCGGCCGCCTGGCACCTATGCCAGTTCGCTGGGGCAGGAGGCGATCGGCGCAGGCCTGGCCAGCGCCATGCGGAGCGAGGACGTGCTGCTGCCCTCCTTCCGCGATCATGCGGCGCAATTGTGGCGCGGCGTCGCCATGACGGAACTGCTGCTCTGTTGGGGCGGCGACGAACGCGGCAGCGCCTTCGCCGGTCCGAGGCAGGATTTTCCGGCCTGCATTCCGGTCGCCAGCCAATTCCCGCATGCGGCGGGCGTGGCGTTGGCCATGCGGCTGCGGCGCGAACCACGCGTGGCGCTGGCCATCGGCGGCGATGGCGCCACCTCGAAGGGAGATTTCTACGAGGCACTCAATCTGGTCGGCGTCTAACGGCTGCCTGCGGTCTTCGTCATCGCCAACAACCAGTGGGCGATCTACGTGCCGCGCGGGGAACAGACGGCGGCGGCGACTTTGGCGCAGAAGGCGCTGGCGGCAGGTCTGCCGGGCGAACAGGTCGACGGCAACGACGTGATCGCGGTGCACGAGGCCGTCGCCCGCGCCTTGGCGCGCGCCCGCGCCGACGAAGGCGGCACGCTGATCGAGGCGCTGACCTATCGCCTGGCCGACCACACCACTGCCGACGATGCCCGGCGCTATCGCGAGGATAGCGAGGTAAGGCCGCATTGGCGCGAGGAACCGGTCTGGCGGCTGCGCGCCTATCTTGCCCAGATCGGTGCCTGGGGCAGAACCGAGGAGGAAGCGCTGCTGGCGGAGGCGCGACAACAGGTCGAGGCAGCCGCGGCCGCTTATCTGGAAAGCAAGCCAGAGCCGCTTTCCGCGATCTTCGACTTCACCTATGCCGAGCCACCGCTTGAATTGCGGCAGCAGCGGGCCGGTGCCTTGGCGGAGGCGGGCGATGCCTGAACTGACCCTAGTCGAAGCGGTCAGGCTGGCGCTGGGCCGTGCCTTGGCGGACGATCCGAGCGTGGTGCTGTTCGGCGAGGACGTCGGCATCGACGGCGGCGTGTTCCGCGCGACCGACGGCCTGGTGCAGCGCTTCGGCAGCGGGCGGGTCTGCGACACCCCCTTGTCAGAAGCCGTAATCGCGGGCATCGCCGTTGGCCTGGCCGCGGCCGGGATGCGGCCTATCGCCGAGATCCAGTTCATGGGCTTCATCTATCCGGCGATCGACCAGTTGGTAAACCACGCCGGCCGCCTGCGTACGCGGACGCGCGGGCGGCTCTCCTGCCCGATGGTGCTGCGCGCACCCTTTGGTGGCGGCATTCACGCGCCCGAGCACCATTCGGAGAGCGCGGGGGCCATGCTGGCCCACATCCCCGGTATTCGCGTGGTCATTCCCTCCTCGCCGGCCAGGGCCTATGGCCTGCTGTTGGCGGCGATCCGCGACCCCGATCCGGTCGTGTTCCTGAAACCGAAGCGGCTCTACCGGGCCCTGCGGGAGGAAGTTAGCGACGACGGCGTGGCGCTGCCGCTCGATCGCGCCTTCGTACTGCGGCCGGGCACGGATCTCAGCTTCATCACCTGGGGCGCCATGGTGAAGGAGACGCTGGCGGCGGCGGCCGACCTGGCGCGCGAAGGCATCGCGGCCGAGGTGATCGACCTGGCCACCCTGAGGCCACTGGACGAGGCGACGGTGGTGGAATCGGTGCGCAAGACGGGCCGCGCCGTGATCGTCCACGAGGCTGCGCTGACCGGAGGCTTGGGTGGCGAACTCGCGGCGCGCCTGGCGGAGCGAGCGCTGACGGCGTTGCTGGCGCCGATCCGCCGGGTGGCGGGCTATGACACCGTGATGCCGCTGCCCCGGCTGAAAGAACACTACATGCCCACGGTCGCCCGCATCGCGCGCGCCGGGCGCGAAACGGTTGGGCACCTCGAAAACCTCTGGCGTTGAGGGTCGCGGGTTGATTCTCTGACCTCTGGCGATGGCCGGAGGCGGGGATGGCGGGACAGGCTGGTTTCTTCGACACGGACGAGCGGCTGGCGTGGCTGTCGGCGGCGGGGGACCCGCTGGAGCGGCTGGCGAAGG